>JBAXBW010000023.1:0-21783 GCA_037141805.1 Chlorobiaceae bacterium | reverse complement strand
TAAGATAGTTCCTCTGTTTGCCTTGCATTCGTTATTGAAACCTGTCGGGCCAGCTCTGTTGCAGCCTGTTTGATGGCTTTCGAGGTTGCCGAATCAGGGTGAGTGAGTATACAGGGGGAGCCACTATCGCCGCCTTCGCGCACAGCCCTGTCGATAGGGATTGAACCAAGGAACGAAATACCCTGGATTTTGGCAAATTTTTCTCCTCCATGACTGCCGAAAATAAAGTCTTTGGTGCCATCAGGAAGTTCATAGTGACTCATGTTTTCTACCAGTCCGAGAATCGGGACATTGACCTTGCGGAACATGCCGAGCGCTTTTGAAACATCGGCAATGGCAACATCCTGGGGAGTGGTGACAATAACAGCGCCGGTCAGGGGAATGGTCTGGGCAATCGTAAGCTGAATATCTCCGGTACCTGGCGGAAGGTCGAAAATCAGGTAATCAAGTTCCTGCCAATCGACGTCACTGATAAACTGTTTAATGGCGCTGGAGGCCATGGGGCCGCGCCAGATGACAGCGGTATCGATATCAATCAGAAACCCGATGGACATCAGTTTGACGCCGAACTTTTCCAGGGGGACAAGATTTTTTCCCGCCATTTCCGGTTTAGTGTTGAGAAGCCCGAACATGGTTGGAATACTCGGACCGTAAAGATCAGCGTCAATCAACCCGACTTTTGCGCCTGTTTCAGCAAGGCTGATGGCAAGATTGACGGCAAAGGTTGATTTTCCCACTCCGCCTTTTCCTGAGGCAACGGCGATGATGTTTTTTACCTGATTTAGCGGCCGTTCATGGTGGCTGCAAGATTCTTCTTTACCATGATGATGGCCATGGCTGCAGGATGAGTGCGCTGAGTGTCCATTGCCTTGATGATGGTTGCAGGATGAATGTGTTGATTCATCATGTACTGTAGACATAAAGTGTAGAGTTTGATATTGCAGAAAAAATAGAAATGTTATGGTTGATTTGCTTCATGCTGTTATTTCTGAAGAAAACGCATCGAAACCGGTACGCCTTCAAGGCTGAAATGTTCCCGGAGCTTCTTTTCCAGAAACTTCCTGAAATTGCTCTGCACCAGCAGGGGATCGTTGCAGAAAAAAGCGAAGACCGGCCATGCAGCATTGATCTGTGTGACGTACTTGATCTTCAACTCTTTGCCCGTTTTTGTGGAAGCGTGTGTCTGCGACAGCGCCTCTTCAAGGAATTTATTGAGCACACTGGTGCTGATTTTTCGGGCGCGGTTGCGGCTGATCTCCTGTGCCATGTCGATTGCCCGGTAGAGGTTCTTTTTGGTCAAGGCTGAAATAAAAACGACAGGAACATAAGAGAGGTTGCCCATGCTCATCCTCAGATTCTCTTCATATATCTTGCTGGTTTTAGAATCCTTTTCAATCAGATCCCACTTATTGACAAGCAGCAGCGCCCCTTTTTTGCGTTCAACCGCCATATTGATAATCTTCATATCCTGCTTTTCTATACCAGGCGCGGCATCAAGCATCACCAGGGCAACATCGCATCGTTCAATGGCCTTTTCGGTTCTCAGTGAGCTGTAATATTCGATACCGGCATCTATTTTTGTGCGTTTTCTCAGCCCGGCGGTATCAATCAGCGTGAACTCTTGCTGTTTGCGCATAAAGCGGCTGTCGATAGCGTCGCGTGTGGTGCCAGGTATGTTGGAGACTATCAGGCGGTTTGAACCAAGCAGGGCATTGACAAAACTTGATTTTCCCACGTTGGGACGTCCAACCACCGCGAGCTGGATAGCAGCGTCCCCGGTATCAGGCTCTTTTTCCGTCTCAGGCAATGACTCCAGGATATCGTCAAGCATATCGGCAACTCCGCTCCCGTCTCTTGCCGAAATAAACCAGGGTTTTGTAAATCCGGTGCGGATAAACGATTCAGCATCAAGGGAGAGTTGCGGAGACTCAACTTTGTTGACTGCAAAGAAGAGCTGCTTGTGGTGGAAAGTACGCTGCAGCAGGCGTCCAAGTTCGAGATCTTCATAAGAGAGGCCTGCGCGCACATCGGCAAGAAAGATGATAATGTCGGCATCCCGGATGGCCATCAGCGTCTGCTCGAGCATTGCCCTGCTGATGATGTCACCATCTGCGTTGTATCCGCCTGTATCCATCAGAAGAAACTGTTTGCCCTGCCATTCACCCTCGGCAATGTGCCGGTCTCTCGTAACTCCGGGGGTTGGGTCGACAATGGCGCTTCGCTGGCGCAGGATTCGGTTAAACAGGGTAGATTTGCCGACGTTCGGGCGGCCTACCAGAGCAATTAATGGCTTCATAAGAACAGAGGGCGGTCTTTGTAATAAAATTGATACAGGCTCTTTCCAGAATTCAACTTGAGATATAATGTATAATTTGTAGAATTAAGTGGAATAATTTACATTGTTGGACTTTATTTTTCGGAAAAGACCAGTTAATCCATAGTAAGAGCATGAGCAAGACGTTAAGTTTTAAGACATATTCGGCTAAACCTGCAGACGTTGATCGTAAGTGGTATGTTGTTGATGCCGAGGGTCAGGTGTTGGGCCGGATGGCTTCCGAGATTGCAAAAGTCCTGAGGGGCAAGCACAAGCCGCAGTTTACTCCACATATCGATACTGGTGATTTTATTGTGGTAACGAATGCCGAAAAAGTTGCGCTCAGCGGCAAAAAGGAAGAGCAGAAAAGCTATTTTTCGCACTCCCATTATCCTGGTGGCGTCAAGGTTGATCATGTAAAAGATCTTCTGAAGAAAAAACCGGAGAGGATTGTTGAAAATGCTGTCTGGGGAATGTTGCCCCACAACAATCTTGGTCGTCAGCTTTTCAGAAAACTCAAGGTTTATGCAGGCGCGGAGCATCCGCATGCTTCGCAGTCTCCTGTTGAAATGAAAGTAAACTAAATATTAACGCATTGGGAATGAAAGAGGTTATTGATACAGTAGGTCGCCGTAAAACCTCGGTGGCCCGAGCTTTTATGACTCCGGGAAAAGGCCGGGTTATTATTAACAAGCTGCCGGTGGAAGAGTATTTCAAAGATGAATTCAAGCGCCAGCAAGCACTCAGACCTCTCGTGATTACTGAAAAAACGGAAGAGTTTGATATCAAGGTCAATGTTCAGGGCGGTGGTGTCAGCGGCCAGTCAGGTGCTGTAAGTCTTGCTATTGCTCGTGCTCTTACCGAATTTGATGAGGCCGCTCGGGCCATACTTAAAACAGAGAAGCTTCTGACCAGAGATCCCCGTATGGTTGAGCGGAAAAAATTTGGACGTAAAAAAGCCCGCAAACGTTTCCAGTTCTCAAAGCGTTAATCTGGTGCTCTATCGTTTTCGTAAACTATTTCAGATCACAACTTCGCATATCATCTTATTCTGAAAACTCTTCAGATAAAGCTTTTCGGAAGTGTCCGGCCTTTTGGGCCGGATACCGGAATGTACAGGGATGATAGAGGAATAACTAAATCATAAGTAACTTAGCTATGTCACATTTCCAGCTTGAAGAGATGCTCCGCGCAGGAGTCCACTTCGGTCACCTTGCACGTCGCTGGTGTCCAAAAATGAAGCCGTACATTTTCATGGAGAAAAACGGTGTTCATATTATTGATTTGCAGAAAACAGTTGTTCTTGCTGATGAGGCTCTCAAGGCACTTGATGCTATTGCCCAGACAGGCAGGGAGATCATGTTTGTCGGTACGAAAAAACAGGCCAAACATATTATTGCCGAGCAGGCAGAGCGTGCAGGTATGCCCTATGTCTGTGAGCGTTGGTTGGGCGGTATGCTGACCAACTTCCAGACGATCCGTCAGAGCATCAGGCGCATGAACTCTATTGACCGCATGGCTACTGATGGGACTTATGATATGATTACAAAGAAAGAGCGACTCATGCTTGGACGAGAAAAAGAGAAGCTCATGAGGATTCTCGGTGGTATTGCGACGATGACAAGACTTCCTGCCGCCCTTTTCATCGTTGACATCAAGAAAGAGCATATTGCCATCAAGGAAGCCCGTTCTCTCGGTATTCCCATTATTGCGATGGTCGATACTAACTGCGATCCTGAGCTGGTCGATTATGTGATTCCGGCAAATGATGATGCTATTCGTTCCATACAGCTTATGGTCAAGGCTGTCGCTGATATCGTTATCAAGGCACGTGAGCTGAAGGTTGAAAATGAGGTGCTTGCCGAGATGGATGAAGTTGAGGTGGATGCCGATGGTGCAGGTGACGCCGATGGCGAAAAGGAAGAGATCAGCGAATAATCAGCATTTATATTAACATAAGAGCAAAATAGTAAAAGTTACATGAGCCAGACTTCAGCAAAAGATGTAAAAAATCTTCGTGATAGAACAGGTGCAGGGATGATGGACTGCAAAAAGGCCCTTGATGAAACTGGAGGGGATATACAGCAGGCTATCGACTATCTGCGCAAGAAAGGGGCAGCGCTTGCCGCCAAACGTGCAGATCGGGATGCCCGCGAGGGGATGGTCAGTATTACGTTGACTCCAGACCACAAGAGTGGCGTTATTCTTGAACTGAATTGTGAAACTGATTTTGTTGCACGCGGTGAAGACTTTACCGGTTTTACAGCAGCGCTTGGTGATCTTGCGCTGGCAAACTCCAGCACCTCACCCGAAGCTTTATTGCCGTTGACGCTTGGCGAAGCCTATAGCGGCGAAACAGTAGACGATGCCATGAAAACCATGACCGGCAAGCTTGGTGAAAAGATCAATCTCAAGCGACTTGCTTTTTTTAATGCTCCAGACGGGCTTGTTGAGGGCTATATCCATCCGGGCGCGAAACTTGGCACCATCATTCAGATTGATACTGATAAGCCTGATGTTGTTCGGGAGTTGGCGAAAGATCTTGCCATGCAGATTGCTGCTGCCGCTCCGATTGTTGTTGACCGCTCTTATGTTCCCGCCGATTACATTGCCAAAGAGTCCGAAATCTACCGGCAACAGGCGCTCGAACAGGGCAAGAAGGAGGCTTTTGTCGACAAGATTGTTACAGGAAGACTTGAAAAGTATTACCAGGATGTCGTGCTCAGTGAGCAATCCTTCATTAAAGACGATAAACTCAAGGTATCTGAAGTGCTCAGCGAATTCCGAAAAAAGCATCAGGCAACGGTCGATGTGATTGGATTTGTTCGCTACCAGTTGGGAGAGTAAAAAAAAAGCCTCGTTGTTCGAGGCTTTTTTTTGTACATAAATTATCGCGGCTTTTTTATTAACCATTTTTTCCGGAGGGTAAGAATATGCTCCAATACAAGCGCATTCTGCTGAAATTGAGTGGTGAAGCACTTGCCGGAGAAGATGGCTACGGCATTAACCCTGATATGCTTGAACGTTATGCCGATGAAATCAGGGAGGCCAGAGATATGGGTGCTCAAATTGCTATCGTCATTGGTGGAGGCAATATCTTTCGTGGGATGTCTGAAGCCGCAGCAAAAATGGATCGTGTGCAGGCAGACTATATGGGTATGCTGGCAACAGTGATTAATTCTTTGGCCTTTCAGGATGCACTGGAGCGCAAGGGGGTCTTTACCCGTCTTCAGACGGCTATAAAAATGGAGCAGATGGCCGAGCCGTTTATACGGCGCAGGGCTGTTCGTCATCTTGAAAAGGGAAGGGTTGTTATTTTTGGCGCAGGAACCGGAAACCCTTACTTCACCACCGACACTGCCGCCTCGTTGAGGGCGATCGAGATTGAGGCTGATATTATTGTCAAAGGCACCAGAGTTGATGGTGTCTATGATTCTGATCCCGAAAAAAATTCCAACGCACAATTATTTCCTGATATATCATATTTTGAGGTGATTCGTAAAAACCTTCGGGTTATGGATATGACGGCTATCACCCTTTGCAGTGAAAATGCGTTGCCCATTGTGGTCATGAACATGAACCAGAAAGGTAATTTAACCAGATTGTTGCGTGGTGAAAAAATTGGCACACTGGTTCATGAAGAGCTCTCCTGAAAGGGTTCTTCATCGTTCGAGCCAGACTGAAAAAAACGCCTGAGCACCACTTGAATCTCCTGCCATGCAAACCCCCGGTTGTGCAGGAAAATCTCAAGTTTCTTTTTTTTTTCAGTGTTGCTTGTGCCACGCAGTGAGCCGATTTTCTTTTCTGCAGCCCGCATGCAGAACTCTTCACTGTGATACTCTTTGAGGAGCTGTTCGATTATCTCATCCGAAATACCTCTTTTTCGAAGTTCTGCCCGCATTTTGATTTTTCCGGCAGGCCTCTGCCTCGATTTGCTTCTGATCAGCTCCATGCTGAATATCCAGTCGTCCAACACCCCCCGTTTTGTCAGCGTTTCCAGTACCGGTTCAATACTCTCCATGGTGTATCCCTTCCTGAAGAGTTTCCGCTCAAGTTCCTCTCGGCTGTGACTGCGCAGACCAAGCAGCTTCAGGGCAAATGCCATTGCGGAAAAAGTGGTAAACGTGTCGTTCAGCATTGGATTAAAGTGTACAGTGTCAAGAGTTTTTATATCTGATAAAATAATGTCTTATCCAAGGTAAGCCTCAATCACCCCGGGATTTTTCGCAAGATCAGTGCTGGAGCCCTCAAGCACGACCCTTCCCCGTTCTATTATGTAAGCATTATCTGATATGGCAAGGGCACTTCTGGCGAATTGTTCGGAGAGGAGGATCGTTATTCCTGAGTTGCGTAGTGAAAGGATAGCTTTGAATACCTCCTTGACCACCACAGGCGCGAGTCCCATTGATGGTTCGTCGAGGATCATAAGACGTGGCCGGGCCATGAGGACGCGGCCTATTGCCAGCATCTGCTGTTCTCCGCCAGAAAGGCTTCCAGCTTGCTGAGAGCGACGCTCTTCAAGTTTTGGAAACATGTCGTAAATGCGTTTGAGTTCACCGGAGGCCGCCTTGCGGAATGGTCCGAAAGAGGGCAGGCGGGGATAGGCTCCAAGAAGCAGGTTTTCCTCGACGGTGAGAGGAGCAAACACGCGTCGACCCTCAGGACAAAGGCAAAGACCACGTCTTGCAATCTCACTGGCGGGAAGCTCTGTTATCTCTTTTTCGTCAAAAAATATTTTGCCCTTGCTTGGGGTGAGCAGCCCGCAGAGGGATTTTACCAGGGTGCTCTTTCCGGCGCCGTTGGCCCCTACCAATGCGACACATGATCCTTCGACGACCTCTATCGAAATTTCCCGTATGGCATCGTCACCGCCGTATCCAGCGCAGAGGTTTTCTGCTTTCAGCATAATTGAGTCCTCATTTCACTCTTTGCTTGTGTTGCAGTTTCGTCGCTTCCCAGATAGGCTTCAATCACTTTCTTGTTGCGACGTACCTGTTCTGGAGTTCCCTGAGCGATAAGCTGGCCTCCATCCATCACGGTGACCAGGTCGCACAGTTCTGCAATAACGTCCTGATGGTGCTCGATGAGAAGAATCGTTATGCCGGCGCGTTTGATTGAGGTGACCAGATCAACAAGTCTGATAATGTCAGGTTTTGACATCCCTGCAGCAGGTTCGTCGAGCATCAGGACGTATGGTCGTGTTGCAAGAGCCCGCGCAATTTCAAGAAAGCGCAAGTCACCGTATGACATCTCTGAACAACGGAGGCGGGCTTTTTCCTGAAGACCTGCAGTATTCAGCCAACCCATAGCCTCGGATATTCCGCCTTCTCGCTGACAAACCATAATTGACTCCAATGCAGTCAATCCGGAGAATGGCTGGAGGTTTTGAAAGGTTCTCGCCGAGCCAGCCAAGAATGCAGACATAAGGCTTCCTGGTATCGGACGTACTCCGAAAATTTCCACAGAGCCACTGTCCGGCTTGTAGAGACCTGATATCAGGTTCACTAACGTTGTTTTGCCTGATCCGTTTGGACCGATCAAGCCGTGTGTTTCGCCTTTCATTATTTTCAGTGTGACGTTATCCACGGCCTTTACGCCACCGAAAGATTTGCGGAGTTTCGACGCTTGCAAAGCAAGTCCGGCAGAGCTGTTTGCTGGCTGTATCCCTCCTGATGCAACTGGAAGAGGGTCAGGTGCAAAGCGTATCAACTTGCGAAGAATGGCAGTCACGGCCCCAGCGATCCCGTCGGGAAGGCCAACAACTGCGGCAAAAAGGAAAAGTGCAAATATGCCCTTTCGCCACTCTTCTACGTTGGATGCGAACAGTGCCAAAACAAGAGCTACCGACATAGCTGCCACTGGAGCTGTTTGGCGGAAAGAGGGTGTTTTTCGGGAGAAAAGTGCCCGGATTGGCGGGACAATGGCAAGAAGACATCCCAGGGTGACGAGGAAGGAAAACAGTGTTCTGTTTGACAGGAGGTTCGGCAACAGGGTAATAACTGCTGCTCCGGTAAAAGCCCCCCATTGGTTCCGGCGGCCACCGAACACAGTGCCAAGCAGCAGTATGACCATCAGGTCATATCCGAAAGCTGCGGGTTGCAGGTATCCGAAATTTAAAGCATGCAATGCTCCGGCGAGCCCGGCTAAAGCACTTCCCCACGCAAAAGCCAGCGCCTTGTGGCGAAGGGTGCCTATTCCCAGGGCGTCTGTGGCGGTTGGGGAGTCCCGCAAGGCCTCGATGGCGAGACCAAAGCGGGATCGAAGCAAGAGCTGTGATGCCCACCAGGCAACAAACAAAACCATGAGGCAGAGCCAGTAAAAGCGGGTCGAGTCCAGAAGGATATTGAGCAGTGACGGTCTGATGATCGACAGGCCCAGGGCCCCGTTGGTGACCGATTCTGATTCGTTGAGGAATATGACCGACAAAGTAGCGAAAGAGAGCGTAGAAAGCGCAAACTGCGGACCCTCCAGTCGCAAGGCTGGAAGTGCAAGTGCAACTCCAGGAATCAAAGCTGCCGCGATGCCCACCAACAAGGCAAGAGGCAGCGAAACCTCCGCCTGAATTGCCAGAGCCGTGCCGTATGCGCCGAGTCCGAACAATGCCGCCTGGGCAAGGTTGATCTGTCCAAGGTATCCAACAGTTGCATCAAGACCTATGAGAAGCACACCATAGACGGCCATCAATGTAAGCAGTCCGAGCGCGTATTCACCGTGCCAGATCATCGGCAGGGTAGCCAGACCGGAGAAGAGAGTCAAGCGCATGATCCGTTCCGCTGTTTTCTCCCTTAGAGCCAGATTGACATGGAAGAGCATCTCTTTCTCCTCAGACTTTACGGATGATTTTTTTACCGAAGATTCCCTGTGGACGAAGCGCCAAGGCGAGAATGAGCAGGATAAGGCCGGGCGCCTCACGCCATCCGCTCCCGAGCAAAAAGCCGGAGAGATTTTCTGCGGATCCCAAAGCAATTCCCGCAAGAACAAGGCCAAATCCGCTGTCGAGACCTGCGACTACTGCGACAGAAAACGCTTTGAGAGTTAATGCTGCAGCCATGGTTGGACCGACAGTTGTCACAGGAGCAATTATCGTTCCGGCAAATGCCGCAGCCGCTCCTGAGACCGCCCATGAGAGCGAAATTGCCGACTTGGAGCGAATACCGCATAACTCGGCCGAGTCAGGATCAGCGCTTACTGCCTGAACGGCAATACCGGGCATTGTGTAGCGTTTGGCAAGTTCTACAAGAGCCATCATGCCCAAAGCACCCGCTGCTATGGCCAATTCCGGCCAAGTGACTGAAATTCCGAAAAACTCAAGCGCTCCGTCAGGCCATGGCACAGGAAATGGTTTGTCCTCTCGGCCCCAGATGTTTTCTGCAGCAGACACACCAAAAAGACCTACGATGATCGTGAGCAGAATCCAGCCCTCATTGCGTTGCTGCAACGCCAGTCGGACTGCAGCGCGCTCAACAAACCATCCAAGTGCAGCACCAGCTACCATTGCTCCTGGTACTGCAGCCCAATATGGAAGACCGATACCAGCGAGAGAGAGCCCTATAAACGCGCCAAGCATAACAAGCTCGCCTTGTCCGAAGTTAACCGCTTTGCCAGCGGCATAAGTCAGTTGGAAGCCGTAAGCCACCAAAGCGTAAGCCATTCCCATAAGACCGCCACCTACAGCCATCTGGATCAAAGCTAATAATTCTGCGTTCATGGTTGCTTGTTATGCGCATGTTTACAAGATCAGGTTTTACTTGGTCTTTTTTCCCTCAAGCACTCCTTTTTCCGATGGGTTAGCCAGCACAACGCGTCCGTTCTTCACCTTCCCCATTACCGTGTTCGTTCTGCGAAATGCCTCATGTGTTTCTACATTAGAAGGATCCCATTTTGACCAGGGTTTTTTCCAGTCGGCGATGGCACCTTTGACGGTGGTCTTGAGATTTTCCAATGATGCCTTTATCAGCGCAGGCTTGGTGGAGCCAGCCTCATGAATCGCTTCGGCAAGCAACATTGTCGCATCGTAACCCTGTGCGGCAGAAACTGGAGAGGGAATTTTTGCAACACCGTATGCTTTATGGTAGGCCTGAATGAATGGCCTGGCCCTCTGTATCGACTCATCCTCAATGAAAGTCTGAGGCATAAGCGCTCCGTTACCGGCGGCTCCAGCGGTATCGATGAAATTACTCATCGATAGCGTCCATCCGCCAATCATTGGAACCTTAAACCCAAGCTTCTCTTTGCCTGAGGCTACTGCGGCCAGTTCGGGGCCAATACCCCATATAAGAATTGCCTGGGCGCCAGAGACTTTGGCCTTGATAAGTTGCCCGGTCATATCTTTATCGCCGATGGCAAATTTTTCGATGGCAACCACTTTGAGTTTTCCTCCCTGTTTTTTGATTTGTTCGATAAGGTCGTCGCGTCCTGAAACCCCATAGTTGGTCGCGTCATGCAAGATAGCAACCTTCCTGAGCCCAAGCCGGATAGCCTGCTCTACCACCATCTGGGCCTGAATGCCGTCATGGGCGGCGAAACGGAAAATAGGCAAATCTTTTGTGCCGACTTTGCTCCACTGTGTCATGGAGGCGCTGCCTGCTGCGGGAGTGATAATTTTAACGATTCCCTTTTCAACGTAATACTTGTCACCCATGACGGCAACACCGGTATTGACCGTGCCGATGACGGCTGAAATATCGCCCATAGCCGATATCTCCTGGGCAACCAGAGCGCCACGGTCGTTTTTACCCTCGTCATCCCGCTCAATGAGCTCAATTTTCATTTTGGTGCCGCCGACGTTAATACCGCCGCTCTGATTAATCTGGGAAATAGCCAGTTTGGCGCCGTCTCTCATAGAGAGGCCCATTGGGGCAGATCCGCCTGAGAATGGCCCTGTAATGGCAATTTTGACGACATCGGCAGCCATGGCACCAGTGGAAAGCAATGTCGAGAGCAGAGCGGTGAGGATGAAACGAGAAGCTTTCATAGTTGTTCACTTTGGGTTTCAATGGATTATAGTAGATCATTGAGCAAATTCTCAGACCACCAAATGGTCATTTAACAGCTAATTGGCCAAGAATTTACATTTTATTTACCAGTCTTCAAATATCACGACACCGAAATATAGTTCCGCTCAATAAATAACCTGTTGTGCAGGTTGTTCAGATACAGCCATCGACTTCTCTCTTATTCGAAGCTTTTTCTCTCTCTTCAATTTTACTATATTCCATCCGTTTAAGATGAACGTGTCGGCCTGATACCCGGGATGTTAGTCGAATTTTATCAGTCAAGCGTAAAAAAAGATGCCGCGCTATACCCCAGAACAGCTTGTCAAAAGAAACGCATCAGTCTGGACCGACATTCAGATTATTCTTGCGCCTATACAATTTCTCTTTTTTATTGCGGGCTTGACCATAACGGCACTCTATGCCAATGATCTTTTCGTCACCAGTTTCTACTGGGTCAGTCTGGCCATTCTTTTCAAGACGCTTTTTTTCGCTCTCCTGTTTATCACGGGGATGTTTTTTGAAAAAGAGATTTTTGATAAATGGGTCTACTCCAAAGAGTTTTTTTGGGAAGATGTCGGAAGCACTGTCGCGGCTTCATTTCACCTGCTCTATTTTTTCCTGGCCTGGTTTGGCTATCCACAGAAGGTGCTTATCTGGGATGCCTTTCTGGCTTATTTTACTTATGTGATCAACGCGTTGCAGTATCTGGTCAGGATTATCCTGGAAAAACTCAATGAACGCAACCTCAGGATTGATGGTCAGTTATGAAATACAGTTTTAAACGACTTTGGAATACAGCATTTTTGTTCGTTGGCCCGGCATGGTATGTGCTCGTGTGGATGATCTGGTCTTCCGGACAGTTGCAGACTATAGGTGACCAGATTACTTTTCTCGGAGTAGTGATTCCTGGTTTTCTCATTATTTACAGTTCCGGATTTCTTATTGAAGGGTGGCATGAAAAGAAAAAAAAAGGCAGAATCTGAGCCCCGTGTGACTTTCTTGCATGTCCGTATTTTTAAAAATATACGTCGTTTTCCGGCGTCAGAAGTATGACCACTTATGCAGAATCTTTGGAACGACGCTGAGCTTCAATGCTTCGTCAAAGAGCAGTGCAGCTTACCTGAGATGCAGTCTGAACTGGCCGAATTGGTCTATGCATCCCGTCTTCTTGGCCGTGAAAGTTCACTGGTGATGCATGGCGGGGGTAATACCTCGGTCAAGTGTGAATTGGTTGATATGGTTGGCAATCGCGCGGAAGTGCTCCTGATCAAGGCAAGTGGAGTCGATTTGAGTCGGGTTACCGCTCTGGACTATACACCCCTCAGATTAGGTCCCCTGCGTAAACTTGTTGAGCTGTTCAGTCATAACAACAGTATCAGCGAAGAGGCCCTGCGGCGTTTTTCAACCAAAGAGTTCAAATATCTGTTGTTGTTGAACATGTTCACCCTGAATGATCACATGGCAGAGAAAAGGCTGACACCTTCGATTGAAACACTCCTTCACGCATTCCTGCCGCACAGGTTTATTCTTCATACTCACTCATTCGCCCTGCTGACGCTCAGTAATCAGCCCGACGGAGTCAGGCTCTGCGGCGAAACGCTCGGTGAGAGTTTTGGCTCAGTTCACTATATCAAGCCAGGTCTAGGACTTGCCCGGTCGGCAGCCAGTGTTTATGAGGCAAACCCGGAGATAAAAGGGCTGGTGCTTCAGAAGCACGGTTTGGTTACTTTCGGTTCAACTGCCCGGGAAGCCTATAGTCGAATGATTGAAGCGGTTAGTCTGCTTGAAGAGCGGATTGCTGTGTCTGGCAGAAAAAACTTTTCATCGGTATTGTTGCCAGCGACAATTGCTTCAGTAGACGTGACGGCCCCCGTCATCAGGGGCGCTTGTGTTGAGGAAAAGGCTTCGGGTACGCGCGAGTACCATCAGTTCATCCTTGATTTCCGTACCTCTGCCGATATTCTTGATTATGTCAACAGTGCTGATCTGGTGCGCATGAGCCAAAAGGGCGCCATGACACCTGACTTTATTATCCGGACCAAAAACAAGCCGCTCATTGTTCCGGCTCCGGATGCCACTGATATTCCTGGATTCAAGGCAGCGGTTCATGAGGCAGTCCGGGATTACTGTCAAGCATATACCGAGTACTTTACCATACAACAGCAGGCTTCCGATATGCCGGTAACGATGCTTGACCCTTTGCCAAGAGTAGTGCTGGTGCCGGGTCTCGGTCTTTTTGGACTTGGTAAAACCGCAGCATCTGCAGCAGTCAATGCCGATATAGCAACCTGTACCGCGTCAGCAATTCTTGATGCCGAATCACTTGGCGCCTTTGAAACCATCAGTGACCGTGAAGCATTTGAGATAGAGTACTGGGACATGGAACAGGCTAAAATGAACAAGGTCCATCTTGGAGTCTTTGCAGGCAAAGTCGTTATGGTTACCGGGGCTGCAAGCGGCATAGGTCTTGCTACAGCTAAAGCCTTCCGCCAGAAAGGGGCAGAGCTGGTTCTTCTTGACCTGACCAGAGAATCCCTCGACAGGGCAGCAGAGGAGCTTGGTGGCAACGTCCTTACCCTGACCTGTGACGTTACCTCCAGGACAGATGTCCGTTCGGCGTTCGATGCCGCCTGTCGCCGTTTCGGTGGAGTGGATATTATTGTTTCCAATGTCGGAGCTGCCATTCAGGGCCGTATCGGCGACGTTTCCGACGATCTGCTCCGAAAAAGTTTTGAACTTAACTTTTTTCAACACCACTCTATTGCCCAGGAGGCAGTCAGGGTTATGAAACTGCAAGGAACAGGTGGGGTCTTGCTGTTCAATGTTTCAAAGCAGGCGGTCAATCCCGGTCCCGATTTTGGTCCTTATGGTCTCGCTAAAGCCGCGACCATGTTTCTTGTGCGTCAGTATGCGCTTGATCACGGTCGTGACGGTATCCGTGCAAACGGTATCAATGCGGATCGTATTCGTAGCGGACTGCTTACCGAAGAGATGATCAAGGCCCGATCAACTGCGCGCGGTTTGAGTGAGCGTGAGTACATGGCCGGGAATCTTCTGCAGCTTGAAGTGACCGCTGAAGATGTCGCAGAAGCCTTTGTGCATCTTGCGCTTGAAATCAGGACGACCGGATCAATTACCACGGTGGATGGCGGCAATATCGCCGCTGCGCTCCGCTGAACGACAGAGAGAGTAGAGATTAACAATCATAACAGAAAAGAGGAGATCGTCTATCATGGCAGAATACGATAAAGACAAACAGGCCAAAGAGTATTACCTTGACACCCCTGTCAACAACTACGGATTCTTCCTCAAGGGAGCACACTCTCTTGACTGGGGCATGAAGAATCGGCTCTCAAGAATATTTCGACCAGATACAGGCAAAACCGTGATGCTTGCTATCGATCATGGTTACTTTCAGGGGCCAACCACTGGCCTTGAGCGTCCGGATGTCAATATTGTGCCGCTGATGCCTTATGCCGATGCCATCATGCTGACCCGTGGTATTTTGCGCACGACTGTTCCTCCGAGCCTTACCAGGGCGGTTGTCATGCGCTGCAGTGGAGGTCCAAGTATTCTCAAGGAGCTTTCCGATGAAGAGCTTGCAGTCGATATTGAAGATGCCATTCGTATGAATGTTGCGGCCATCACCCTCCAGATATTCATTGGCGGGGAGTACGAGACCCGATCAATACATAATATGACACGTCTGGTCGATATGGGCCTGCGTTATGGCATTCCAACCATGGCAGTGACTGCTGTTGGCAAGGATATGGTCCGTGATGCCAAATATTTCCGGCTTGCCTGCCGTATGGCTGCCGAACTCGGTGCACAGATTGTCAAGACCTATTATGTGCCGGAAGATTTTGACACTATTACGGCCTCATGTCCAGTGCCGATTGTCATGGCTGGCGGCAAGAAACTTCCTGAGCTTGAAGCGCTGACGATGTCACGCAATGCCATTGATGAAGGTGCATCTGGTGTTGATATGGGCCGCAATATTTTTCAGAGTGATTCACCTCTTGCCATGATGAAAGCCGTTAACAAGGTGGTGCATGAGCAGATGAGCCCGAAGGATGCCTACGACTATTTCAATACCATAAAGGCCGAAGGATAACGTATTACTATCAACGTTCGATTTTGTTAATGGATACCCTTGAGCAACTTGCTGCATGACAGGACAGGGGCGTATGATGTTTTTCTATGAACAGAGAGGATATTAAAGGTTTTTTTGCATCAAGGGAGCAGCTTGACATGGCTGACTACCTGACGCTCGATTATTACCTGGAGTGCGTGGGAGATATTGAGGTGGCTCTTGCCCACTTTTGCAGTGAACAATCTACGGCACAGTGGAGACGTGTTGGTCATGACGAAGATTTCCGTTCGAAGTATGGGGCGAAGGTTATCAGCCTGACGGTAGAGGGTGAGCTTCCAGCGCTCAGCTACCCTGTCACTCATGCCGCTGCCGGGCCAGTCCACGCCTGTCGTGTTACTATCGCTCATCCTCATAGGAATTTCGGGACAAAAATCCCGAATTTGCTCTCCGCAGTCTGTGGAGAAGGAGTCTTTTTTACTCCCGGCGTGCCGGTGGTCAAGCTGCTTGATATCGGTTTTCCGGAGTCTTACCTTCTTGCTTTTGACGGTCCCAAATTTGGTATTGATGGTATACGCGATATTCTTCAAGCCTATAACAGGCCAATCTTTTTTGGTGTCGTCAAACCCAATATAGGGCTCAGTCCTGCTGATTTTGCTGAAATTGCCCGTCAGAGCTGGCTCGGGGGGCTTGATATTGCAAAAGATGACGAAATGCTGGCCGATGTGGACTGGTCAACCCTGATTGAGCGATCTCATGTACTGGGAGAGGCAAGACGAAGTGCGGAACTGGAGACCGGTGAGCCAAAGATTTACCTTGCCAATGTGACCGATGAGGTTGACCGGTTGATTGAGCAGCACGATATTGCTGTCCACAACGGAGCCAATGCCCTGCTGATCAATGCTCTTCCAGTGGGACTCAGCGCAGTCAGAATGCTTGCCAGGCATACGAAAGTGCCGCTTATCGGTCATTTTCCTTTTATTGCTGCGTTCAGCCGGATGGAAAAATATGGCGTTCATTCAAGGGTCATGACCAAACTGCAACGCCTTGCTGGCCTTGACTCCATCATCATGCCCGGATTCGGCAGCAGGATGATGACGCCGGAAGAGGAGGTCAAAGAGAATATACAGGAGTGTTTGCAGGAGTTCGGTCATCTCCGGCGCTCACTTCCTGTTCCGGGAGGCAGCGATTCTGCCTTGACGCTCGAAGGTGTGTACCGCAAAGTCGGCAGTGTTGATTTTGGCTTTGTGCCCGGTCGCGGTATTTTTGGTCATCCCATGGGCCCAAAAGCTGGTGCTGCGAGCATCCGTCAGGCCTGGGAGGCGATAGAGCAGGGTATTGAGCTTGAAACGTATGCAGTCGGTCGACCGGAACTTCAGGTGATGGTTGACGGGGCCAACGGAAAATAGCAGCTTTTCATGGGTTTGCTCGACCACAAGGTTGCCGTCATTACAGGATCTACCAGAGGGATAGGTAAAGCTATAGCCCGTGAGTTTGTACGTGAAGGCGCAAAGGTGGTTATTACCTCCTCCTCTTATGCCAATGTTCGGGCTGCTGTATCGGAATTTCCGTCGGGTACAGTACATGGCTGTGTCTGCAATGTAGTCTCAATGGCTGATATGGAACAGCTTATTCTGGAGGCAACAGGCAGATTCGGCAAGGTTGACTGCTTTATCAACAATGCAGGAATTTCCGATTCCTTCAGGAGTATTACCGAGAGTGATCCGGATGAATGGGGAAGGGTCATTGACACCAATCTCAAGGGAACCTATAATGGGAGCCGTGCTGCAATCAGCTATTTTCTCAGAGAAAACAGAAAAGGAAAGGTCATCAACATGGCTGGATCCGGAAGTGACAGAGGCTCAAATACTCCATGGATCAGCGCCTACGGTTCCACCAAGGCAGCCATAGTCCGTTTTACCTACGCCGTTGCTGAAGAGTATCGACATACAGGAATCTCTGTCATGCTGCTGCATCCAGGGCTGGTTCGTACCGGCATGGTCAGTGCTGATAACCCTACGATCGAACTCTCAAGGCAGTTGGCCACGTTCAACACTATCCTTGATATATTTGCCCAGCCTCCGTCGGTTGCCGCGAGACTTGCCGTGAAACTTGCATCAAGCTGGAGCGATTCAAAAACAGGTATTTATCTTTCAGCCTTGCATGGGGGGAAAAAAAAGGGGTTGCTCCTGACCTATCCCTTCCGTAAAATAATGAACAGGATAGACCGTCAAACCTATTAATACGGGTATCGTCATGAGAAAAGCCGATGCAACGACATTCATACTTTTTTTCCTTTTTTCGGCTATTCTTCAGGGCTGTTACAGCTTTACAGGGGGATCGTTGCCTGCGCACCTGAACACTATTGCAATTCCTGTTTTTGACGACCGTTCCGGTGCCGGTATTGCGCAGTTTCGGGCGGAACTTGCCAGAGCCCTTGTCGACAGAATCGAATCGCAAACAGCCCTTCGCTTCACGCCATCCATGACCCGTGCTGACGGGCTGCTTGAAGGAGCTATCATCACCTTTTCTGATGTACCGGGCCAGCTTTCCAGCAGAACCGAGCGGGCCATGACGAACAGGATTACCATGGTTGTTCAGGTGACGATGGAAGATCGAGTCAAAAAAACAGTGCTGTTTACACAAGCATTTGTCGGATTTGCCGACTATCCGGCGGGGAACTCAGTCGCTCAGCAGGAGGCAATTCGATTTGCCCTTGGTCAGATTGTCGACGGGATTTTTGACCGTGTTGTTTCTGGATGGTGACATTACCGGAAGGGCACATTATAAAAGAAACCCGGGGTGATTCAGATATTTTTATTACTATGACGATGTAAAACCTGTGGTATACAGGTATCGACAAAAGGAGGTTATTATGGGAACAGACAAGAATGTTGAGTACCGTCTTGAACTGGCGCGAGGGTTTCTGAATGAAGCTGAGCAGGATTTTTCGCTCAAGCGCTGGCGTTCATGCGTTTCAGGCTCTATACTCGTGCTTGAAAATACCGGCATTGCCGTGCTGATGCTTTTCGGTGTCTCTCCCATGACTCACAAGCCGGGCAGGCATTTATCACAACTGATTTCAGAGGGGACAGTAGCATACGATGTGGCTGCATTGATTGAACAGATTCTTCCAGAACTTGAAAAGTATGACTCACACGAAAAAATGCTTGCCAAATATGGAGATGAGGCTTCATGTCAGCTTCCCTGGCAGCTTTTTGGTGAGGAGCAGGGTGGATTGGCTGTTGAGGCTGCCCGCAAGTGTCTGCGATTGGGTTTGGAGATGGCAGGGTTGCTTCAGTAGCGAATTATGTGTTTCGTAATTTTTTTTAAGCGCACATTTCTTATTTTTGACAGGAAATTATTGCACATTCCACGCTCAACGAAATAAACGGATATCAGCCACTCAAAAAAATATTATTCATTTCTAAATTGAAAAAATAAACCCTTATGTCATGTAATAAGCGGTCAACAAAAAACACAGGGAAAATTGCCTCTTTTTCTGCGGGTCTCTGTTTGATTTCAGGAATAAATGTTTACGCGGAAGTTCAAGGTTCACCGGTGACTGAAAATTTTCCAGTCCCGGTTGTTTCAGCGATGTCGCCCTCAGCCTCAAAAAATATTACCCCGGCGGCAACAATAACTGTAAAAGGATTTCGTTTTACCGGAAATTCCCTCCTTTCTTCCGCTGAATTTCAGCAAACACTTCAGCCTTATCTCAGTCACCCTTGTGATCTTGCCATATTACGGGAAGCGGCCAATGCGGTAACGAGAATTTATCGTCAGCATGGCCATGTTTTGGCGAATGCCTATATCCTTCCTCAAAATATTACAGATGGTTATGTCGTCATAACTGTTGTTGAAGGGCGCATTGGCAAGATTATTATCGAAGGAAATCGATTTTATTCCAGCGATTTTATTCAGGGATATCTGACTTCGGGAACTGATCCGATGACGATTGAGCGCCTTGAAAAAGGCCTGCTGCTGCTGAATACGATGTTTTCCGATATATCTGTTACAGGAAATTTTCTTCCCGGTGCAGAAACTGGTACTACCGATATCAGAGTTAAAGTTGTTGAGCGCTTTCCTTTTCAGGTCACGCTCACAAGCAATAACTATGGCTCTGAATATGTAAGCCGGAACCGCTTTGGAACACAATTGGCCTTAACCAATGCAGGACTTGACGGCGCACAGGCAACCGTCAACTATTTCACAGGAAGCAATAGTGACAATATGCACCTTTTGAGCGGCGGGTATGTGCTCCCGCTCAATACGGCAGGAACTGTAGCCGGCATATCCGCATTCACGGGTAATTCTGTTATTGGCAAGGATTTTGCCGATCTCGGTATCAAGAACGAAGAGCATAGTGGTGATATATATTTAAAACATACACTGCATCTTGATCGGCTTTCCAGCTTTTCTGGCTCAATTGGCTTCAGGGTAGCCAATACAAAGTATTTTTATCTCGTAGACCAGCTTTCAGGCTATGACAAAACACGTGTGCTCTATGCTGAACTCCAGGCAGACAAGATGTCTCACGGGGGAAAAAATTTCGCAACACTTGGCGTTGCCCAGGGACTTGGAAATTTTCTTGATGGCACTGCAAACGGCGATTACCTTGCCAGTCGATCAGATGCAAGTAATTCATTTACCAAAGTGAATGTAGGTCTTGGTCGTACTCAACCATTAAGTGATATTTTTTCATCGTTATTCAGATTTTCCGGTCAGTGGTCGCCATCAAAGTTGCTGGCAGGTGAAGAGTGGTTGATTGGTGGTGTTAACTCGGTTCATGGCTATGCTTCTGGCGAGGCATCAGGCACACAAGGGTATATGGCAAGTGCCTCAATCCGTTCGAATCCTCTTGAAAATAAAGATGATTTGCAGTTGTCACTTTTTCTTGACTATGGCTATGCCTATAAAAAGCAGCCACTTATTGGATCCGAAAAAAGCAGTCATTTATGGGGTTGTGGCATTAGTGCGGTATCGCATCTTGTTGATTTCGTTATTCCGGCAGATGTGCGTTTTGACATTGGTTGGCCACTCAATACAAAAGATAATGCGCTGCAGGAAAATCCTGTTTTCTCTTTTGATGTGGCTGTTCATTTGTAAATAAGAGCCAAATACTTGATTGCATAATCAGCAAAAACCCAATTTTTTCCCTGAACGTTTATTGATATTTATCGCCTTATGCGCCACTTTTTTCATTCTGCCCGGCTGAAGCGCTTCATGAGGAAGCCTTTGATCAGTATCGTTTCAACTGGAGCGATTCTGTTTTTTTACCCGACACACTCTTTTGCTACCCCATCAGATGGTTTGGTCGTTAAAGGCTCTGCCACCATATCGCAGAGCGGCACGTCAACCCTTATCAATCAGGGGAGTGCACGAGCGGTAATTGACTGGCGCGGATTTGATATTGGTGCAGGTGAGCGGGTACAGTTTATTCAGGCAAATCAGCAGGCTATTGCCCTGAATCGCATTACCGGTGGAAATCCTACCAGCATTCTCGGCCAATTAGCCGCAAACGGGAGAGTATTTATCTCCAATCCAAATGGCGTAATATTTGGCCAGGGGTCAAAAGTGGATGTGGCCGGATTGATGACGACGACACTTTCGATTAATGCGGATGATTTTATGAGCGGTAAAAATACCCTTAACCAGGGAATAACCAGCTCCTCTTCCTCTGTCGTCAATCAGGGAGATATCAGAATTGCTGACAATGGTTTTTGCTTTTTGGTAGCCCCTTCGGTACAGAACAGCGGAACCATTATTGGGCAACTTGGCAAAGTTGTGCTTGCCTCTGCTGAATCCATGACACTTGATTTTAATGGTGACGGATTAATTACGTATACGGTTTCAGGAAAAGCACTTGACAATATTATTGGAGCTGATGGAAAGCCGTTTGCTTCAACCGTTACGAATAGTGGCAGTATAAAAAATGCTGGTGGTGAAATTGTATTGGTTGGCAACGTGGAGTCACATAATATTTTTGCTTCAGTTGTTAATAATAGCGGTTTGCTTGAGGCTACATCGCTGGTAGCGAATGGTGGCAGCGTGTCGCTGTCAGGCGGCGATGTGGGTGTGGTGCAGAACACCGGTCGCATTGATGTTTCTGCGACGGAAGCGGGAGCGGCGACAGGGCATGTAGCCATCAGCGGCCAGTTTGCCGGTAACTTTGGTACCATTGCGGCAACCGGTAACACCAATGCGAATGGTGGTCTTGTGGAGTTTCAGTCAACAACACAGACCTTGCTTGGCTCCGACAGCAGAATTAATGTCAGCGGTAAGGATAACTCCTCGGCGGGCAGCGTGCTGATCCGTTCCGACAACCACTCCTCGTTTGATGGCGAGGTGCTGGCTCGTGGCGGCGACAATGGTGGTGATGG
>JBAXBW010000022.1:0-23010 GCA_037141805.1 Chlorobiaceae bacterium | reverse complement strand
GAAACACTGGGTTCTGCAACGGTGCTTTGTGTAGACAAGACCGGTACGCTTACCATGAATCGCATGACCGTCAGCAAGCTTTTCGCCGGCGCAGAGCTTCTTGATGTTGATACCGTTTCGCGTAACTCCATGCCGGAAGAATTTCATGAACTTCTGGAATTCAGCATTCTGGCAAGTCAGCTTGATCCTTTTGACCCGATGGAAAAAGCCATTAAAGAGACTGGAGATGATTATCTGACGGAGACGGAACATTTGCACAAGGACTGGGAGCTGGTTCATGAATATGCCTTGTCAAAAGAGCTGCTTTCACTTTCACGTGTCTGGAAATCGTCGGAAAACGAACAGTATACTATAGCGGCGAAAGGTGCTCCTGAAGCTGTTCTTGAGCTTTGTCATGTTGATGGACCTGCGAGAGCAGAACTTTTTACTCATGTGGCCGACATGGCTGATTGTGGGTTGCGAGTACTGGGAGTGGCAAGGGCATTTTTTCAGCAACCCGTTTTACCGGAGGCGCAGGGAGACTTTGTTTTCGAATTTCTTGGTTTAATAGGGCTTTCTGACCCGGTGCGTTCAACTGTTCCTTCAGCCATTGTGGAATGTTATAGCGCTGGAGTTCGAGTGGTGATGGTCACCGGTGATTTTCCTGGTACGGCTCGCAATATTGCCCGGCAGATCGGGCTGAAAAAAGCTGAGGTGTGTCTTACTGGCCCGGAACTGCAGTGTATGACGGACCGTGAACTGCAGGAGAAGATCAATGAGGTGAATATTTTTGCGAGGGTGGTGCCGGATCAGAAATTGCGACTGGTTAATGCCTTCAAGGCTAACGGTGAAATAGTCGCCATGACAGGGGATGGGGTGAATGATGCTCCCGCTCTGAAAGCGGCCAACATTGGCATTGCCATGGGTGGACGTGGAACGGATGTTGCCCGAGAGTCGGCGTCACTGGTTCTGCTTGATGATGATTTTTCTTCAATTGTGCAGGCCATCAGGCTGGGTCGAAGAATTTTTGACAATATCAGAAAAGCCATTGCCTATATTTTTGCGATCCATGTTCCCATTGCAGGGATGTCGCTTTTGCCCGTTCTTTTTCAATGGCCGCTGCTTCTGCTGCCAGCGCATATCGCTTTTTTACAACTCATCATTGATCCTGCCTGCTCAATTGTCTTTGAAGCTGAGGGAGAAGAAGCTGATGTGATGAATCGTCCCCCCCGAAACTCCAGAGAGCCTTTATTCTGCAGAAAGACTGTTGTGCTGAGCCTGATACAGGGGGTTATTGTGCTTATTGTTATTATGAGTGTTTTCTGGTTTGCCCGTTCAAGAGGAGCGGACGGGCAGGAACTTCGCGCAATGACCTTTACGACCCTGATGATTTCCAATCTTGGTTTGATTCTGACCAACCGTTCCTGGAGTCGCAAGTCGGGCGCCACCATTCGCCCTTCCAATACAGCATTGTTCCCTGTGGTCGCCGGTGCCATACTCTTTTTGGGAATTGTGCTGTATGTTCCTTTTTTTATACACCTTTTCAGGTTTTCTGCATTGCACCTTCCTGATCTTCTGCTTTGTCTCTCTGCGGGGCTTGGAAGTGTTCTCTGGTTTGAAGGGTTGAAGTGGCTTGGAGCGTACGGTCTCTACAGGAGGAGTGCATAGGAGAGTTTGGAACAACAGCAGAAACTGACTTTAATTGGCAATGTGTGCCTTCAGGATGAGTGGCATGTGATCAGAATACCCGCCTGTATATTTCCTTTTTTCGTAGGTCGCGTAAGGCTTTTTCCCCGATTCATCCAGCAGTCGGGAAAAGGCGAAGCAGCGAAATGCGTTGTCTGGCGCATGGAGCCCTCTTTTATCAAGCATCCCTGCGCTGAGGAGAATCTGGTCGATCTGCTGCCAGTGGTTGTTGTAGAAGTAGCTGCCGATTCCCTGGTAACCGCTCCAGCAATTGTACAAAAGCGTGTTGCCGTTTTCCTTGACTTTTATGGCATCGAATGTTGAACCAAGCACCTGTTTTATTGAGCGGTCGTTCGGTTCGTCGTTGAAGTCGCCCATGACAATAATATCGGCATTGAGGTTGCCGACAAGCAGGCTGTCAACAATGTGTCGGGTGACCTTTGCGGCGGCAAGTCGTTTTGGTTCGGTCCATCCGGTATCGAAAGCGCGTGATGGCCAGTGGTTCAGAATAAGGTGAAACGGGTACCCGTCAGCGGAAAACCCGGCAACAATGATTTTTCTTGTCTGCCGGGCAAGAGGAACGGAGTAAGCTTTCGATACTGTCGGGCGGAGCGTTTGCGGATTGTAGCCAAGGCCGATATCGATGCCTCTCGGGTCGGATGACTCAAAATAAATGGTTTTGTATCGGACTCCCTGAATCCGGGAGAGCGTTTCTTCAAAGACATTACGGTTTTCTACTTCTGCAAATGCTACAATGTCAGGATATTTACGGTAGTCGGGGTGTGCCACTACTGCTGTGAGCAGGTGGCGGATGCGCATCTCTTTAAGAACAAGTTTTTTTTCTGTCCATTGCAGTTTTCCTGCAGGAGTGAAGTCGTCATCATCAGTCAACGGGTCATTATGTGGATCAAAAAGATTTTCAACATTCCACCACAGCAAAAGCACGCTTTTTTCAGGTTTTTGATTCCCTGCGGCGGGATGGGCAATCAAGGATAATGCGCTGAAGAGGAGAAAAATGTAACAGAGTAATGTTCGCATAACCTCTTTCTATGTAATTTTTTTTCTTTACCATAATCATTATGTAACTTAATCGGGATTTTGCTGCTATCAATATTTTTATTTTCAAACGATCCGGAAAGCATTATGACCCACAAGAGTGATGTCAAAGAGCGGGCGAAAGATATCCTCGATGAAACTCTTGACAGGGAGGCGGTTATTGTGTTGGCAAGGATTTCCGAAGAGATGCAGTTGCTTTTTCTGGCTCATCCCGAACCGGAAGCGGGGAAGGTTAAAGAGATTGTGACCGGTTATTTCCTTGAGAACGGGAGATCGGAACAGTTTATTGATGACTGGATCCAAACCTCCGAAGAATACAGCCGTACCAGGGGGCTGAGCGAACAGGATCAACCGAAAGCCATGTTGTCGGATCTTGGTGTGTTCAGATTTATGAACTTTTTGAAGGACAAGGGGTTGACTGACGATCAAATTACGATTGTGCTTACCGGAGCGGTTCAGCAGGCGGCTTCTGATCAGTCAGTGTGAGAGTTGACAATTTTTCAGAATATATATGGTTATCGATTGCGACAGCCACTCAAATATAAAAACGTTCATAATGAAAAAAACGACACAGCTCTACGAAGGCAAGGCTAAAAAGGTTTTCTTGACGGATGACGGCAACTTGGTGATACAGGAGTTCAAGGACGACGCGACGGCGTTCAATAACAAGAAAAAGGGTACTATTGCTGAAAAAGGTGTCGTGAACAACGCGATCTCTTGCAAGCTTTTCGGTATGCTTGAGGAGAACGGTATACATACTCATCTGGTTGAAAAGCTTTCTGATCGTGAGATGCTTTGCTGGCGTCTCGATATTATCAAGGTTGAGGTTGTGGTGCGTAACATTGCTGCTGGCTCTCTGGTGAAGCGCTATGGGTTTGCCGAAGGAACCGTGCTTGAAAGGCCGATTGTAGAGTTCTATTTGAAAGATGACGATCTTGATGATCCGCTGATGAATGAATCCCATGCGGTGGCGCTTGGTGTTGCCACTCTTGAGGAGCTTGCTGTTCTGAAACAGCGCGCGGAAGCGATTAACGGAGTGCTCCGTAAATTTTTTGCGGATAGAAAACTGAAGCTGGTTGACTTCAAGCTGGAGTTCGGTCGTCATAACAACGAGATTCTGCTTGGCGATGAGATAAGTCCCGATACCTGCCGCTTCTGGGATCTTGAGACGAACGAAAAAATGGACAAGGATCGTTTTCGTTTTGATCTGGGCAGTGTTGAGGATGCCTATAGTGAGGTGCAGAGAAGGGTTCTTGATCTTGACTGACACGGTAACGACAGACGGGGTTTGCCATGCTTGAAACTGCGATTTTCTGGCTGCAGCATGCAGACCCTTTTGCGGTCTATGTTTTTCTTTTTTTGATTGCTTTTCTTGAAAACGTTGTGCCGCCGATACCTGGTGATGTTCCGGTAGCTTTTATCGGGTATCTGATATACAGCAGTCAGCTAACTTTTGCTGAAACTTTGTTCTGGTCTTCGCTGGGCTCTACGGCTGGTTTTATGCTGATCTATATGATTAGCAGGCATTTCGGCATAAAATTATATGCTGTCGGTGATACTGCCGCGCAGCACCGGTTTTCAAAAAGTGTTCACCGTTTTTTTCCGCCGTCCGACATGGTACTGTTGCGCCGTAAATTTGCAGCTCATGGTTACCTTGCGGTACTGGCGAACAGGTTTTTGTTGGGTTCCAGGGCAGTTATTTCTGTTATGGCAGGGTTGATGCACCTCAAAACGCCATTAGTTCTTCTTGCTGCTTTGACCAGCGCTGTGGCATGGAATGTCCTGTTGCTCTACGGAGGTTTTTTCCTTGGAAGTAACTGGAAGGATATCGGTGGTTATGTTGCTGTATACACTATTCCAGTCTCTATTATTTTTGTTGTATTGCTTTTATTTTCCTTATGGAAGTTTCTCAGGGAAAGAAAGCGGAAACACGAATAATTTTTATTAATTCACAAGAATTTTGTTGATACACTATTGATTATGGCAAAAGACGTAAAACTGTATCCGGCTGAAAAAAAAGGCGTGTTGCTTGAGCTTGCAGCAATTGATGATCTCAAGGAAATGGCCCGTCAGGTCCGTCGGGATATTATCCGAATGCTTGCTATGGCAAATTCCGGTCATACCGGCGGCTCGCTTGGCATGGCTGATATTTTTACTGCACTCTACTTTCGGCTGCTTCAGCACAAACCTCACGGCTTCTGGGATCATCAAGACGAGGATATGGTTTTTCTCTCCAATGGTCATATTGCACCGGTATGGTACAGCGTTCTTGCCCGTTCAGGTTATTTTCCTCTCAGCGAACTGAATTCCCTGCGGCAGGTTAACTCCTACCTGCAGGGTCATCCAACCTCTGAATCGAGGCTTCCTGGTATCAGAATCGCTTCCGGTTCTCTTGGCCAGGGTCTTTCTACCGCTGTTGGCGCGGCTCTTGGTCTTCGTATGGATGGCAAGGAGAACGATGTCTTCTGCCTGATGGGTGATGGCGAATGTCAGGAGGGACAGATCTGGGAAGCAGCGATGAGTGCCTCCCATTACAAGCTTGACAAAATTATCGGCATTGTCGATTACAACAACCTGCAGATTGACGGCGAGGTTTCCTCTATCATGGGCGTGGAACCGTTTGCTGATAAATGGCGGGCATTCGGATGGGATGTCTATCAATGTGATGGCAATGATATGGAAGATTTTGTCAGCATCGTCGAGAACATCACATCAAACAAAAGTCGTCAAAAACCTTCGGTTGTTCTTGCTACAACGATTATGGGAAAAGGAGTTCCCTTTTTTGAGGGTTCCATGCCCGACAACAGCAACTGGCATGGAAAACCGCCATCAAAGGAAGATGCCGTCAAGGCACTTGCCATTCTTGGCGAGACCGTCTTCGGTGATTTTTAGGCTGCAACAGTATCGTGCAGATTCTGGCGGGTATATATAAAGGGCGAAAAATTAGGAACTCATCGTCGCACGCTATACGTCCATGCAGCAGCAGGGTCAAGAAATCTCTGTTTGATACTCTTGCCGCAAGAATTGACTTTGAGGGTATTTCTGTGCTTGATTTGTTTGCCGGGTTCGGTTCGCTTGGTTTTGAGGCGCTGAGTCGTGGAGCCGGCTCAGTATTTTTTGTTGATCAACATGTTGATGCGCTCAAAGCCATGAAGGAAACCGCTCTTCAGATCGGCGTACAGGGGAGTGTAAAAATTGTCAATGCCGATGTTGTGGCATTTCTCAGACGTACGACCGGCCAATTTGATCTTCTTTTTTGTGATCCGCCCTATTCCTGGCCTGATTACGATCAGTTGATTGAGATGATTTTCGGCGGTGCTCTTCTTGCTGAAGGGGGCATGCTTCTTGTCGAACATAGTACACATTTTGATTTCAGGTTGTCGTCGCACTACTCTTTTCATAAGGATTATGGCATGACAAGAGTTACTTATTTCAGCAATAACCTTTGAATGACGATGAACTCAAGAGCCATTTATCCAGGAACGTTTGATCCCTTTACCAACGGTCATCTTGACGTGCTTGAACGTGCCCTGAATATTTTTGATGAGGTTATTGTCGTTATTGCTGAGAACAGCCAGAAACACGCATTGTTCACTATAGAGGAACGGGAGGTGATGACGAAAGAGGTTATCAGAGAGTACCCCGGCGTCAGTGTTGAGGTGCTTCAAAAAGGATTGCTTGCTGATTATGCCCGGCAGGTTGGCGCAAAAGCAATTGTTCGGGGTGTACGGCAAGTCAAGGATTTTGAATATGAATTTCAAATATCGCTGTTCAACCGTCAACTCTATCCAGATGTGACAACCGTCTTTCTGATGCCCAATGTCAAATATACCTATGTTGCATCGTCAATAATCAAGGAGGTCGCCATGCTTGGCGGTGATGTCAGCAAGTTTGTACACCCTTGTGTTCTGGAGATGATGCATAAAAAACGTGAAGAACTGAACCGGAAATAATTATAACCAACTATTTTTTATATGACGACAACACTTTCACCTGAAGAAAAATATCTCACCCGCAGGGTACTTGGTATGCAGGAATCGCAGACCATGCGAATCAGCAATCTTGCTGCGAAAATGAAAGCTGAAGGTATGGATATTGTCAGCCTTTCAGCAGGTGAACCTGATTTTCCCACGCCCGCTCATGTCAATCAGGCGGGAATAGATGCCATTAATGCCGGTTTTACCCGCTATACAGCAAATTCTGGTATTGCGGATCTTAAAAAGGCTGTTATTGAAAAGTTCAGGCGTGATAATGGTCTGGAGTTTTTGGAAAACCAGATCATTGTCAGCAATGGTGGCAAGCAGACTCTTGCCAATACCTTTCTTGCGCTTTGCGAAGAGGGGGATGAGGTGATTGTTCCTGCTCCTTACTGGGTGAGCTTTCCTGAAATGGTTCGTCTTGCAGGTGGTATACCGGTTATTGTTCATACCACTCTGGAGAGTGAATACAAAATGACTCCAGCTCAGCTTGAGGTTGCCATTACCCCGAAAACAAAGATTCTTGTCCTGAATTCTCCCTCGAATCCTACTGGTGCGGTTTATAGTGAAGTTGAGGTACGCGCCCTGATGGCGGTTGTTGAAGGTCGCGGAATTTTTGTGCTCTCTGATGAAATGTACGACATGATTGTCTACGGCGGTGTCCGTCCCTTTTCTCCGGCACGAATTCCGGAAATGAAGGATTGGGTTATTGTAAGCAACGGCGTGTCGAAAACCTACGCCATGACTGGATGGAGAATCGGATACCTTGCCGGGCCGAAATGGCTGATTGATGCCTGCGACAAGATACAGTCACAGACCACTTCAAATCCCAATGCCATAGCCCAGAAAGCTGCCGTCGCAGCCCTGAATGGTGATCAGGGGATTGTTGAAGAGCGTCGTGCTGAATTTGAAAAGAGGCGCGATTATATGTACCAGGCACTGAACAGCATTCCCGGTTTTAAAACGGCCCTGCCCCAGGGTGCGTTCTATATTTTTCCTGATATCAGCGGAGTGCTTGGCCAGACCTTTAATGGGGTGGTGATGAAAGACTCTGCTGATGTTGCTGAGTATCTGTTGAAGGTGCATCATGTCGCTACAGTGCCGGGTGATGCTTTCGGAGCACCTGAAAACCTCCGCCTCTCTTATGCTGCATCAATAACCGCGCTCGAGGAGGCCGTAAACCGTATCAGGAGAGCTTTCAAATAGAGCACCGATGCTGAAAGTCCGTCGCAGCCAGCTTTATACCTTGTGGTTTGGCTGGTATTCCCGCCGCCAGTTCAGAAGGTATTTTAACTCGGTCCGCGTTTTTATGCAGTCCGGAGTACAGGAGATGGATCTTCGTACTCCGGTTATTTTTTATGCTAATCACGCGTACTGGTGGGATGGCTTCTGGTCGCCCCTTTGCACCGAAAAGTTTTTTCACCAGCGGCTGCATATTATTATTGAGTTCCAGCAGTTACGAAAACATCGCTTTTTTACCCGCATAGGAGCGTTTTCTCTTGATCGTTCCCGTCCGAAAAGTTGGCTGGCCACTCTTTGTTATGCCGCTGAATTGCTGACTGACGACAACGAGCTGCAGAATGCGCTGTGGATATTTCCACAGGGAAAGATAGAACATGTCGATACGAGGCCGCTTGTGTTTTTTAAAGGGGCAGCTTCGATTGCTTCCCGGGTGCTTGAGAAGAGGCCGGAGCTTTACGTTGTTTCAATTGTCAGTCGGATTGAATATCTTGGGGAGCAAAAACCGGAGCTGTTTTTATCGTTCAGGGAGCCGCGTTTAATTTCCCGAAAGGAATATGCCGGTGCCAATGATCTTAACGCATATATGCAGAAAATGACGGAGAGTCATCTTGATGAACTCAGCGAGAAGATCCGTAACCGAAAGCTTGATGACGCTGTAACTCTTGTCAAGGGGAGTGCATCCGTTAACCGAAAGAGTGAAGCATTCCGGCGTTTCATAGGTCTTGACAGCGGGAAACAGCTTCCCGGGTCATAAGAGCATTTCATGAGCGTTTGATCATGTAACTACAGAGATTCAATAACGTTCCTCATATTCACCATGTGTGTGTGCGGAACGACAAGAAGTGGTAAATACACAACATCAACAACGTCCCTCTTCATGAGTAATGTTATATGCAGTTGTCTTTTGGGTGATAATACAAAGGTAAGGTTGCGGCTTTCACAATTGTTGCACAGTGAGATGGAATCGATTTACGGGGCATCTCCTGATATTGTTTCCGATGATATTTGTGAAGTTGAGTTGCAGGGTTGCCGACGAGAGTTTTTTATCAATAATACAGGAATCCCTTTCAGCATCGGGCAGCAGGTTATTATTGAATCGGATGGAGGATATGATTTTGGAGTGGTCTATTCAACCGGCCAGATTGCCCGCAAAAAACTGCAGCTCAAAGGGCTGGATAAAAATGGTCAGGAGTGGACAGCCGTGTTGCGGATTGCTGACGAAAATGACTGTCAGGCCATTGTTGAACTGAAAAAACGGCAGGCAGATATCAGGGAAATTTGTCTGAACAAGATTAAAAAGCATGAACTTGATCTGAAATTGGTTGATGTTGAATTGCGTATGGATCAGCAGAAACTTTCGGTCTACTATACGTCGTCACACCGGGTTGATTTCAGGACACTTGTGCGTGATCTTGCCGGGGAGTTCAAGGCGAGAATTCAGATGGTGCAGATTACGACACGAGAAGAGGCCAGAAGGGCAAATGCTCTGGGGCCTTGTGGCTGCCTTTTGTGTTGTTCGAGCTGGCTGCAGAAAATTCATGCCAATCCGTTTGCTGAAAAATCTCAATATTCCGAGGTTGCCAGCAATGATAGCCACGCCTTCAATATTACCGGAATATGTAACCGCCCAAAATGTTGTCTTGGATATTCGAAACAGGAGAAGGGTTGCCGTTCTCATGCTGCAGGTTTGTCACTTGTTCCTTCCGCAGGAACCATGGTTTCTACTCCAGAGGGTCCAGCTATGGTTGAAAGTGTTGACGTCCAGAAAAAACTTGTCTGGCTTCGCTACCAGCAGAGCGATCAGACACGCAGGTTTCCTGTCGACAAGTTCAATGCGATGTTTGTTAAAAAATAACGGTTCCTCTCTATGCGTCAGTTTACAAGAACCCTTGTCACGTCAGCCCTTCCCTATGCCAATGGCCCGGTGCATCTTGGCCATCTTGCCGGTGTTTATCTTCCTGCGGATATTTATGTTCGCTATAAACGGCTCAAGGGGGAGGATATCATTCATATCGGAGGGTCGGACGAACATGGGGTACCCATTACCATTACGGCCGAGAAAGAGGGTATTTCACCAAAGGATGTTGTCGACAGGTATCATGGGATGAACCAGGATGCTTTTTCCCGTTGTGGTATCTCGTTTGATTATTATGGCAGAACCTCTTCGGAGGTGCATCATAAAACTGCCCAGGAGTTTTTTCTTGATATTGAGAAAAAAGGCATTTTTCAACAAAAAACTGAAAAGCTTTTTTTTGACCGTAAAGCCGGACGTTTTCTTTCTGACCGTTATGTGACCGGAACCTGTCCGATATGCAATAACCCTGAGGCTAACGGCGATCAGTGCGAACAGTGCGGTACCCATTTAAGCCCGCTCGAACTTATCAATCCGAAAAGTAAACTTTCGGATGCAACGCCGGAACTGCGTGATACCATGCACTGGTATTTTCCGCTTGGGCGCTTTCAGGAGCAGCTTGAAGGTTATGTTGAAAGTCATGAGGATGACTGGCGTTCGAATGTGGTTAATTATACCCGAAGCTGGCTTACGCAGGGATTGAAAGAGCGGGCGATAACCCGTGACTTGTCATGGGGTATAAAAGTGCCCCTTGAGCGCGAAGAGGCTCTTGGCAAGGTACTCTATGTCTGGTTTGATGCGGTTCTGGGTTATATCTCCTTTACCAGGGAGTGGGCGGCGCAGCGGGGAGAGAACGATCTGTGGAAATCATACTGGCAGGATCCTCAATGTCGCCTTGTTCACTTTATTGGCAAGGATAATGTTGTGTTTCATACGCTGATGTTTCCGGCAATCCTGCTGGCATGGAATGAAGGGCGTCAACGTGACCGCTACAATCTTGCCGACAATGTGCCAGCGTCGGAGTTCATGAACTTTGAGGGAAGAAAGTTTTCGAAATCGCGAAATTACGCGGTCTATCTCGGCGAGTTCCTTGACAAGTTTCCCGCTGATACCCTGCGCTACAGTATTGCGATGAATTATCCTGAAAACAAGGATACCGATTTCAGTTGGCAGGATTTTCAGAATAGAACCAATGGCGAACTGGCTGATACGCTTGGCAATTTTATCAAACGTTCGATTGATTTTACCAATGCCCGTTTTGATGGCGAGGTGCCCTGTGACTCTACTGCTGAAGAGTGGAACTCTCTCGGGATTGACTGGCCTGATACTCTTGAAAAGCTTGATCTCGCTTATGAAGGGTTTCACTTTCGGGAAGCAGCTTCTCTCGGGATGGATATTGCAAGAGCGGCCAACCGTTTTCTGACTGTGTCGGAACCCTGGAAAATGATCAAGATCGATCGTGAAGCTGCGGCAAGAACAATGTCGCTCTCGCTGAATCTCTGCCATGCGCTTTCCATTGCGCTCTTTCCGGTTATTCCTGAAACCGGCAACAGCATTCATGCCATGCTCGGGTTTGAAGGGCGTATTGAGGATCTTGTTACACCAGGTAAATCTCTTTTAAGCGAGTTGCTGTTGCCCGGACTTAAAAAAGGAGACCATATCAGGGCGAAATCTGAAATTCTCTTTACCAAAATTGAGGAGGGTGATATTGCGCCGGAACTGGCAAAAATTGCCGGGTTGCTGGCTGAAGCGGAAAAACGGGAGGCTGGAGTTGTCGGGAGCCGTATGGAGTTCAAGCCGGTGATCAGTTTTGACGATTTTCTCAAAGTTGACCTAAGGGTAGCCAAAGTTATCGCTGCCGAAAAGGTGAATAAAGCGGCAAAACTTCTGAAACTGCACCTGCAGGTCGGTTCGGTAACAAAACAGGTGCTGGCCGGTATTGCAAAGCATTACAAACCGGAAGAGATGATCGGTAAAAATGTGGTACTGGTTGCCAATCTTGCCGAGCGTTCCATTCGCGATGAAGTATCAGAGGGTATGATTCTTGCCGTGGAGGGGGAGGATGGGCGATTATTTGTCGTTGAGCCTGAAGGAAATGAAATAAATGGTAAACAGATACAATAAATGCTTGCAAAAGAGAATTTATTGCTTACATTGGAGCACAAACATCGTGGGGTGGAGCAATTGGTAGCTCGTCGGGCTCATAACCCGAAGGTTGCAGGTTCAAGTCCTGTCCCCACCACCAGTAAAAGCCGCCTCCGCAAATGGGCGGCTTTTTGTTTTGCGCAGAATTCCTTCCGTTCAGAGGTATTGATGACTATGAACCACTTCTCGTTCAAACGGCTCTTCCATTTTGGAAATAAGGGGCTCTCGCTGTTTCTTGCCTCTTTTGTTGTTGTCGCGGTGCTCTCTTTTGCCGCGCCTCCAGTTTTGGCGGAACCCTTGCTCTGCGGTATAGATCGGCTTGAAGCTTCCGGATTCCGGGAACTCTCCGGCTTGAGGGCAGGGCTCATTACCAATGCGGCAAGTCTTGGTCAAAAAGGGGATCCCGGCTACCTCCTCATGCTCCGTAACGGGGTCAAGCTGAAATTTCTCATGGCTCCCGAGCACGGTTTTTCGGCTGATATCGAGGAGGGAAAACAGGTCGGCAGTATGTTTTTTGCTGGCACTCTCCCGGTCTACTCACTCTATGGTATCTCAAAAAAACCTGATATCCGCCAGTTGCGGCAGATTGATGTGCTTGTCTTTGATCTTCAGGACATAGGTACGCGCTGTTATACCTACATCTCAACCATGAAGAATGCCATGGAGGCTTGTGACGAGGCTGGCATAGCCTTCATGGTTCTTGATCGTCCCAATCCGGTTGCTCCACTCCTGCAAGAGGGTTTCATGCTGACACCCGGATATGAGTCGTTTGTGGGAGCGGTCAATATTCCTTTTGTTCACGCCATGACGGCAGGGGAGATTGCCCTTTTGTTAAAGGAGCAGCTCTACAAAAAGCTTGATCTCAGGGTAATACCCATGGAGGGATACCGGCGAAACAGGTTTGCTGATGAGTATCCGGACTTCAGCTTCAAAAGTCCTTCGCCGAATATCAGAACGGTTGATGCGGCAATAGTTTATCCCGCCACAGTCTTTCTTGAAGCGACAACGGTTAGTGAAGGGAGGGGCACTGATGCTCCCTTCATGCAGTTTGGAGCTCCATTTATCAAGAGCGAGGAAATTGCCGTTGCTCTCAAGAAATATCAGTTATCCGGTGTGTCGTTCGATACTATAGTTTTTCAGCCGCGTTCAGGCAAGTTCAGTGGAGAGCGTTGTCAGGGAATAAAGATCTTTCTGACCGACAGAAACGTGTTCAGCCCATTCAGAACGGCTACGGCGATTCTGCTGGAGTTGCAGCATTTCTATCCTGACAAAATTGCTCTTGACAAGGGAGGTAAATTGTTTGATAACCTTGCGGGTACACCTCGTTTCAGGGAGATGATCAAAAAGCAGTTGCCTCTTGAGGTGATTATGGAGGAGAGTCGACAGCAGGTTGAGCAATTCAACCGGAAAAATCCCTCCCGCCCTATTCTCTACCACTGAGTAACCCGGATCAAGTTTTTTTCGGGCGGCCTCTTTTTTTTATGCAGACCTCTTTCCCTGTCAGGGGATCCGCCATTTCGGCCTCATTGGTTATTTCATCTGATTCCAGAAGATGTTCATCGAGATGTTCATCAAGATGTTCGACATGGAGATCGGGTTCAACAATAAGGTCAAGATCATCGCAGAGGAGTTCGTCTATTGTTTCATCTGTTGGTGTATGTGATTTTCCTCGGGTACCACGTTTGCTTTTCATTGCCGGTTCGATGAGGGTCATAACCTCATTAATGGATGAAAATATATAAAGTTGTTTGTCCAGATTGGTCAGTTTCAGAAGATCTTTGATCTGCTTGCAGAGGGAAACGAAAATAGCAAGTCCAGTGGATTGATTGGCAAGCTGATGGGCAAGCAGCATTGAGCTGATACCACAGGAATCAATAGCTTTTACCTGGGAAAAATCAATGATCAGGTTTTTGGTGCTCTCCCTGTTAACCATATCGTCAATTTCCAGCTTGAATGAATCGCTATGACGAAAATCGAATACCTCTTCCTCGATTTTCAGAATAGTTAACTCTTTACGCGTTGATATTGAATGTTTCATGGTAAATTTCTGCGATAAAACCTGTAAAATATTACTGTTAAAACATGTTAAGAACTCTTTGGACTGCGAGTTCAGATGCTCCTTTATAAAAAGCTGGCAGAGCTGATTGCAAAAACATTCTTAATACCCAAGGTAAAAAAAAAGCTCATTGTTAATATTTTTTTATGCAAAAAATTTGCTGTTTTCCAAATTCTTACAAAGAATATCAGCATTTACCCAGTTAACGGATAGTCTGTTGTTGAAAAAAGTCATCTGGCGTTTGGCATAATTGCGCGTATGCTGTTTGATCAGTTTGACTGCTTCAGCAAAGTCAATGGTATTGCCGAAATATTGAAACAGTTCCTGATATCCTACTGATTGCAGCGCGGTTGTTCTCTTGTCGGCAAGAAGTGTATGGTACTTGTGATACAGCAGTTCAGCTTCATGACAGAGACCGGTAGTAATCATGTCATCAGTGCGCTGGTTGATGCGCTGATAGAGCGTTTCGCGGGGTATTGAAAGCCCTGTAGTCAAAAAGTGCAGGTCTGTTTGCTGCTGTTTTCCCCTGGATTGCAATTCAGTAACGCTCAAGCCTGTTATCTCAATGATTTCAAGGCTTCGAATCAGTCGCTGTGTTTTTGTGGGGTCAAGGGTTGCCGCCTGTTCAGGATCTTTCTGGAGCAGCTTTTCGTAGAGGAGTTCTTTTCCGCCATGTTTCAGTTCAACCAACAGCCGTTCTCTTATTTCCGGGTTTGCCGGAGGTAAATTCGCAAAACCTTTGAGTACTCCTTCAAGATAGAGGGTGGAGCCACCTGCTATTATTGCACGCTTTCCCTTTCGGTGAATATCGAGGATTCGTTTAATGGCTTCAGTGGCAAAGTCACCTGCAGTGAAGGATTCTCCGATATTTTTCTCGTTGACAAAATGATGAGTCACTTCCTGAAGTGCTTCAGGGGAAGGTTTTGCTGCGCCGATGTCGAGTTCCCGGTAGATTTGTCGTGAATCTGCTGAAATGATTTCAGCCCCGATTTTTTTTGCCACAGCAAGGGCAAGTTCCGATTTACCGGAAGCCGTAGGGCCGAGGATCACAATGACCGGCGGTTGTGCTGTTGCGGTGGGGTACATTATTATACGGTGATGCCTATTTTAAAAAAAGGTTTTCAGCGATTTGCATACCCGTGAAATCGGAAGACCGACAACATTATAGTAGCACCCCTCAATGCGTCTCACATGACAGGCAATCAGGGGATCCTGAATGCCGTAGGCTCCAGCCTTGTCGTAAGGTTTTTCTGACAGAAGATAGCGTTTAATTTCATTGTCGGACATTGGCTCAAACTCTACCGTGGTGCTCACGCATTCGGCATGGGTTTTGTCGCCGTAAAGAAGCACAAAGCCGGTATAAACCCGGTGGGAGCGATTCTGGAGACTCTTAAGCATGCTGAATGCCTCTTCGAACTCTGCCGGTTTTCCAAAAATGCGGTTCCCTTTTGCCACAACAGTGTCAGCAGCAAGAATAATGGTGTTGCGACCCTGGCCGGGCAGCAATACCTTTGCCGCTTCAGCTTTTTCGAGAGCAATTCTGGTAACATTCTCTTCAATTGACCGTGAAGGGTCAAGTGTCTCATTGGTGAGAACCGCCACAGTTTCAAAAGGAAGAAGCATCAATGCAAGAATATCACGTCGTCTTGGTGACTGCGAGGCAAGAATCAGGGCTGGTTTACCCATGGTTGTTGGTCAGTTCAGGTTGTTCCAGCCCCGTCGGTTCAGGTCTGCAAAGATAAGCGATCCGGCAATTACTCCCGCACCAAGGTAAAGCGATCCTTGGAGTATGTCACCAAAGATGAATTTTCCAGTGCCGAAAAGAATCGCGTAAATCATGATAATTCCGAGTCCCCAGTCAACAAAGAGCATGACAAAGCCGGTGTCGGCTACAACATCGGGCAGATTTATGGAGACTTTTTTCCAGAGCACACCGCCCACTCGAGTGGTTCGGTAGAAGGTCTCTAATTGCGCAGTTTCTGTGGGAGGTGTCAGAAATGTTACCAGAAGGGTTGCGGCAATGGTAAAGGCGACAATAACAAAAATCGAGAACGGAAAGGTAATGGAGGTAAAAAGTTTGATCCAGGTAAACGCGATAAATGGTGCCACCATGGAGGTGATTTCCGACCAGGCATTCAGTCTCCACCAGAACCAGCGAAGAATGAGGACAAAACCGGTGCCAGCTCCGCACTGGATAATGAACTCCCATGCTCCGGTGATAGTGTCGAGCACAAAGAAGGTGATATAGAGAGCAAAAGCCGCAGTCAGGAATGTGGTGATTTTTGAAACGGCGACATAGTGTTTTTCATTCTCGTTTTTTTTCAGGAACCGCTTGTAGAAGTCGTTGATCAGATAGCTTGTGCCCCAGTTCAGGTGAGTTGAGAGGGTCGACATGTAGGCTGCCAGAAAAGCGGCAATAAGCAGCCCTTTCATCCCGGGGGGCAGCACAGCTTTCATGACGTAGACAAAGCCGTCCTCTTTCTGGTTCATCGGCAGGTCGGGAAACATGACGAGGCTCACAAGGCCGACAATGATCCATGGCCATGGTCTCAGGCAATAATGGGCGACTGTAAACCAGAGGGTCGCAAGGAGCGAGTGTTTCTCGTTTTTGGCACTCATCATGCGTTGGGCAATATAGCCGCCGCCGCCCGGTTCGGAACCGGGATACCATGATGACCACCACTGGACAAACGCCATAGCAGCAAAAGAGATGAAGGGAAGAGCCACTGCGCCGGAGATGCTTTTGCCTGATGACGAGGAGGTGAACGTGGGGAAAAAGTCGAACATCCATGCCGGAAGGGCTTTGGTGAGGCCTCCGGCTGAGACCACCGCAGGTGACTGAACCGCAAGGACGGCAAGAATGATACAGCCCGTCATGGCAATGACGAACTGCACTGCATCGGTGATGGATACCCCCCATAGCCCTGAGAGACCAGAATAAAAGGTGGTCAGCAGGACGAGGATGACAATGGCAACTTCAGGGTTCAGCTCCGGCACCATGATTCTGATAATCTTGAACATGGCGAGGTTGACCCAGCCGATAATGACTGCGTTGATGAAGAGCCCGAAATAAATGGCCTTGAAGCCGCGCAGAAAACGGGCTGCTGCACCGCTGTAGCGCAGCTCAATAAACTCAAGGTCAGTAAGGATTTCTGCCCGCCGCCACAGGCGGGCAAAGAAGAAGACGGTCAACATCCCGCCTGAAACAAAGGTCCACCACACCCAGTTGCCAGCAATACCGTTTTTGGCAACAAATCCTGCGACCGCCAAAGGAGTGTCAGCGGCAAAGGTTGTTGCCACCATACCGGTACCGGCAATCCACCAGGGGAGCTGGCGCCCCGAAAGAAAAAACTCTCCGACATTTTCCGAAGCGCGCGACGAGAACCACAGGCCAATAACAAGCGTCAGGAGCAGATAGCCGACAATGAAACTGTAATCGAGGATGTTGAGCTGCATATTTGTTTTGTTCCTGAAATATTGTCTTTCCCCCTCCTTTATCCATCGATTCTTGAAAGTTCACGGAAGCTTTGGAACCGGTCTTCGATTTCAAGCAGAGCAAGCGACGCAATTTTTTCGGTGCCGAATTTTTCTACACAGAAGCTTGCCATGGTGCTGCCGTAGAGAACCGCCCTGCGCAGTTCGATATCGTTGATGGTTTCACATCTCGAAAGGTGACCGATAAATCCACCGGCAAAGGTATCTCCGGCACCGGTGGGGTCAAAAATATTTTCGAGCGGGAAGGCTGGAGCGGCAAAGATACCATTGTCGGTAAAGAGCAGGGCGCCGTGCTCGCCTTTTTTGATAATCAGAATTTTCGGACCCATCTGGCGGATGATTCTTGCTGATTTGACAAGGTTTGGATCGCCGCTCAGGAGTCTGGCCTCGCCGTCGTTGATGATGAAAATATCAACACGCTCCAGTGTTTTTTTTAGCGCCTCCAGTTTTCCCTCAATCCAGAAGTTCATGGTGTCACAGATGACGAGTTTCGGTTTCTTGATCTGGTCAAGCACCTTGAGCTGCAGTACAGGGTCGATATTGCCGAGGCAGACAAATTCTGCATTCTGATACTGATCGGGTACAACGGGATCGAAATCTGCAAAGACATTCAATTGGGTATCGAGCGTGTCCCGGGTGTTCATGTCATAATGATACCGGCCAGCCCAGCGGAATGTTTTTCCGTACTCGATCTTCTGGATACCTTTTGTGTCTATGTTTCTGGAATGCAACAACGAAAAATGTTCATCCTCGAAGTCGTAGCCGACAACACCAACCATCTGGATCGTTTCGGTAAAATAGCTGGCAGACAGGGCGATATAGGTGGATGATCCGCCAAGAGTGTTGTCGGAATGTCCAAAAGGCGTTTCGATATCGTCAAAGGCAAGAGAGCCAACAATGAGAAGAGACATAGGGATAGGATGTTTGGTTAATAAATGTTTACAAAAGTTCAAAAAGCATGCATTGTCCAGGTTTGCAGCTTACTCCAAGCCGATGTTCCTTGATCGAAAAGGATTGTTCGCTGATCAGGTCGTACAGGGAACCATTTTCCATGTCGAATTCAAGAAAACCGCTTTTGGTGTTGTAAAGGTTACTGTTGCCGACAAAAAGAAGTGATCGGTCTGCGGCTTTTCTCGTTACGGCAAAAAGCTCCGGCTCACTGGTATAAGGAACGGTTATCGAACCTGTTTCTCCGCACAGGACCAAATCAAGGTAGTGCGCACGTATCTCCAGGATTTTACGGATGTAGCTGTTGAGGGGAGTCAGACTATTGTTGTTTTCCCAGTCGTAGCTTAAAGCGCTGAAGAGCGGGAGTTTTTCGGGAGGATAAAGAGCCCGGTCTTCAGCTTTGAAATTGAGTCCGAGGTTAACCGGATACCATTCACAGATCTCCATGCCCGACTGCAGGAACGGTATGGCTGGCAGTATGGCACTAAGGGTAAAGATAAACATCGAATAGTTTCGTCCAGCTTCCTGGCGGGGATAACGGAAACAGACACGCGGGGTGTTGTGATTTTCTCCTGTCCCGAAAAACGGGAGTGCGACACCGGCTTTGTTCAGGTGGTTCAATAGCCCCCGGATAAAAACAATATCATGGATGACAAACGGGAGTGTGCCGAACACCACATCAAATCCTTCATCACGGATTTCGGGTGTCGGATTGAAATTTTCATCCCAGAAAGCAAAATCAGCTTTTTGTTGGCGAGCCTTGAGGACAATTGTTCGTTTCAGAAGGGCAGGCAGGGCATGGCCCATATCAATCATTGCTCCATCAATCTGGTATAGCTTTTGATAACTCGGGATAATATCAGAAATTTCGTTCCACAGGCCGGTATTGAAGGTTTCCGGATTATCGAGGGCACTGTCATACATCCTTATGGTATTGTAGGCAATGTAGTTGAACGTTTCGTGGTTATGCATTTTCAGATAAGTCACGTCACTCCAGGCAGGTTGCTGGTCGTCAGGAGGCCAGTCGGAGAAAGCGCTTGCGATGTGACAGGGAGCGCCTGTTGTTGTAGTTCCGGAAAGCTGACCATCCTCTTCCTGTACTGTTACCGGTTGCGCAACGAACTGCTCCCGGTACTCCGCTGGCGGAGCCGGAAGGTTGTGTAACTCATGGCGGTCTACAACCTCATTAATTATCTTGAGTGTATCGGTATCAAAATGTGGCGGGCCGTAGTTGCCGGTATTGTTTTTCAGCCAGTAAAACCATTCAGGATGATCCTTTATCCAGTCGCTGTCAATGGATGTTGTTCTGAAGACAAATTCAAGAACAACGTGCATATCAAGAAGATGTGCTGCCTCAACAAATGCTTTGAGCAATATTTCCGAAGAAAGTCCGAGGGCTGGTTCGTTGAGCCGTGGATCAAGCTTTCGAGGATTTTTAATGGCATAAGGAGATCCGAGCGAACCTTTGCTGCTTTGGGAACCTATTTCAGTAACGGGGAGCAAATAAAGTGTATTTGCTCCAAGATTTTTTATATAAGGCAGAAGAGCAATGGCTTTCAGGAGTGTGCCTGTTTCCCTGAAGCCCGATTCGAGCGGTTCGATGCTTATGACTCCGTCGCCGTCATGGTCAAATGCAGCAGTGAGCCGAACAAAAAGGTTGTAAACCACCGCTGTGCTTTTCCAGTCAACATCATTTGGCAAAGATGGCCCGGTGTTGTTCAGGATGTTTTCGACGATGTGGCCGAAGTATGTGGCAGGATTGACCTGCTCAGTGCCGGTCGTTTTGCCAGTCCAGATACCGGGTACCCGGTATGATCTTTCGGTCAGGCACCCAGGCAGGCCTTTCAGCGCCAGAAGAAGCGATTCAAGATGAGTTGTCTGCAAAATTATGCTGTGTTTTTCGGTAAGATGGAAGATAACGAGAAGATAACTATTATACCGGATACAATGTACTAATTTCTCTTGTAAGGCAAGGCAACAGGACAGGATGAATCAGCTTCGCGCATGAAAAATATTCGGATTACTGTTGAATATGATGGCACTTCTTTTGCTGGCTGGCAAAGGCAGTCTGGAAGAATTGTAACTATTCAGGGTGAAATCGAAGCCGCACTGGGAAAGATTCTGCAGGAAAATATTTCTCTTGCTGCTGCAGGGAGAACCGACAAGGGAGTTCATGCCAGAGAACAGACGGCAAACTTTGTTACCCTTTCATCAATGGATCCTCTCAGAATTGTGCATTCACTCAATTCTCTGCTGCCTGGAACAATCAGAATCAGTAACCCCGTTGAAGTACCTGAGGATTTTCATGCTCGGCATAGTGCTAAAGAAAGGTATTATCGTTATTTTGTCATTGAGAAGCCTTCTGCGATTTACGGCCGGTTTGCGGGGTGTTCCTATGGGACGCTTGATCTTGCGCTCATGCAGCAGATTGCCGGTTTACTGAAGGGAACCCATGATTTTTCTGCTTTTTCAAAGGAAGATCGGGATAATCCGGATCGTATCTGCCATGTAAATGTTTGCGAATGGTACCGTGACAACGGGTTCCTGGTTTTTCAGATTTCAGCGAACAGGTTTTTACGGAGTATGGTTCGCTACCTTGTTGATGCCATGATAAGTGCAGGAAAGGGGAGGCTTTCAACAGAAGAGTTTGTTCGAATGCTTGAAACCGGAGTCACGACGAGTCAACTGAATCCGGCTTCTCCAGGTGGACTTTTTCTCTGGAAAGTGAAATACTGACAGAAAAGGAAACGGTTATTGCAATAGTGGAGAACTGTTTTTATGTTGTTTCTTACATATTCAACAGGGATTTTTGCTGTCGCAGCATTGATCGTTTGGCGACCATTACATCTAAATCAAACTGCCGCTTGTGAAAATCAGCTTCTATCATACAATATTCAGGTTTTTTTTGACGGTACTTGTTTTTCAGTTCCTGGCTCAGCCGGTTTTTGCCGTGGATCCTGTGGCTGCCAGTAACCGGGGAGAGTTGAGCAAGTCATCGGTTTCCGATATTCTTGACAGCCTTGTTAATGCTACATACTTTAAGGATGAGCACTTTTCCATTTCCAAAGAGTCTGAGAAGTTCGGATTTCCTTCAACCTTTGTGCCTCAGTACAGTGATTCGGTCTATACAGCAAGAATTGCCACGTTGAACCGCAAAACACCGCTTCATTTTGTCTACAATGCCCAGGTGAGGGGATTTATAAGACTGTATGCGGTTGAAAAAAGAAGCATGACTGCCAAAATCCTCGGATTGAGCAAAATCTATTTCCCGCTTTTTGAGGAAAAACTCGATGCAAACAATGTTCCGCTTGAGATGAAGTACCTCGCCATTGTTGAGTCCGCGCTTAATCCGACGGCGGTTTCTCCTGCAGGCGCAAAAGGGCTTTGGCAGTTTATGTATGGAACCGGCAAAATGTATGGTTTGCAGTCATCATCCTTTATTGATGAACGGTATGATCCTTACAAGGCTTCAGATTCCGCAAGCAGGTATCTGAGGGATCTCTACAAGATTTATGGGGACTGGTTCCTTGTGCTAGCTGCATATAATTCTGGCCCGGGAAATGTGAACAAGGCGATCAGACGGGCAGGCGGGGTAAAAGACTACTGGGCAATATGGGATTACCTGCCAGCAGAAACAAGAGGATATGTTCCTGCGTTTATTGCTGTTAACTATATTATGAGCTATTACAACGAGCATAATATCCGGCCGGTTGAGCCGGGATTCTTGTATCAGGATATCGACACCTTGAGAACCTCCCGTCTTTTGTCGTTCGAGCAGATCAGTGAAACTATCGGAGTGCCGATGGCCGATCTTCAGTTTCTTAATCCGCAGTACAAGCTTGGTATTATTCCGGCAGCCGGGACTTCCCGCAATGTTATCAGGCTTCCAAAAAAATTTATTCCCCAGTTTCAGAAACGGGAACAGGAAATGTATGCCTATAAATCTGCTAAAACTATTGAACGTGAGGCGCTTTTTGCCCGTCTTGAAACTCTCCATGCCGGATCCGTCCGCAGGGGTGCTGAAGGAAAAACACAGAAGGTCCATATCGTCGAGCAGGGCGAAAGCCTGGGCTCAATTGCAAGGATGTACCGTACCTATATCAGTCAGCTCATCGCATGGAACAGCCTGAACGATTCCGAGGTCACTCCCGGACAGAAGCTCATTGTTTTCGGAGGATCCGATAATGGTATTTCCTCTCAGGCCATTGTTTCAAAACGAAGGTCAAAGAAAATGCGAGGAGGTCGCAGGTTGAAAAAAGAGGTCATCGTTCAGAAAAAATATATCGCCCAGTCCAAGCCTCAGCCGCAGGCTAAAGAGATTGTTGCAGAAAGGCTGGCTAAAACGGTTGAGCGTGATGAGCTGTTTGTCTTCGTTGAAAGTCATAAAGATTTGAAGCCAGTAACCACTGCTCCTCCAGCCACGTCATCACAAAAAGCAGTAACCACTGCTCCCCCAGCCACGTCATCACAAAAAGCAGTAACCACTGCTCCGCCAGCAGAGCCGTCACAAAAAGCAGTAACCATTGTTTCACCAGCAGAGCCGTCACAAAAAGCAGTAACCACTGTTCCGCCAG
>JBAXBW010000021.1:0-24882 GCA_037141805.1 Chlorobiaceae bacterium | reverse complement strand
GGAGACTCGTCAGTTGATGAAGCCCTATAAGGCGCTTGGATACAGAGTTGTCTATACCAGCGCTGAAGAGAAGCGTGGTATGGGTCCCCTTCGAAAGACGCTGGCAGGAAAACTTTCAGCGTTCAGTGGTCACTCTGGTGTTGGAAAGTCAACGTTGATCAATCAGCTCTCCGGTCAAGAAGATCGGCTTCGTACCGGTGAAACCAATATGAAGACCGGAAAAGGGCTCCATACCACCACAAATTCAGTTATGCTTGCTCTGCCAAAAGGTGGCTATATCATCGATACCCCGGGGATCAGGGAGTTTAATCTTTCAGGGATTACCCGCGACAATCTGCGCTTCTATTTCAGGGAATTTCTCTCAGCGATGCAGGAGTGCAGTTACTCTTCATGCTCTCATACCGTAGAGCCAGGGTGCGGGATTATGAAGTCGGTCGAGTCTGGTCATATTGATCCCGACCGTTTCGAGAGTTATCTTGCAATCTATGAGAGCATCGATTAATTTTTTTTCATCATGAATCAGTTTTAACAAATGATTATTACTGTTAATCCTGCGACCGAAGAGCCAATTGCCGAATATCAGGCCATGACACCTGTTGAGATCGAAGGGATTCTGCAGGCCTCCCGTCGTGATGCTCTGTCATGGAGAAAAGTCTCACTGCTGGAACGCAGTTTACCTATGAGGCTGCTTGCTGAACTGATGCGTCAACAGAAAGAGCGTCATGCTGCGCTGATAACGCTTGAGATGGGCAAGCCTCTGGCGCAGGCTGTTGCTGAAGTGGTGAAGTCAGCCTGGGTCTGCGATTATTATGCCGATCATGCCGAAGAGTTTTTAATGCAGGAAGAGAGTCTGCTTGACGGTGGTGTTCGAGGACTGGTTACCTTTGAACCTATCGGACTTGTGCTGGGTATCATGCCCTGGAATTTTCCCTTCTGGCAGGTGTTTCGATTTGCGGCCCCGGCAATCATGGCGGGTAATGGCATCATTGTCAAGCATGCTCCGAGTGTTACCGGTTCAGCCATTGCCATCGAAGAGCTTTTTCGTGAAGCGGGTTTTCCTGAGCATCTTTACAGGACAGTGCATATCGACCTTGAAGATGTTGACCGTTTGACGGGCTTCATGATCGATCATCCCGCCATTCAGGGTGTTTCGGTGACGGGAAGTACCGCTGCTGGTCGTGCTGTTGCCGCAAAGGCCGGGCGAGCCATCAAAAGAAGCGTCCTTGAGCTTGGAGGCAGTGACCCCTATATTGTGCTTGATGATGCTGATATTCCGCAGGCAGTTGAAATCTGTGCTGCGGCGCGTCTGCTCAACTGTGGACAGAGCTGTATCTCCGCAAAGCGTTTTATTGTGCAATCGTCAGTCATCAAGGAGTTTGAACGCCTGCTTTTGCAGCGCATGGAGGCTTCGGTGATGGGCGATCCGTTTGATGCAACGGTTGATATTGGCCCCATGGCGCGCCGCGATCTTCGTGATCAACTGCACGCTCAGGTTGCTGGAAGCGTATCTCGGGGAGCCCGATTGCTGTGCGGTGGGCAAATTCCTGAAAGAAAAGGATTTTTCTATCTTCCAACGCTGCTCTCGGGTGTGCAGAAGGGGATGCCAGCGTACGATGAAGAGACCTTCGGCCCAGTTGCCGTGATTATTGAAGCAACGGATGATGATGATGCAGTACGCATAGCCAACGATACTCCTTACGGCCTGGGGTCTGCGGTCTTCTCCCGAAATATTGACAGGGCGATTCTTCTCGCGGATCAACTTGAGGTTGGGAACTGTTTTTTTAACAGCTCAGTCAAGTCAGATCCACGCCTGCCATTTGGCGGAGTGAAAGAGTCCGGCTATGGCCGCGAGCTCTCTCGCTATGGTATCTGTGAGTTTGTCAATATCAAGAGTTTTTCCCGGTGAGCGCGTTTAAAAGAAAAAGCCTCTTCTTCGTCTGAAGCAAGAGGCTTTTTGATTGAGTGTCAACTCTCCGGTACAGGTCAAGATGCGACGGCGAGATCCGAAAGATAGGTCTTGATTGACTGATGTTTTCCAAGGCCAAGTTTTTTATGCATTCTGTAGCGGATGCTCTCCATTCCTCTTGTCGATATGCCTACAGAGCGGCCAATCTCTTTTGTGTCGTAATTCAACTTGACCAGCAGGCTTATTCTTAGCTCACGCTGGTTAAGATTGGCATGTTTTTTCTGTAACTTCGACAAGAAGAACGAATCAGATTCAGTCAATTCGATATTTAGACGTTTTTCGATTGTCTCAGTCTCTATCAGACTCAAGCAAGAATCGGTCATCATCCTCTTTACGCTGCTGTCAATTTCAAGGGCGTGTATTTGGTCGAGGAGATTACGTAACGATGTTGTTTTTTCAGCGATTGCCGTCGAAACTCTTGTCAGCTCCAAATCCTGATTTGCAATTCTTACCTTAAGCTCTCCGATCTCTTTCTCATACTCGGTAGAAGTTTTTTTTGTTTGTTCTGTTTGTGCGTGCATTGTATTGATCGTCCAGGTTATTCGATTTATGATATCACCTTTACGCTGTTAAGACTCGTGAAACCGGTATATCCTTGTAACAGCACTCAAGAATTCCGGGCCTTCCGAAGGGTTGTTTACATTGCGTTCCTTATTATTCAGCGTTACTCCTCCCCCCTCTGTTACCTCCATTTTTTAAATTGGTTCCGAATATTTTCTGATGAAAAAGTCAACTAATCATCTTTTGTGTATTGACCATAAAAATAAAAAGACAACCTCAACAGCAAACAAGATATGCAAGTTTATAGTACTTTCATAGCTATTTACACTGTATTTTGCTCTGATTACCCATACTCTCCGACTGACGTGTTCACAACAGTAATATTTGTTTTTTTTTACACAAACGCAAAAAAATATTCGTATTTCTACGGCAAAACACTTTTCTTCTTTCTTTTATACTTCAGCAACATATTATTTGCTCGTGAGTTGTGATTTGTTTACGGAATAAACTCATTGCAGAAGTACTATAGTGTCAAAAATACCGTATAGTTACTTTATTTATCGCCGAATTACATTTTCAGTTTTCAGTATGATGAATAATTTTTCGCGTTACATTTTTATTTTTAATCCCGCCGCCGATAAAGGTCGCGCCTTGCGCAAGGCAGAATGGATTAAAGAACAGTTATCAGGGCGGACTGACTCAGTACTGGTCACGACAACTTATGCCGGTCATGCAGAAGATATTGCTCATTCCGAGAAAAGGGAGGGCTCCTGCATGGTTGTGTGTGGAGGAGATGGAACGCTTCATGAAGTGGTCAATGCTGTTACTGGAGAAGGCATAACGATAGGGATTGTACCTATTGGTTCGGCAAATGATTTTATCAAAACTCTTCATCCCAAAAACAATTTATACTCTGGAATCTCTCGTTTATTTGAGGCGAAAAGAAAAAAAATTGATATAGGGAGTGTTTTTTATGGTATAGAGCATCGGTATTTTATTAATTCCCTTGGTATCGGTTTTACCGGACGCATTGCAAAGAGTGTTAAACGGACGAGTTGGTTAAAAGGAGAGCTTGGCTACGTTTATGTTCTTTTTAGCGTACTTTTTGATTATAAGCCATTGAAAATGGGTATCAAGATTACTCTGGAAGACTCTATTCTGGAGTTTCATGAGCCTGTTTTTGCGTTTTCGGTTTTAAATGGAAAAATTGAGGGAGGAAAATTCAGGATAGCTCCACGTGCCGAGTTGTCAGACGGATTGCTTGATGTCTGTATTCTCAAGGCAGTGCCAAAACATGAATTATTTCGCTATGCTTTTAAATATCTCTGCGGGACCCATATTACCGATCCACAGGTTATCTACTGTAAGGCGAAGGCGGTAGAGGTGATGCTGGAGAGCCCGGATGTCATGCATCTGGACGGTGAGGTGTATGAGGGTATTTGTGGCAGGATTATGATTTCGGTCGTTGCAAAAGGACTCTCTGTGTTATAACGTGTGCTTAGCTATATCGAGTTCTGAGAGAAAGGTCTTGATTGACTGGTGTTTTCCAAGGCCCAATTTTTTATGAATTCTGTAGCGTATGCTTTCCATTCCTCTGGTTGATAAATCGATGGAACGGGCAATCTCTACTGTGTCATAGTTCAACTTTATCAGCAGGCTGATTCTCAATTCTCGCTGGTTAAGGTTCGGAAATTTTTTCTGCAATTGGGATAAAAAAATTGAATCGGACTCAGTGGTTTCCCTGTTCATTTGTTTTTCAATCACGTCCCTCTCTATAAGGTTCAAGCACGAATTGGTCAGAGCTCTTTTTACGCCGGAATCAAAGTCAAGTGAGTATATTTTATCAAGAAGGTTCCGTACTCCCTTTTTTTTGTCAGCAATTACTGTCGAAACTCTTGCCAGTTCCATCTCCTGTGTCCTGATTATTTTTGCAAGATCGGCTATTTCTCTTTCTCTTTCGTGAGCGGATTTGTTGTTTACTTCTGCTTGTGCATTCAATTTTATAACCAGTTTGGTTATTCGATGTTCAAAGTCTTGTTTAAGCAGTTGAACTTCGTTCTCTTTTTCTCGTTCTTTTGCTACCAGGTCTGAGCGCAGGGAGTCTATTGCCTTGAAAAAAGGATAATACGGGTGACCATCGGAAGGCATGGTTATGATTTGGTCAAGCATATTAAGCCAGGAAATTCTTGCTACGGCTTCCAGAAACTTTTTGTTTAATGCTTGCAGATTGTTGTTATCAGCCTCGGTTTCTTTTGCGACAAGTTTTCCTGCTTTAAATGCGATTATATTTTCAATGCTCTTTTCATAGGTTTTGTCCAGTATGACGCAAATATTTTGAGGAGCTACAGCAGCAAAAGTCTCCACGATTATGCGCATGGATTCGGGAATATTGTAAAATCCTATAACCCCGAGGATAGGACTCCAGTTAAAAAAGAGATTCGTAATCGCCTTTTTGTAGTTGAAGGTAATGTCGGAGATATGGGCAAGATCAAACAGGATGTGAAACTGCCTGCTCAGAAGATCAGATTCAGTGAGCACAACCTGCAAGAGCTCGACATCCATAAAGTCCAGAATAATATCTGATTTTGTTTCCACATCAACCCAGGTGTGAACGATATTTTCATCAATCACACTCATCCATTTGGTATACTCTGCGGCAGGGTGATGACTTTTCCAGTGGCTATTTATTGTTGTTGTAACCATTGGCTTTTTTTGTGGTTCCATAGCAGGGAGTGTGTGTTATAACGATACAGATTGTTAGTCGATTCGTCATCCAAAATAACAAAAGTACTTGGCTGAAATATAATTAACAATGGTTACTTTGGGAAATGAGAGGAAAATAAGGTGTTGTGTCCTTTTTTTACGTCACAAACCGCATTTTCTTCATAAAAATAGTGGAGATAAATCTGGTAATGAGGATGGAATGTCATATTACGGGCTTTTTATATATTCAGTCGCAGCTTTGTGATTGATGAGTAACATGCTGGCAAAAAACAACATATAATAGAGAGGGTATTTGGACTATGCAGGTTATTGTGTTTGAAGATACCAGGGTTCGGGAGTTGATGCCTCTTGTCAATCTTAAACCTGTTTACGGGCTTTATACCGGATTTCGTTCTCTTCAGGAAAAGCTTGAGCATTCGATAAGAGGGCGTGTGATGCTTACCTGGCATCTGCGTCGTTATCTTGCCTCTTTTTATACTGAACAGCATCCTGAATACATCGTCAACCGTATCGAAGAAAAAGAGGTGCTGCTTGTCAATGGACGTATAGTCTGTGATGAAGCGGCAGCCAGGGTGATCAATGAAGGGGCTTTTGATTCGGGGACGGCTTATGTACAGGGTGATAATCTGCTGTTTGCAAGAGTGGACAGTTCTCTTATTACTACGGAGTCAGGTTTGATGCCAGACCTTTTTGATCCATCCATTCTTGCAGGACAGCTTGTTACAGAAGCGGTAACAGGGTTCAGGGTTATCGATAATCTTTGGGATGTGACGGCTTTTCATGCTGATGAGATGTTGCGGGATGCTGAAACGCTTGAACTTGGGCGTTTTGAGGGAGAGGTGCATCCTTCAGTTTCCATTGTCAATCGTTCGAATATCTATGTTGCTCCAGGAGCTGTTGTTCGGGCTGGAGCGGTTCTTGATGCTGATGAAGGATTTGTCGCTGTCGGGGCAGGGGCGATTGTTGAACCGCTGGCGGTGCTGATGCAGAATGTATTTCTTGCTCCCTGGTCGAGAGCAAAAATCGGTGCAAAATTGTACAGCAATGTTGCCATAGGGATGGCATCCAAAGTTGGCGGTGAAGTTGAGGATTCTCTTCTTGAACCGTTTGTCAACAAGCAGCATGACGGTTTTCTTGGCCATTCTTATATCTCATCCTGGAGTAATCTTGGTGCCGGCACCAATACGAGCGACCTCAAGAATAATTATAGTCAGATAAATTTGCATGTCAATGGCCAGTTAAAGGTGACGGGATTACAGTTTCTAGGGCTTTTAATGGGTGACCACAGCAAGAGTTCCATTAATTCAATGTTTAATACCGGAACTGTGGTAGGAACAGGGGCCAATATTTTTGGCGGAGGATTTCCTTCCAAAGAGGTACCCTCTTTTTCGTGGGGGGGGAGTGAAGGTTTTGAGAACTATGATATTGAAAAAGCGGTTGAAACTGCACGAAAGGTAATGGCGCGACGCAAGGTTACCATGAGCAGCGCCTATGAGTCAATGTTCCGTTTCGTTGCAGGAGCCGAGAGTCCGGGTCGTCTCTTTGTATAACTCTTAAGTTTGGCTACATGATATTTGTTGTTGATAACTATGATTCTTTTACCTATAACCTGGTGCAGTATATCGGTGAGACCGGGGAAACCGTTGAGGTATTCCGTAATGACGAGCTTTCTGTCGATGAAATCGTAGCACTTGCTCCCTCAAAAATTGTTATTTCTCCTGGCCCTGGTACTCCTTGCGATGCTGGCGTTTCGGTGCCGTTGATTCATGCGGTCAAAGGGAGGATTCCCGTACTCGGGGTCTGTCTTGGGCATCAGTCGATTGGCGCCGCTCTTGGAGGAAACGTGGTGAGGGCTTCGAGTATTATGCATGGCAAGACCTCACTGGTGTATCATGATAACTGCGGAATTTTCAGGGGTGTTGATAATCCTTTTTTGGCGACAAGGTATCACTCTCTCATTGTTGAGCGGTCAACACTTCCCGAGACGCTTGTTCTTAGGGCATGGACTGAGGATGGAGTGATAATGGGTATGGATTCTGAGCAGTTTATGCTTTATGGAGTCCAGTTTCATCCTGAATCCATCATGACCGCTGAGGGGAAAAAAATTATAAGGAATTTTCTTGAACTGTAGTATTTGATTCAGAGGATGTGAGTGTATGGATATTTATCGCCGTCCCTCCGGGACAGAGGATGAGAGGAGAGGGGATGGTTTTCCTCCGTATCCCGGTGTACATCGAGAAAGTGATTTCATGGCGGATGGATGGCGAGTCTTCAAAATTATGGCAGAATTTGTCAGCGGTTTTGAAATGATGTCTGATGCAGCTCCAGCCGTCACTGTTTTCGGTTCTACAAGGGTGCTGGCCGGAAGCCCGGAGTATCTTCTTGCTGAAAAGCTTGGCTGTCTCCTTGCTGAGGAAGGGTTTTCAGTGATAACAGGAGGTGGGCCGGGTGTTATGGAGGCGGCAAACAAGGGTGCTCAAAACGCTGGTGGTGCATCTATTGGATTCAATATCAAACTTCCAAACCAGCAGCAGCCAAATACATATATTGACCACGACAAACTGGTGAGTTTTCAGTATTTTTTTGTGCGCAAGGTTATGTTCATAAAATACGCACAGGCATTCATCGCTTTGCCGGGTGGTTTTGGTACACTTGATGAAATATCTGAAGCCATTACGCTTATATGCACGGGGAAGAGCGAGCGGTTTCCGGTTATATTGGTGGGCAAAAGTTATTGGGATGGATTTTACCGATGGGTACAGGAGATCATGCAGAAGGAGAGGGGTTATATCGGTGCCGCCGATCTTGACTTTATTTACATTGAGGATCGCCCTGAAGAGGTAATTGCAATAATTAAAAGATTCTATCCTGATGGTTATTCGCTGAATTTTTAAGGAAAGACTCCTGTTGTTGCGTGTATTGGTTAAACCATTGCCGAAGTGCTTTTTTTTCCTTGTCGGTGAGACAAGTTTCCGGTTTCCAGAGGTAATAGAGCAGTTGATGAGCAGATCTTTCCGAAATCACCTTTTGGATTTCAGTTGTTTTTTTTGTGTTGTTCGCCATGTCCTGAATGTTCCATTCTGAAAAATTCAGGAACTTTCTGCCTGAGGCCACTGTATTTGAGACCAGCCAGGATGCCGGAGCAATGTAGGCTATGTTCTCCCATCGGCTTTCATTTGAGTGGCAGTCATAGCAAGCTTTTTTCAGTGAGCTTTTTATCAGACCGGGGAGTTGGATGTCTGAGACTACAGGCGGGTTGATTCGTTTCAGCGGCACAAACTGTATGAGTATCACTACGACAAGAGACCAGCTTGCAATTGATTTGAATGAAAAAGTCATTATTCCCGGAAAACCCTGAATGAGATTGTTGTATTTCTTCCTGTTAACGTCAAAAGAGTGTTATCGTGATATTTCCCTGTGAAAAAGCGGTGTGGTACTATCTTCCTCAAATCAGGGCGGATCTTGCCATCGAGCTTGTAAAAACCGGAATGACTCAGTCGCAGGCGGCAAAGAAACTTGGTGTTACCCCTGCCGCAATCTCCCAGTATATTCATAAAAAACGTGGAATGCAATCTCTGAAGAGCAGTAGCTATCGCAAGGAGATAGAGGCCGCAGTTAAAACAATTTGTGAAGAGGCTTCAACTGCCGCCCTTCATCGTATTGTTTGCAATTGCTGTCACCTGTTGCAAAAGGAGAGCGACGAACAAAAGGATCTCTGTTTGTCTACAGCTCCACAATGATATGGGCTTCTGTTGAGTGGCCGTTCAGCAAATTCTTCAGGGTGTCGATCAGTTCCATCCCGTACTTGTTGAGGTAATAAAAAACATTGATTAACCGTTCTTGCGGCATTCCTTCCGGAAAAAGTGCGGTTTCTGCTTTCAGAATTTGCTCAAGCAGCTCTTCGTGTTTGCGTCTGCTGGCCTTCCATGTTTTTTGTTCAATACTTTCGAGAATTTTAGTCGACTGGACGGATGATGCGGCCAGAAGCGGTTCAAGGGTGGGGTCAATCTTGGCAAGCACTGGTCCGAGAGAGGCAAAAGCCAGCTCTATCTCTTCCTTTGTTTTTTCGAACAGTGCGTCAAGTTGAGGGTTTTCAGAGATGCCTACGGCATTTTTTTTCAACTGTTGAAGGTCGCTGAAAAGCGCGTTGTATATCTGTTTTCGTGAAAATCCGGGTTTTCCGATGACATTGAGCAATCTGTCCATGATCCGGCTTATTTTTGGTTCAACAAGCGTAAAGCTTCCCCGGGGGATAATAAACGGCATAGTGATTTCAAAGTGCTCGTAATTTTTACGGTACTGTGCCAGATAGCTTATTTCGCCCGGACCGGCGATACAGGCAAACGCAGGCAGGACGTGGTCCTGAACAATTGGTCTGAGAACGACATTGGGGCTGAACTGCTCTGGATGTTCCTGGCACAGTTCAAGCATCTGGTGTTTTGAGTAGAGCTGTTTGTCGGGTACAATCGAGAACGAGTCTTCTGACGGTTGCTCTATTTTTTGCCGTTGTCCATGATGGTTGACATAAAACAGATTGACAGCTCTTGGTTTTGTCTGTGCTGTGTAGCCAAGATTTTCCAGACGGGTACTTTGTGAAACGACATTATAGGATGATGCAGGCGAGGATGAGAGTTCTCGCAAAAAAATGGTGGTCGAAAGCCTCTTGAACTCAGGATCCTGACTCGAAAGCAGAATCAGTGGCTGTTCTCTGAAGAGGCGCATCATGGTGCAGGCAAAGCTTATCTCGAAGGTGCTTCCAGGATAATAACACTCCGTGAGGATATCCGAAACACTCTGCTTGTTGGCGGAATCAGGCAAGAGCCTGAGAAACTCCTCAACTGTCCGGGTGATCTCTTCGCCGAAGCTGGTGTTGGCAACCATCTGTTCCGGCATACGCCGGTAAGGTTCCTGTTTAAAGTGGACGACCTGATTTTCAGAAAAAATGGCGGTGTGGGCCGATTCATCATAGTCGTGGTCTTCTCCTTCTAGCCAGAAGATCGGGACAAAATCGTATTCGGGAAAGAGTGCTTTTTGACGTTCGGCAAAAATAATGGCGCTGAGTGCTTTGTAAATGGTATAGAGTGGGCCGGTAAACAGTCCGAGTTGCTGCCCGGTTACTATGGCCATACATCGAGGTGAGCGGAGCTTTTCGATCTCCCTGAGCTGGCGTGCAGTGCCTCCCCAGCGACTGTTTTGCCGCGAAAGAAGCCGGACAAGAGTTTCTCGATCAAATGTTCTCGAACCGAGCAATCCAAGCTGTCGGTAGTAATCGGCCTCTTTTTGGTAATCAAGGTGAAAGCATTCTGAAATCAGTTTGTCTCGCTCGGGGCCATCCGATGTATAGTCACGGAATAGCTTTGAAAATCCTTTTTTGGGGGTCAGGATATTTTTGTAGTCAAGGAGAAAGGTGTTCACGTTTTTATTTTTGCAGGTTCCATTGTTCAAGAGTGCTGATATACCCGTTGTTGGTCAGATCGCACGAGAGCGGTGTAACAGCAACATAATTGTGCCGAACAGCGAATTCATCCTTGTGAAGGGTATCATCAAGCAGGCGCAGGGTGCCATTCAGCCAGTAATAGGGGTTGCCAAACATGTCGTTTCGTTCAATGGCATTTTCTTCCCAGCGTGAACGTCCCTGTTCGGTGATCATGATCCCGGCAATCTGCGATTCTGTCACATTCGGAATATTGACGGAAAGAATGGTGTCTTTCGGCAGTCCTTCCAGAAGCACTTTTTTTGCCAGTTTGCGGGCAAATTTTCCGGAGTAGGTAAAATCGGCATGTTCATAAGTTGCCAGCGAAAATGCCAGGGAGGCAATTCCCTGGATAGCTCCCTCAAGAGCTGCCGCTACCGTTCCTGAATATAAGGTGTTTGTTGCGGTATTGCTTCCGTAATTGATGCCTGACACAATAAGATCCGGCTTTGACAGTAGAATATGACTTAAAGCAACCTTGATACAGTCGACCGGAGTGCCTGAAACGGTGTATCCAAAAAAACGGCCGTTTTTCAAAAACTTTTTGATTCTTAATGGAGTCCCCAGTGTCATGGCATGGCTCATGCCGCTATGTGGTTCGGCAGGTGCAACGACGGTTACCCTGCCGATTTTTTTCATCGCAGCCGCAAGCGCATGGATTCCCTCCCCTTCAATGCCGTCATCATTGCAGACAAGTATATGAGGTTTTTGCAGTGTGTCCATGCTGTGCGTCTATTATAAAAATGTTACCGTTTCTGATGTTTCGCGTTTTTGCAGATTTGGCTGGTGCGTAAAAGTACAAAAAAGTTCTTCTCAAAAGTTATGACCAATGCTGAAATAATAAATGGTTTCTGAAAAATTCAGGGAGGTGTACGCTGTATTACTCGCTTCTGCAAGAAATGGGAACGCCTTTGAAACGGTAAACCTTGTGGGACCGAGAGGAGTATCCCATATCAGGCTTGTTCCGATACCGTGAATAAGGTGTGCAGAGGAGATGTCGTCCAGATTTTCCCAGACATTGCCGACATTGTAATGCAGGATCAGCGATGTTGGAAAGAGAATGGCGAATGATGGCTTGTAGCCAACCTGTATTCCTGCCGCCGCCAAATTATTGCAAAGAAGATCGTTTTCTTTCAACCCCGTAAAACGCTGACTGTAGGTTGTTCCCGGGCCTCCAAGGAAAAATTTCTCTGACAATGGCATATTGCTGCTGCTCAGGCCAAAAAGTCCCGAAAGCTGCAGGGTGGTTTTGCTCGTAAGCGATATATTTTCTTCGTGATTACCTGATACCTGCCAGAAAATATCATTATTGTCGAAGAGTGCCGGAGTCACTGAATATTTGAGGTTTGTATAAGTTCCTGATGTTGGGGTCAATGAATTGTTTCTCGAATCGAGGGTAAATTGTGTTCCGATCGAGAGCATCGTGTTATTTGCGGTGCTCAGTGCTGCACGGTGCTTCTCTTCAGCCCAGGATTGGGTGTTTTGCAGGGTAATTTCGGCAATCAACTGACCGTTTTTTCGGATTCTTGTGCCGAAAGCGTTGCCGATACCGTACTTCTGGATTCCGTAATTATTCAGAGCCCCTGAAACATCGCGATGTTCAAAAAAATGTTCGTCATAAAAAAGACGAGAAGACATCGTCAAGTGGGACTCACCTATCCTTGGCATATTGAGCTCAAGATTAACGAGGTAGCCTTTTCTTCCTGCTTTCAGCCAGCCGCCGACCGAGTTGGTTGTTCCTCCGAGATTTTCATTTCTGACATCGACGAGGAACTGGGCGTTGCTTGTTTCATCGTAGCGCAATCCGAGCCGGAGTACTGACGGCGGTTTTTCTTCAAGAGAAACGTTGAGCAGGGGATTGCTGTTGGGGGCGGAAGCTGCGCCAGGCTTTGCGAAAATGGAGACACGTTTGAAGCTCCCGGTTTCGTAAAGATTATTAACAGACTCTTCAGCTTTCCGGATGCTGAGAGCCTGAGTGGTATCAATTTTTATTTCCCTCATTACAGGAGTAAGGCCGGTGATATTTTTGTCTCTGCGGATCTCGATACTGTCCGGTTTTCCGGAAGAAACATTGACGTACAGGGTGCCATTGTTCAGAGAGCAGCTTTTGATGGTGACAAGACAGTAGCCATGTCTGCGGTATTCTTTTATCAGGGCTTCAAGGGCTTTTGTTCCTGAGCTATTCGTGTAAAGCGTTTTCGTTACCCGGCTGAAACATCGTTCAAGCTCTTCCGGTGCAAGTGCTGCCGGAGGCCCTCCCGTGATGGTCACATTTTTTATTTCGGGAAGAGGGTCAAGGTGAAAAATTACTTTTTTATGGGGGTGATCAAGTTTGGCAGAGACTTTGGTGAAGAGATCTGTTGCCAGCAACTTCTGAAGGGTTTTGTCCAGATCTGTTGCATTGTGGATAATGGTGGAAGCAACAAGGTTACATTCCGGATTTTCTTTTGGAAAGAGAAACGTTTTGCCATACGTTCCGATAGCAATATTTCGTGAACTCTTTTTTTCTATACGGAGTTTTATGGTTTCTGCCATTTTTTTCCCTTTGGCATAACCAGCGTTAATGAGAGCATTGATATCTGAAAAATCGGTAGCCTTATGGTCACCGAGTTCGGGAGTTATGACAAGATCAGCTTTTGCAAGTTGTGCAGGATACTGCAATTTTGTGAGAATGGTCATCGCCTGATCGGCGGCTTTCCATGGGAGATCAAGTTCTCCGCCGGTTGTGTACATGCTGCCGTGCGTATCGACCGCAATTTTATAGTCTGCTTTGAACGCATTGAGTTCATCGACCGGAAGATTTGCAACGAGCCCGCCATCAACCAACTGGTAACCGTCACGGATGATCGGTTCATACAGAATCGGAATAGTACTGCTTGCCCGCATTGCTTCTGAGAGTGAGCCGCTGGTAAGTGATATACGCTTTCCTGAAACAAGATCGGTCGAAACGGCCCGGAAATTAATCGGAAACTCAGAGAAATTGCCAGAAACATTATAGAGAGCGTTCAGTGCCAGGAGGTCGAGAGTTCCGGTCATCTCCTGAGCGGAGTTAAGCGATTTAGGAACAAGAAGTTTCAGCTTTTCAATACGTATTGCCAGAGATGCCCGGTCGCGGATTCGTTGCTGTTCAAGAAATATATTTGAACGGGTATAATTATCACGGAGGGAAATAATTGATTGCCAGGGAAGGGTATGGACGATCTCTTCAAGTTCATTTGGGCTGTATCCGCAAGAGTAGAGTCCTCCAATAACAGCACCCATGCTTGTACCGGCAATACAATCGACGGGGACACCCGCTTCATCAAGAGCTTTGAGGATGCCTATTTGTGAAAGACCGTTAGCGCCACCTCCTGAAAGTGCAAGACCAACGGTTTTTCTTGCAGGCCTCATGAAGTTGAAGAGGGTATAGCGGTGCTGGGGAAGTTTAAGCGTGTCGGGATAGACCAGGGTCGTCGGTGAGGCCACAGCATCAGGTTGTGTCGCCATTTCCGTGAGGAGAGTGGCGATGAGTAGTGCTGCTATGCAGAATATTGTTCTTATGTTCAACAAAAGGTGGTGCTCCTCGTTTATAAAGTCGTTATAAAAGGGTTTTATACAGGCCATTTTTGAGATCTCCTGTGGAGTTCATATCTTCAGGTTTAATGTATAACCTTTACTCTTCATTGTAAACATGGCATGGTTTAATCGGGTAAAACCCTCAATACGTCCAACCGACAAAAGAGATATGCCGGAAGGATTGTGGTGGAAATGTGAAGAGTGCGGAGCTATGCTTCACAAAAAGCAGCTTGAAGATTACTTTTACACCTGTTCGCAGTGCGGTCACCATTTCAGGATATCTCCCTATAAGTATTTCTCGATTCTTTTTGATGGCGACAAGTACATCGAGTTTGACGATAACCTCCGTTCTGCCGATCCTCTCAGTTTTACCGATACAAAGAGATATCCCGACCGTGTTCATGATACTATTGAAAAGAATGGAAAAACCGAGGCATGTCGTAATGCTCATGGAGAATGCGGCAGCACACCTCTTGTTGTTTCAGCCATGGATTTTGGTTTTATCGGTGGATCAATGGGTTCTGTTGTTGGCGAAAAAATAGCGCGTGCTGTTGATAAATCGCTTGAGCTGAATGCTCCTCTTCTTGTTATTTCCCAGTCAGGTGGAGCCCGGATGATGGAAGGCGCCTTCAGTCTGATGCAGATGGCTAAAACCGCAGCCCGGCTTACCCGGCTCAGTGAGAGGAAATTGCCCTATATCTCACTTCTTGCCGATCCGACAATGGGAGGAATAACCGCATCTTTTGCCATGCTTGGTGATATCAATATCAGCGAGCCGAAGGCCCTTATAGGTTTTGCCGGTCCCAGGGTGATCAGGGATACCATCAAAAGAGATTTGCCCGAAGGGTTTCAGCGTGCTGAGTTTCTGCTTGAACATGGCTTTCTTGATCGCATTATCTCCCGGAGGGATCTGAAAAGCGAGCTGGTTACTCTGCTCGGTATGCTCAAAGTTTAGTTCCAGTGAAGTGCTGCTGCCGTAATCGGGAATTGTGCCATGAAAATCTTTTTTATCTCAAGGGCAATTTCCCGGTGCTCCTGTTGTGTACTTTTATCATTCCGTACCTCCAGGTAGTGGATCCAGCTTCTTACTGAGCCCTTCATATACAGTTTTGTTTGAGTGCCCAGAGGGAGGAGCACTCTTGCGCACTCCTTGGCAATGCCCTTTTCAAGTGCCTGGTTGTATGCTTCAAGGCCGGTTTGGGCAATACGATCCTGTGCCGTATCAAACCACTGTATGGTCGTTTCATCAAGATCATCAAGGGAATTTTGCCGGTTTTTGCTGTCCTGACGTCTTGGCTGGTATCGCTCAATCTCCTGTGCTTTGGCGTACCGCTGAGAAAATTCCTGGAACTGAAAACTTTTATGACGGAGAATCTGTGGCGAAATGGCTCTTGACGTTACAATTTCAACAGTCATATCCACCATTTCAAAGACGCTCCAATGTTTGTGTGCAATACAGTAGGCGAGGAGCTTTTCATAATCAGGTGTCTCCTGGTGGGGGCTGGATACACGCGCGCAGTAGGCAATAAGCCCTTCAGGTGAAAGTGGTTGGTTGTCAGCCTGAATGAGCGGCGCAGTGACTGCAATGAGGCGGACCTGCATGTTACTCAACGTTTTGATGTTTGTTTAGCCCTGAATATAGAGAAATGGCGTCATTTATCCTGCATTCTCGCAAGCTTGGATAACTCTCTTTTTTTGCTAATTGAAACGGGAAGTCTTGATTTATTGTTGTCACTGAGTATTTTGACAATCAGTATCAGGAGTTCCAGTTGAGCTTCCCGGGCATGGCACATTTTGTGCCGATCTGGTTTTGAACGATTTACCAATATTCAAACAACAGGATAGCTATGGCAAATATTAATTTCGGTTTTGAGCACCATGCCAGAAAAATGTACTCAGGCGCTATAGAACAGGGGATTACCAACACTCTTGTTCCCATGGTTATAGAAACTTCAGGACGTGGCGAGCGTGCGTTTGATATTTTTTCAAGGCTTCTGCGTGAACGCATTATTTTTCTCGGAAGCGGGATTGATGAGCATGTGGCTGGTCTGATTATGGCCCAGCTTATTTTTCTCGAATCTGAAGATCCGGAACGGGATATTTATATCTATGTTAACTCTCCGGGCGGCAGTGTCTCTGCCGGTCTCGGGATATATGATACTATGCAGTATATCCGTCCAGAGGTTTCAACAGTTTGTGTCGGTATGGCTGCAAGCATGGGTGCATTTCTTCTTGCCAGCGGAGCAAAAGGAAAGAGAGCCTCACTTCCTCATTCAAGGATTATGATTCATCAGCCCTCCGGTGGCGCGCATGGTCAGGAGACTGACATTATTATCCAGGCCCGTGAAATAGAGAAGATCCGCAGGTTGCTTGATGAGCTGCTTTCCAAACACACCGGCAAGGATGTGAAGCAGGTGCGGGAGGATTCGGAAAGGGATCGCTGGATGAACGCACAGGAGGCGCTTGATTACGGTATTATCGACGCCATTTTCGAAAAACGTCCCCTGCCTGAAAAGAAGGACTAACCCGAACGATGTTATCATGAGCGATCAGCCTGAACTCTTTAATCTGGAAAAAACATATAACCATCACGACGTCGAAGATCGGTGGCGAAGTTCGCACTGGGAAGCGATCGGGAGCTTCCATGCCGAAAGCTCCCGTGTGCTTGAAGAGGGAAAAGAGCCTTATACCGTTCTTATGCCTCCCCCTAATGTAACCGGCAGTCTTACGCTGGGTCATGTACTGAACCATACGCTGCAGGATATTTTTATTCGCTACAGTCGTATGACAGGCAAAGAGGCTTTGTGGCTTCCCGGTACCGATCACGCCGGTATTGCGACACAGACAGTGGTGGAGCGAAAGCTGAAAAAAGAGGGAATAACCCGGCACGATCTCGGACGCAAGGAGTTTCTTGATAACGTCTGGCAGTGGAGGGATGAATATGGCGGACTTATTCTCAGGCAGCTTCGCCGGCTCGGCATCTCCTGTGACTGGAGGCGCAACCTCTTTACCATGGATGATAGCGCCTCCAAAGCAGTTATCAATGCCTTTATTACGCTCTATCGTGACGGGTTGATCTACCGTGGCACCCGCATTATCAACTGGTGTCCGGTGTCGCAGACAGCACTCTCCGATGAGGAGGTGATCATGAAGCCCCGCAAGGACAAGCTTGTCTACCTGCAGTATGCTCTTGTCAGCCATCCCGGCGAATATATCACCATTGCAACGGTCAGACCTGAAACCATTCTGGCCGATGTTGCCATTGCCGTTAACCCTGAGGATTCCCGTTACCGCCACCTGATTGGGGAGCTTGCGGTTGTACCTATTGCAGGAAGGCATATTCCCGTTATTGCTGATGACTATGTTGATATTGAGTTCGGTACCGGTGCACTGAAAATCACTCCGGCACATGATGCCAACGACTATGCCGTTGCCCAACGTCATAATCTTCCAATTTTTTCTGTTGTCGGTAAAGATGGAAGAATGACTGATGAGTTTGGTTATGGTGGCATGGACCGTTTTGATGCCCGCGAAAAAATTCTCGGGGATCTCGACGAACTTGGAAACCTTGTCAGTGTTGAAGAGTACGAGCACAATGTAGGCTATTCCGAGCGAGCAGACGTGGTTGTTGAGCCCTATCTTTCCGAGCAGTGGTTTGTCAGGATGAAGCCTCTTGCAGAGCAGGCGTTGCAAGTTGTCAATGACGGCGAAATCCGCTTTCATCCCCGGCACTGGATTAATACCTACCGTCACTGGATGGAGAACATCCAGGACTGGTGTATCTCACGCCAGCTCTGGTGGGGGCATCGCATTCCTGCATGGTATGACTCTGAAGGCAGGGTTTGGGTGGCTGCTACTTATCAGGAGGCCTGTCATCTTGCCGGTACCGACAAGCTTGTGCAGGATGATGATGTGCTTGATACCTGGTTCTCTTCATGGTTATGGCCGCTGACAACCCTTGGCTGGACGGACAAACAGAGTGTTAACGACAATCTCAAATCCTTTTATCCGACCAATACACTGGTAACCGGGCCGGATATCATATTTTTTTGGGTCGCCAGAATGATCATGGCCGGGCTCTATTTCAAGGGAGAGGTTCCCTTCCGTGATGTCTATTTTACCAGCATTATCCGTGACATGAAGGGACGCAAGCTGTCAAAATCCCTCGGTAATTCGCCCGATCCGATCAAGGTGATGGACACTTATGGTACCGATGCCCTGCGTTTCACCATTATTTACATAGCACCTCTCGGTCAGGATGTGCTTTTCGGGGAGGAGAAGTGCGAGCTGGGACGGAATTTTGCGACGAAAATATGGAATGCTTCACGCCTTGTTTTTATGCAGCGCGAGAAGTATTTCAATGATCCGGAAGAGTTTGCCGCCGTTTATCGCGACTTCAATCCGCGTTCCGTCAGTTTAAATCTTGCAGAGCAGTGGCTTCTTGCCGGATTCAACGGGATGCTTGAGCGGTATCATAACGCGTTCAGCCAGTTCAGGGTCAATGACATAGTCAGGCTGCTCCATGACTTTTTCTGGAGAGACTATTGCGACTGGTATCTGGAAGCGCTGAAGGTCAAGCTTTCAGGGGAGTTGACAAGAGAAGATTCCAGGGATGCGGTTTGCCTTGCGGTTTATGTTCTTGAGGGTACGCTGAAGGCGTTGCATCCGGTGATGCCGTTCATTACTGATGAGATATGGCATCATGTTCTGCAGCGTTCATCGGATGAGAGTATTGCCCTGTCACCAATGCCCCTTGCTGATGTCGAATTCTCAGTTCTGGATGTACGCGGTTTTTCTTTGATACAAAAGCTGATCACTGAGGTGAGAAGTCTGCGCTCATTGTTTGGTGTTCCTCACAGTAGTCAGGCTGATATTCTTCTCAGACCAGCCAATGATAGCGACCGACTGGTGTTTGAGGCGAATCTTCCCCTGGTTGCTACTCTTGGTCAATGTGCCCCAAAACTGATGGCTGGCAGAGAGCGCCCGCGTCATGCGGCAGGATCGGTGGTTGAAGGAAATGAACTATTTGTACTGCTTGAGGGGTTGATATCATTTGAAAAGGAGCAGGTTCGTCTTCAGAAAGAGATAGACAATGTTTCATCCTATGCGGTGTCTGTTCGGAGAAAGCTTTCAAACCCTGGTTTTGTGGATAATGCACCTGGGGATGTCGTTGCAAAAGAGAGTGAAAAGCTCAAGGAGGCTGAGGATAATCTCGAAAAACTGAGGAGTAATCTTGCTGTTCTGAGCGATTAGGGTGTTCTGGATTTCGGTTTGCATTTGCACTTTTGGAAGAGAATAAGATCTTTTTTTTAGGTTTAATGCGTAAAAAGCGGTATCTACCGACTTTTCTGGTTTATCAAGACAAATCGGTAGGGGTAGTTTAACTTGCTGAAGTTCTCAAGGAGAGTTCTATATGAGGCAACTCAAAATAAGCAAACAGATAACCAATCGTGAAAGCCTTTCTCTTGATCGTTACCTGCAGGAGATAGGAAAGTATGATCTTTTGACCGCTGAAGATGAGGTTCGGTTGACCAAGGCGATAAAAGAGGGTTTTGATATGCCGGTCGATACGACCGAATACAAGAGGGCAAAACGTGCTCTCGACAAACTGATCAAAGGCAACCTGCGATTTGTTGTTTCTGTGGCCAAGCAGTACCAGAACCAGGGTCTCACCCTCGGTGACTTGATTAATGAAGGGAATCTCGGTCTTATCAAGGCGGCAAAGCGCTTCGATGAAACCCGTGGATTCAAGTTTATCTCTTATGCGGTATGGTGGATCAGGCAGTCTATTCTCCAGGCGTTGGCTGAGCAGTCGAGAATTGTCAGGCTTCCGCTGAACCGGGTAGGTACCCTCAACAAAATCAGCAAGGCTTACAGTCAGCTTGAACAGGAATTTGAACGCGATCCCAATACCAGGGAGCTTGCCACCCTGCTTGAAATGGATTCACAGGACGTTGCCGATACGCTGAAAATTGCCGGACGTCATGTATCCGTCGATGCCCCATTTGCCCAGGGCGACGATAACCGTTTGCTTGATGTGCTGCAGAATGATGGTCATCTGCCTGATTACGGTCTTAATCGTGATTCGCTCACCCTTGAGGTGGAACGCTCTCTTTCCGTCCTTGCACCCCGGGAAGCCGATGTCATAAAGTCTTATTTCGGGATTGGCATGGATAATCCACTGACGCTTGAAGAGATCGGAGAGAAATTCCGTTTGACTCGGGAGCGTGTTCGGCAGATCAAGGAAAAAGCGATACGGAGACTTCGTCAGTCGGCATACAGCAAGATTTTAAAAGAGTATATCGGTAGCTGAAGGCTTTACCGGGATGCCATTGTTTCGGGCGGTCAAGCTCAGTCGATAGCCGTTTTATAAATCACATAGCCAATGCCGAGGAACAGCAGATTCGGCAGCCATGCGGCGAGGCCAGGGTGTACAAGCCCCTGATACCCGGCAATCGCAATGGTTTTCTGCAGTCCGAGATAGAGAAACCCTGCAAACAAGGTGATGGCGATTTCAGAAGCGAGTCCTCCCCGCTTTTTCTTTGCAGAGAGTGGCACGCCGATGAGAATAATGATGAGCGAGGCGAATGGCATTGCAATTTTGTTATGGAATTTTACCATCGAGCGCTCAAGGCCTGAAAATCCGGCTTTCCGTTTTTCTGAGAGAAAGCGGTAATGGCGGCTGATATTCATTTCGTCCGGTTGCAGATTAAGTTCGGCCAGTGTGTGGGGTGAGAGTGCAAGTTTTACCGGTTTCAACGCTACGACACTAAAAATCTCCTGTTCCCCGGTAAACGAACGGGTTGAAACATTCTGCATCATCCATTCTTTGTGTGCCGGGTCATAGCGCATTGCATCAGCATCTATTCGTGATATGAGTCTGGATCCGATGAACTTCTCTATGGAAACTCCGAAGAGGGTTGACCGGTCAGGATCAAGGCTGCTTATCGAGACAATACGAGTGCCAGGTTCAAGAAGATGAATATTGCTGTTTTCTCCTGGCCGGGAGTTTTTTTTGCCAAAATAATGCTGCTCAAAAGAGTTCGTTTTGGTAAATGCAGCAGGAGCTATCCACCAGGCATTGGCAAGATTTATCAGGAGAATAAGGATACCCCCGATAAAAAAAGGGTTCAGCAGTTGGCGCATACTGACGCCGGCCGATCGTATTGCCGGAAGTTCGCTTGAAAAAGAGAGTCTTCCCGAGACAAGCATCGATGAAAGCAGTGCGCTTACCGGGGATGTTACCAGAAAAGTGGAGGGTATTGAGAGCAGGTAATAATGGGCGATATCCCACAGGCCAAGTTTGTTGTCCATGAAGTCATCAAGTTTTTCAACCATGTTAATGAGCATGAACAGGCAAACAAAGACGACTGAGCTAAAAATAAATGCTTTGGCAAACTGCCTGAATATGTACTTGTCAAGAATTTTCATAGTAACAATTCAGGCAGGCAGGTAACCTGGCATAAGTTTAATAGCCGAAAATATCATCAACCTTCAGCTCCTTGACGGTTCCGTATTTCCGCAGGGTTTCCATATCAAGATTTTCTTTTTTGCCCAGTACCAGCAACACATGTTTTTTGTTGCTGAAATGCTTGTTGTGGAATTTTTCGATATCGATGAGGCTCATGTGCGCTGTATCATGATATATTTCCTTTCTGATATCATTGTCATGTCCGAGTCTGATCGCCTCTTCGTAATTAAAAAGAATCTCTGTTTTTGTCAGACGTTCGGTTGAAATTTTTTGCTGAATGCCGTTTTGCGCTGAAGCAAACAATTTTGGTGACTTTGGCAGTTCCTTCATCAGATTGCTAATTCCTTCAAGCGCTTCAGGAAGCTTGTCTGCCTGGGTGCCGATATAACTGACGATATAATTGCGTTCCTTCTTTTGTTTTGGTGTCTTGTATACCGAAAATACAGAGTATGCCAGTGCTTTGGCTTCCCGCAATTCCTGGAAAACCACCGATGACATTCCGCCACCATAATATTCATTGAAGAGGGTTGCAATGGGGACGATGGACGGTGTGTAGAGTTCGTCTCTCGTCAGCAGAATGACCTCGGCCTGTGTCATATCGTAATCAACGAAATAGACAAGATTATTCGCTTGTTCCAAATCCTTGAAAGGGTCGTTTGTTGGCGGGGTTTTCAACGATTCTGGATAATGCCGAACCGAACGAAGTTCACCGAGCACCTCCTGCGAAGAGGCCGGGCCGTAGTAGAGTACCCGATGGCTGTACTGCAAAAGCGCTTGTATCTCTTCAAGCAGCTCTTTCGAGGTGACTTTTTCAAGTTCACTATTGTTCAGCACGTTGGTGAAAGGCGAGACAGGTCCGTACTTGCCGTAACTTGCCATGGCCTCAAAGAGTATCTTTTTCTTCGACAGCTTGTCATCTGCCCGCTCTTTTATCACGCCGGCTTTAAGATTTTCAAGTGCCTCTTCATCAGGACGGGCATCAACGAGAAGTTTTTCAAGCAGCCGAATTGCTGCTGCGGAATTTTTCTGAAGTCCGGAAAGTTTCAGGTAAACGTAATTATCGGCGGTAAATGCCGAAAAGCTTGAGCCGATTTTATAAAGTTCCTGGCTGTACTCTTTTGGGGTGAGGTCTGAGGTGCCGAGATAGGAGAGGTAATCGAGCGCAAGATCGATTTTTTTGCTGTTATTTTTTCCGATATCAAAAACATAATAGAGCTCGTAAAGCTCGTTTTCCCTGTTTTGCACATAATGCAGCTTTATGGAGGGATTGACATCAAAAAAACCGATATCCTTTTTATAATCAAGAAAAGAGGGTTTGGTTTGTTCTGATTTTTGGGCCAGAAGTTTTTCTGCAAAAGGTGACGAGGTATCCCGATTTACCGTGAGTGGGGTGATCGGGGGCTTCTGGATTTTCACTTCACTTTTTGGTGTGCCGTGCTCTTTGTAGACAGCGACATAATTTGAGTTGTAATGCTTCCGGGCAAACGCAATAATATCCTTTTTTGTGATTTTCTGGAGGCGCTCGATCTGGCTGACATGCCCTGACCAGGGCATTCCCCAAACGAACGCATCAACATAAGCTTCAACTCTTCCATGGTTGGTTTCATAGAGTTTGAGCTGCTCGATTTTCAGGTCATTGATTGTCGCTTCAAGCAGCCAGTCAGGAAACTGTCCCTCTTTGAGCAGTTCAATCTGGCTGAGCAGCTTTTCCTTTACTTCGTCCAGACTTTGGCCTTCTCTTGGTTTTCCGCTTAAAATATGGGTGGAGTAGTCTTTCATCATGATCAGCATCGAACTGGCATCAAGCACCTTCTGCTGCTGGTTCAGGTTAAGGTCAATCAGACCGGCAGTCTGGTTGAACAAAACCTTGTCAATCAGGGTCAGGTAATCGGCATCGGAGCTGTTGACTCCATTGAACCGGTATCCAACGACCAGCTCTTCGGATTCAGGTCCCTTGACCTTGATGATCGAGGGTTTTGTGATATTCTCTTCAACAGCCGGCGTAAACGGAAGCAGCGTTTTGGGTTGCAGCACCGAAAACTTTTCGTCAATCAGTTTGATCGTTGTCTCAGGATCAAAATCGCCTGCAATACAGAGTGCCATATTGTTTGGCACATAATGGGTGCGGTAGTAATCGACAACATTTTTGATTGAAGGGTTTTTCAGGTGCTCGGCCTTGCCTATGGTGGTCTGCGTTCCGTAGGTGTGTTTTTTAAACAGTTCGGCAAAAAGGTTTTCCCATATCTTGCGGCTGTCACTGTCCATGGTCATGTTTTTCTCTTCATAGACGGTTTCAAGTTCAGTATGAAAGAGGCGCATGACTGGATTGCGGAACCGTTCGGCTTCGATGGTCAGCCACTGGTCAAATTTGTTTGATGGAATATCATTGACATAGACGGTCTGTTCGACCCAGGTGTAGGCATTGGTGCCCTGTGCTCCTATTGAGCTGAGCAATTTGTCATACTCATTGGGTACGGTATAGCCTGCGGCTGCGTTGGAGAGTGAGTCGATTTTCTTGTAAATTGCTGCTCTCTTCTCAATATTGGCGGTTGAACGGTACTGTTCGTAGAGTTCTGTAATCTTTTCAAGTTCGACATGCTCCTTTTCATAGTCAAGCGAGCCAAGGGAATCAGTTCCCTTAAAAAGCATGTGCTCAAGATAGTGCGCAAGACCGGTCGTCTCTGCGGGATCATTTTTGCTGCCAGCCCGGACGGCAATAGAGGTGTATATCCTCGGCTCGTCATGATAGGGGCTCATGTAGACGGTCAGCCCGTTTTTGAGCGTATAAATTCTCGTGTGAAGAGAGTCTCCTGAAACTGTGGTGTATGGGTAAGGGCTGGTTTCGTGCTTGTTCATAATGGGAGTACAGGAGATTAAATGCAAAAAAAGTATTCCGATGATGAGCAGAGGGATACCGCGTTTCACAGGTAATACAAATTGAAAAGTATCTGACATCAAAAAAAGATAATAATCGTATTAAAAGCACATAATTGCAACCGTGGCAAGAGCTTTTTTATGTAATCAAGCGTTTATTCCTGAAGCCTTTGCCATTGGGGACAGTTTCCAGTTCCCGATGTTAAGTATATTCTTGGGCAAGAACTAACAACGCGCATTAATAGTTCTTCTGAGATGCCAATATAAAGTACTCTTCTATATTTGTGTCGTTGTTTTAATTATGATGCATCTCTTTTA
>JBAXBW010000020.1:0-24966 GCA_037141805.1 Chlorobiaceae bacterium | reverse complement strand
ACACCAAAGTGGTTGGCAAAGGGCAGTGTGACAGGATGTTTATCAATACCTCCGGTATCGGCAGTATCAGGGAGGGAGTCAACCTCTCATGCCGAAACCTGAAGGCGGGCGACAGCATCATTCTGTCAGGAACGGTTGGTGATCACGGGATGGCCATCATGACCTCGCGCGAAGGGCTCTCATTTCAGTCGCGGATAACAAGCGACTGTGCAGCGCTCAATGGCATGATCGGCGCCATTCTTGATGAGGTGCCCTTCGCCATTCACGCCATGCGCGACCCGACCAGGGGAGGGGTGGCAGCTACGTTGAACGAACTGGCAAACTCCTCTTCCATCGGGATTGAGATCCATGAGTCCACAATTCCTGTAAAATCTGACGTTCGCGGGGCTTGTGAACTGCTTGGTATTGATCCACTGCATGTGGCCAATGAAGGCAAACTTGTTGTGGCTGTAGCGGCAGGTGATGCCGGTAAGGTTCTCGATGTGATACGGAGGTTTGACCTTGGCCGGGATGCCGTCATCATCGGATCGGTGGTTGACGATCATCCCGGTATGGTGGTCATGCGTACAGTGTATGGCAGCCGACGGATTATTGATCTTCCGCTCGGTGAACAGTTGCCCAGAATCTGCTGAGCCTTACATATTCAGCGCCCGCTTTTCAATGGCGAGGGCCGCTTCTCGCATCACCTCTGAAAGGCTTGGATGAGGATGGCAGGTGCGGGCCACATCCTCGGATGATGCGTGGAACTCCATGGCAAGTGCGGCTTCAGCGATCAGGTCCGATGCGCTTGCTCCAATAATGTGTACGCCGAGAATCTCATCGGTTTTTGCATCAGCAAGCATTTTGATAAATCCTTCGGCATCCCCAAGACCCAGTGCCCGTCCGTTGGCGGCAAAGGGAAATTGTCCCGTTTTGTAATCGCGTCCTTCAGCTCGGAGCTGTTGCTCGGTTTTTCCAACCCACGCAATTTCAGGGGTGGTGTAGATAACCCAGGGCATGCTGTTGTAGTCGAGGTGCGGCTTCTGACCCGCAAGTAATTCGGCCACCATGACACCTTCGTCTTCAGCCTTGTGGGCCAGCATGGGGCCGCGAACCACATCTCCGATAGCGTAAACACCAGGCGCAGCAGTGGCGCAGTGGTCGTTGACGGGAATAAAGCCCCGTTCATCAGTCTGAAGGCCAACCGCTTCAAGGTTGAGCTTTTCGGTGTTTGGCGTACGCCCAACAGAGACGATCAGTTTGTCGCATTCAAGGGTATGTTCTGAACCTTGATCGTCGGTATAGGCAATGCTGACACCATCTTTCGTGAGTTTGGCCTGGCCGATTCTTACACCGAGCTTGATGTTCAGTCCCTGTTTTAAAAAGAGTTTGGAAGCTTCTCTTGAAACACTCTCATCGGCGGCGCCAAGAAATGAGGGCATCACTTCAAGAACCGTAATTTCCGCACCCAGTCGGCGCCAGACCGAACCCACTTCAAGCCCAATGACGCCAGCGCCGATGACGCCCAGCTTTTTGGGAGCCTCAGTGAATTTCAGTGCGCCTTCATTATCGCAGATGGTGACATTATCGACCTTGACATTCGGGATATGACGAGCTTTTGAACCGGTAGCGATAATGACCTTCTGTGCCAGCACCTCTTCATCCCCCTCTTTTCCGCTGATGATAATTCGGTAACCGGTATCAGTTTTTCCGGCAAAAGAGCCTCGGCCCTTGAGAAGGGTGATCTTGTTTTTCCGAAAAAGGAACTGCACTCCGGCAGTCATTTTCGTGACAATAGCCTCCTTGCGCTTCTGCATCCTCGCTACATCAATGCTTATCCCTGTAGCGGTGATGCCATGATCAGGAAGGTGATGCACTGCTTTTTCAAAGGCCTCAGAAGAGGCTACAAGTGCTTTCAGTGGAATACACCCGGCATTGAGACAGGTGCCGCCAAGCCGGGGTTCATCTGCAGGATTGTCATAAGAATTGAATTCACAGCAGGCTACCGAAAAACCAAGCTGTGCGGCACGGATTGCGGCAATATATCCGCCCGGGCCTGCGCCGATAACAAGAACGTCAAATTGTTTGTTCATGGTAGATTTCTCTTTTAAAGATCAAGTAAGAGACGCGCCGGATCTTCCAGTGCATCCTTTATTGCAACAAGACCAAGTACCGCCTCTTTGCCGTCGATAATTCGATGGTCATAGGACATGGCAAGATAGTTCATCGGTCGTATGACGATCTGACCGTTTTCCACAACAGGCCTCTCTTTTGTGGCGTGGATGCCAAGAATTGCTGACTGCGGTGGATTGATAATCGGTGTTGAGAGCATTGAGCCGAAAACGCCTCCGTTTGAAATTGAGAAAGTGCCGCCGGTCAACTCTTCAAGGGAGAGCGTCCCCAGTTTGGCTTTAGTGGAATAGTCGGCAATTTTGCTTTCAATGTCGGCAATAGTCATCTGGTCGACATTGCGCAGGACAGGAACAACAAGACCTCTTGGTGAACTGACAGCAATACCGATGTCGAAATAACCGTGATAAATGATATCCTTGCCATCAACGGAAGCGTTCAGAACCGGATATTTGCGCAGGGCATGTACGGTAGCCTTCACAAAGAAAGACATGAAGCCGAGTTTGACGCCGTGCTCTTTTTCAAAGGCAACCTTGTAGCGGTTGCGCAGATCAATGACCGCATGCATGTCGACCTCATTGAAGGTCGTCAGAATGGCGTTGGTTGCCTGGGACTGAAGAAGTCTTTCGGCGATGCGTGCCCTCAGACGGGTCATGGGAACACGCTGTTCCGGTCGGTCGGTCAGCAGAGAAGGATCAGGAAGTACTTCAGCAGGTTTCAGCTTTTGTACCGATGGAGCTGGCGCGGCTGGTGGGGCAGATGGTTCTGCTCCAGCCGCAATGGCCTGGAGAACATCGCCTTTGGTCACTCTTCCATGTCGGCCGGTGCCCTCTACCTGTGAAAGGTTCAGGCCGGTTTCGGTCATAAGTTTTGCGGCTGCAGGCATCGCAATGCCGCTTTCAGATTTGGTAACAGCCGTTTGCGGAGCTGTTTCGACCTTCTGCTGATCAGGAACAGCGGCTGCTGCTGTTCCTGCTGCCGCTTTGCCTTCGCTGTCGATGCGTGCCAAAACTTGATTGGGCACGACTGTACCGCCGTCACCAACCAGAATTTCAAAGAGAATGCCTGCGGAGGGAGAGGGTACATCAAAGACAACTTTGTCGGTTTCGATTTCAAAGAGAATTTCGTCTACAGCAACAGCCTCTCCTGGGGATTTTTTCCAGTTCAGCAGTGTCGCTTCAGCAACGGATTCCGACAACTGGGATATGGTGACATCAATGATTGCCATTCGTGGATATTATTTGTTGAAAAAAACACTGAACTCACCGAATGCCTGATCAAGCAACTCTTTTTGCTGGAGGGCATGTGCTGCTGCGTAGCCGCATGCGGTAGAGGCTGATGCGAGTCGTCCTGCATAGCCAAACTGCTGGCCTGGTGTCATCGCTTTCATGATATAGTGCTGGAGAAAACGCCAGTAACCCTGATTTTTTGGCTCATCCTGACACCAGACAATATCCTTCAGTTGTGGATAGCGTCCAAGTTCAGCGCCAAATTCCTCAAGTGGGAATGGATAGAGCTGTTCGATACGGATAATGGCGACATCTTCAACGGTGTTTTCCCGCCTGCGGTTAACAAGATCATAGTAAACCTTTCCGGAACAGGCAAGAAGTCTCTTTACTTTTGCGGGATTTGCTTCCGGATCGCTGATAATGTTCTGAAAATTTCCTGTGGAGAGATCAGCCAGAGCGGAGACCGCCTCCTTGTTGCGAAGCAATGATTTCGGAGTGAGAATCACCAGCGGTTTGCGCATCATGGTGGTCATCTGTCGCCGAAGCAGGTGGAAAATCTGGGCAGGGTTGGTCGGCTGACAAACCTGAATATTATTCTCGGCGCAGAGCTGGAGGAATCGTTCCGGCCTGGCTGATGAGTGCTCCGGCCCCTGTCCTTCATAGCCGTGAGGCAGCATGAGGGTAAGGCCGGATGCGAGCCCCCACTTCACCTCTCCGGAGGTGATGAACTGATCAATCAGTACCTGCGCTCCATTGGCAAAGTCGCCAAACTGGGCTTCCCAGATCACCAGTGTATCGGGAGCAGAGATTGAGTAGCCGTATTCAAAACCAAGAACCGCCTCTTCGGAAAGAACAGAGTCGATAACAGTAAAAGGTGCCTGGTTGCCGGCAACATTCTGAAGCGGTATGTAGATGCCTGAATCCCATTTTTCACGTTTCTGATCGTGCAGAACCGCATGACGATGCGAAAATGTTGCTCTGCCGCTGTCCTGACCGGTAATACGTATCGAATAACCGCCAGCAACAAGTGATGCAAATGCAAGATGTTCACCCATACCCCAGTCGAGAAGCTGTTCTCCTCTGCCCATGCGGGCACGGTCGTTGACAACCTTTTCAACCAGAGGATGAAGCTTGAACCCTTCAGGGATTTTGGTGATCATCTCCGAGAGCCGTTTGAGTTCGGCAAGTGGTACGCCAGTTTCGGAGACTTCATCACGCCCGGTTGCCGGTTCCGCTGTAAAGATGGTTTTATTGACCAGTACAGGATTTGCAGTGTACTTTCCTTCATCAAGATCTTTGCGGAACTGCTGACTCAGTTTCGTTGCATATTCTTCGTTAATGACACCCTGCGACTCAAGTCTTTCTGCAAAGAGCTTCCGGGTGCCGGGGTGCCTGTCTATCTTCTTGTACATCAGCGGCTGGGTCATGGCCGGTGTATCCTGTTCGTTATGGCCAAGCTTGCGGAAACAAATAATATCAATAACCACATCGCGTTTGAACGCCTGCCGGTAATCAAGCGCCATCTGTGTTGCCAGCACGACCGATTCAGGGTCGTCACCATTGACGTGCAGTACCGGTGCCTCAATCATCTTGACTACATCGGTACAATAGGTTGTTGAACGGCTGTCGCGAGGATCGGAGGTGGTGAAGCCGATCTGGTTGTTGATAACAATATGAACCGTGCCTCCTGTGCCGTATCCCCTTGTCAGCGCAAGATTCAGCGTTTCCATGATAACACCCTGTCCGGCAAAGGCTGCATCACCGTGAACCAGAATAGGCAGCACCTGTGAGCCGTCCCTGTCGTTTCGTCTTGCCTGGCGTGCTTTGACAGCGCCCTCAACAACCGGATTGACAATTTCAAGATGCGAGGGGTTGAAGGCAAGGGAGAGATTGATCGGTCCGCCGGGAGTGGCAATGTCGCTGGTAAAGCCCTGATGATATTTTACGTCGCCGGAGGGAAGATCCGCAGCATGTTTACCCTCGAATTCAGCAAAAAGATCAAGTGGATTTTTTCCCATGATATTGACAAGCACATTCAATCGACCCCTGTGGGCCATACCGATGACAATCTCCTGAACACCGGCTTTGCCGGCACGCTGAATAAGCTCATCCATAGCGGCAATAAAGCTCTCACCCCCCTCAAGGGAGAAACGTTTCTGGCCGATAAAGCGGGTGTGCAGATAGCGCTCAAATCCTTCGGCGGCAGTTAACCGTTCAAGAATATGTTTTTTCTTCTCGGCTGTGAAATCAGGTTTCGATCGTATCGTTTCAAATTTTGCCTGCCACCACCGCTTTTCCGTCTGGTCAGTGATGTACATGAACTCAATACCAAGTGTACCACAGTAGGTTTCTCGCAAATTCTGAAGCACTTCGCGCAACGGCATACTTTCCTTGCCGAAATAGGTATTGCTGGTGTTGAAGACAATATCCATGTCGGTATCGGTGAACCCGTAAAAGGAGGGCTCAAGATCGGGAAGCGCAGGCCGCTCCTGACGTTTCAGGGGATCAAGATCTGCCCAGCGAGAGCCAATGTTGCGGTAGGCGGCGATCAGTTTCTGAACCGACACCCGTTTACGCCCCAGTTCGGCATCGGGATTTGCTACGATACGGTGAATAGGGCCAAGGCGTGCTCTTTCAGCAAATGATGCCTGGACGGGTGAATGTGCAATATCGCGAGCATCGGCGCCGTTCGATCCCGGCATATTTTGCATGGCATCAAAGTAAGCTCGCCACTTTTCAGAAACAGAGCCCGGGTTGTCGAGATAGGCTTCATAAAGATCTTCGATATAAGGGGCGTTTCCCCCTGAGAGCCAGGAACTGCTGCTATACTGATGCATCATGGTGTTACGTTCTTGTCTTTCAAAAAAATTATACTTACAAAGGTACGATGTATAGTAATAGAAAAGGTGTTAGTTATTGATTGAACCACTCTTTTTTATGATAAATCTTAACAAATGTTAAGCAACATGAAGTATAATAAATAACAACGGTTATTACGAAGGATTTAACTAAAATCAAGCGGATAATAATAATCTGCAGCGCGTCCGTTAAGAGCAGAGAGGGCAGGTTGGGTTGCGGTTAAGGGGTATTTTGCGGATTGTCATGGTGAGTGTTTCGCAGGTCAGCAGAGTGTTGATGAGTGGTGTGCCGATAGTGAGGATGCTTTTTATAGCTTCAGTGGCCTGGATGGAACCGATGATGCCGGGTACGGCACCGAGTGGACCTTTTGGGATGTTGGCGGCAGGGACTCCCTCTTCGTGAAAGAGGCAGTGGTAGCAGGTTGATGCGCCGGGGTGCACAGTCATGGTTTGACCATAGAACTCTCTGATCCCTGCGTGGGACCAGGGTTTTGCTGCGTTGTGGCAGGCTCTCGATATCAGGAATTTTGAGTCGAAGTTGTCGGTGGCGTCGATGATGAAGTCGTATAGAGCAAGAATCTCCGGTGCGTTGTCAGTGGTGAGCCGGAATGGGTAGAGAATGAGGTTGAGGTCAGGATCAAGGTCGAGAAGCCGTTCTTCTGCAGAGGCGACCTTGTCAACTCCGATTGAGTTGGTGGTGTGCAGAATCTGGCGCTGGAGGTTGCTGAGATCAACTTTGTCTCCATCCATAAGCCCGATGGTGCCTGTTCCTGCCGCTGCGAGATAAAAGGCGACCGGAGAACCGAGCCCGCCAGCGCCGATGACCAGTACTTTTGCCTTGAGCAGCTTCACCTGTCCCTTTTCACCGATCTCCTGCAGTGAGATGTGGCGGGCGTATCGTTCGCGCTGGCGGTCAGTCAGTGTGTCGTTCAGTGGCATGGCTCTTCTTTCTTGGGTTGCGTAGCCAGTGTTATGCTTGATGATGGGCCGTTATAGGAGAGTTCCCAGTTTTTGAAGACGGGTTCTATGTTCTGGCGGCGCAGGGCAGCACAGAACTCTTTGGCGGTGCGGTCGTCAGATATTTCAAATTGCCCCTTGCCTGTCTTCTCCTTGCTTTCTTCGTTCTCACTCTCACAATATCCTCCAACCGTGGTTCTGCTTTCGATGCTCATTCTGGTAATTCCGAGCCCAGCCATGCCGTCACGGAACGTTGCGCTCTCTCGCGTTGAGAGCACCAGTTCCGTATCGGGAAGGGCGATGCGAAAGGCAAAGATGATTCTGGCGAGCAGGAGATCGTCAACCGGAAAGGGTGGTTCATAACCCCCGGTCTGTGGTCTCATGCGCGGAAACGATACGGACATGCCAGCACGCCAGTACCTGCGTCCGAGGTGTCGAACATGGCGATAGAGGCTCAGGGCATCTTGAACAGGATCGGAAAGGCCGAGCAGTACCCCGAGTCCCACTGATTTTATTCCCCCTTCAAGCGCACGCGCAGGAGTTTCCAGCCGGGCGATGAAATCTTTTTTAGGGCCCCAGCGGTGCAGCGCTTCATAGCGTTCTCGGTTGTAGGTCTCCTGATAGATCGTGATACCGGTGCAGCCGCAATCGGCCAACGCCCGGTATTCGTTGACGCTCATCGGGAATGCCTCAACCGAGACGCGCTGCATCTCTTCTGCGGCGATGGCGACACTTCGCTGAAGATAGTCGAAATCTGCCGCGGCAGTGCGTTCGCCGGTAAGCAGGAGAATATCGCTGATGCCAAGTTTTTTCATGGCGGCAAGTTCGCGACGGATCTCATCCGGTTCAAGACGGTGGCGCGGCGTCTTCCGGTCGGAGGCAAAGCCGCAGTAGGCACAGCCGCTTGAGCAGTAGTTTGAGAGGTAGAGAGGAGCGTAGAGGGTCATGGTTCGTCCGAAACGGCGCAAGGTGATTGCTCTCGATTCGGCGGCAAGAGTTTCAATGGATTGAGATGATGCAGGTGATAGCATGGCGGCAAGGGCCGTTGTGTCACGATTGTCGGAAAGCCATTCCGGTAACGTTGTCATCAGTGTGTTCCCAGAAAAGAGGTGAGTGGGCTTGTTGCCACGGCAAAACCGCTTTTCTGCATGAGCCCGGCCCTGAATGCTTTCCTTCCAGCCGCAACGGCTTCCGCGAAAGCCTCTGCCATTGCCTGGGGGTTGCCTGCTGCCGCGACGGCGCTGTTCACCAGTACCGCTTCACATCCCATCTCCATGGCGTGGGCCGCCTCGGAAGGGGAGCGCAACCCCGCATCGACAATAACCGGAATGCCGCTTTCACGGATGATGATGTTGAGCATCTCTGATGTTGCAAGCCCCTGCCCGCTGCCGATAGCCGAGCCGAGCGGCATCACCGATGCGCAGCCAACCTCTTCAAGCCTCTTGGCCAGGACCGGATCTGCGGCAATATAGGGCATCACCAGAAACCCCTCTTTTGCCAGAATCCGGGAAGCTTCATACGTTTCGATGGGGTCGGGCATCAGGTGTTGCGGGTTCGGATGAATTTCCACCTTGATGAAGGGGCTTCCTGAGAGTTCGCGGGCGATATGAGCTGCACGGACAGCCTCCGCAGCGGTTGATGCGCCAGATGTATTGGGCATAAGCGTGATTCCCTCAATGGCAGAGAGGGGTCCGAAGAGGTCATCTTCGGCCTGTTCGCGATTGAACCGCCGTAATGCGACGGTCACGAGTTGTGCGCCTGAAGCACGCACGGCATCAAGCATCACTGTGGAGTTGCTGAATTTTCCTGTTCCAAGAATCAGACGTGAGGAGAAGGTATACGAGCCGATCTGCAATGAATCCATAATAAAAGTAATCTGTTAACCACCGCCAGCGAAAATCAGGAGTTCAACCCGATCACCTTCCTGCAGCAGGTGTGATGGGCGGTTTTCGGGGCGAATAATACAATCATTAACAACAACGGCCACGCTCTTTCCGTCTGAACCGATGACCGCGAGAAGATCGATGACAGTAGAACCGGGAGTAAGTGGTTGTTGTTGTCCGTTCAGGTCAATAGTAATCATTTGTAACATTTCTTCACTATTTCTTTCATCCATTTAACCCTCAAGGGCGTTCAGCAGATCAGCCTCAAGATCCTCCGCATTTTCAAGACCGATAGAGAGCCGTACAAGGTTGTCGGTGCACTTTCTTCGCTCCCGCTCTGCCTGTGAGAGTGCCCAAAGCGTCATTTTTGCGGGCGAAGAGATAAGCGACTCAACCCCGCCAAGACTGTCGGCCAGCACAAAAAGCTTGATTTTTGCTATCAACTGCTCGACTGCCGGAAGGCCATCTTTCAGGGCAAAGGTCACCATGCCGCCGAACCCGCTCATCTGCTCTTTTGCCAGTTCATGCTGCGGATGTGAAGTGAGGCCAGGGTAAAAAACCCTTTCCACCGCCGGATGTTGCTCAAGCATTGTAGCAAGGTGCATGGCGCTCGCTTCATGCTCTTTCATGCGAATTTTCAGCGTCTTTAAACCGCGCAGAATCAGCCAGCAATCCCAGGGGCCGGGAACGGCTCCCGCTGCACCCTGATAATTTTTGATGGTGGTATGTATCCCGGTATCTGATGTCACCACAGCTCCGCCGATGACATCGCTGTGGCCGCCGAGATACTTGGTGGTGCTGTGGACGACAATGTCGGCGCCAAGCTCAAGCGGGCGCTGGAAATAGGGACTGGCAAAGGTGTTGTCAACCGCAAGCAGGATGCCGCGCTCTTTGGCAAGTGAGGCAAGAGCCCGGATGTTGGAGAGCTGGAGCAGCGGATTGCTTGGCGTTTCAATCCAGATCAGCTTCGTTTCCGGTTTGATGCAGGCTGCATAACTCTCTGTTGATTCGCTGTCGGTATAGCTGGTGGTGACACCCCATGGTCTCAGAAGCTGCTCGAAAATCCGGTAGCTTCCGCCGTAAATGTCGTTGCTCGCCACAATGTGGTCGCCGGGTTTGAGTACTTGCAGCGCCGCCATGGTTGCCGCCACTCCAGAGGCAAAGGCAAGAGCATACTTGCCGTTTTCGAGCAGCGCAAGGGCGGCTTCAAGCGCTTGTCTTGTAGGGTTGCCGATTCTCGAATAGAAGAACTCACTGCGATGGTCAAGGCTGTCGCGCCCGAAAGTCGAGGTCTGATAAACTGGAACAGTTACAGAGCCGGTATGGGGGTCTGGTGCTTGTCCATCATGGATGGCAAGGGTTTCAAAGTGCATGAAATCTGTTTTGCTTTCAGAAAAAAATCAGGAAAAGATAACCGTTATTTTCTTCTTTCTTTTCAAAACGCAACATTTTCATGATCAACGTTGCGTTTTGAAGAGTACATGGTTATCGCCGTTGAATATGGTTAATAACATCGGCAAGCCGGTCTATCTCATCCTTCGTGTTGTAGAACGCCAGCGATGGCCGCACGGTGCCCTCAACTCCAAATCGGCGCAACGACGGCTGGGTGCAGTGGTGCCCGGCGCGGACGGCAATGCCTTCGCGGTCAAGAAGTTTGCCCACCTCATCGTTCGGCAGATTGTTCAGCACAAAGGAGAGGACGCCCACCTTGTTTCTTGCTGTACCAATCAGACGCAGGCCGGGAATGCGAATCAGCTTTTCTGTACCGTACTCGGTCAGCTCGTGCTCGTATTGGGCAATATTCTCAAGTCCGATTTTTCGGACGTAGTCGAGTGCTGCGCCAAGCCCGATAGCGTCGCCGATTGAGGGTGTTCCAGCCTCAAATTTTGCTGGCGCTTCGTTGTAGATGGTCTCTTCAAAACGGACATCCTTGATCATGTTGCCACCACCCTGCCACGGGGGCATCACCTCAAGCAGCTCTTTTTTACCATAGACGACACCGATCCCGGTCGGAGCAAAAATTTTATGGCCTGAAAAAACGAAGAAGTCGGCATCAAGATCCTGCACGTTGACCGGTATATGGGCAACCGACTGGGCACCATCAACCAGCACTCTGGCGTCATAGCGTTTGGCCAGTTGAATCATCTCCTTGATCGGAAGAATGGTGCCAAGGCCGTTTGAGGCCTGTGTCAGTGAAACAAGCCGTGTTCTGGGCCCGAGCAGTTTGGTGTACTCTTCAAGCATGATTTCGCCCCGTTCGTTGACGGGCACCACCCTGATGCGAGCCCCTTTTTCCTGGGCAACCATCTGCCAGGGAACAATGTTGGCGTGATGCTCAAGAATGGAGAGGATAATTTCATCACCCGGCTGGAGGAACTTTCTGCCCCAGGTTTGTGCCACAAGATTTATGCCCTCGGTGGTTCCCCGGACGTAGATAATCTCTGATGTGGAACCGGCACCTATAAATTGGCGGATCTTTTCGCGTGCCCCTTCATAAGCGTCAGTGGCGCGGGCGGCAAGGGTGTGAGCCCCGCGATGGATATTCGAATTGTCCGTGGCGTAGAACTGCGCGACAGCGTTGATGACGCTCAGTGGCTTTTGCGTTGTAGCGGCATTGTCGAACCAGGCAAGGGGTTTGCCGTGAATCTTCTGGTGCAAGACCGGAAAATCCTTGCGAATGGTGGTAACATCAAACCCTTCAGCCTGATGGATCGGCTGTTGTGGTTCACGCAGAAAATAGTATGGTTCTGCAGGAGCAAATGGCAATGCTGCGCTGCCCGGTGTTTCGGGGCTGCTGTTTGGCCAAACTGGTGCAGGCGATTTGCCGGGAAACTCGGGTTGTGTAAAGGATGATCGGTCAACGCCCTGCCTGGCAGACGACTCGGCTCCACCGCGCAGAGCCTGAAAAACGACATCCATAACGGGACTGCCTTGTTGCTCGGAGAACTCTCTGTAGAGCTTTTCTGCGAAACATTCATTCCCGTCACTCTGAGCCGGCAGTGAGCGTCGCAAAAGCTGGTCAAGACCATTCGAGCCCTTGCCACTCTCTGAATAGTTCTGCTGTTCGGTCAGTTTATTGGCATGGTGCTCAAGCGGTTCAGGCTCTTTTTCTTGCGCTTGCGGCAGAAAATAGAAATCGTGCAAAGTTGGCGATGTGGCTGCACTGGATGAGAAATCCACGGTATCCCTTGCCCCGATGAATGCTGTTTTATCATGGAATGCCGTGGTTACAGCGGAAGGTGCTTCTGAGGCATCGCCTTCACTTCTCGGGACGTTTCCGGCCTCGGGAACTTCATTGAACAAACGGCTTGCAAGCTGCGCAATATATGTCGGATTCAGCGATTCGCTCTCGGCTCCAGTGATGTTCGGATGTTGATATGCTTCTGGCATAAAATAAACAATTGTGAATTTCATGGCAGACAGTAAATGTGTCTGCCATGACGGGTTGTCAAAGAGTTCTTTTATTTTACTTTGGTTCCGGAAGTGCGATGTTCGTAATCGTGATAGTAGCCCACTTCGACATTCTCAAGTATTGCGAGAGCATCATCAGTGAGTACAGCAAGTGAAGAGTAGAGGGTAAGCAGATAGGAGGCGACGCCAAGTTTGTCGAGTCCCATCAGTCTGGCCGAAAGGCTTGGGCTGATCTCTCCGGGAATTCCTGCCTGATGCAGTCCAACCACACCCTGCTCATTTTCACCGACACGAACCAGGATAATATTGGTTGTTCCGTGGCCGGACTTGCTGTTTTTGTTGATTTCAAGCTTGTCGCTCGGAATAAGCGGTACGCCGCGCCAGGTGAGCACTGGGGTTCCGAACAGGTTGATGGTGGCAGGTGGCACGCCGCGCCAGGTGCACTCGCGCTCAAAGGCTGCAATTGCTTTGGGATGAGCAATAAAGAAAGCCGGTTTTTTCCACACCTTGGTGAGCAGATCGTCAAGATCATCAGGGGTTGGTGTGCCATAACGGGTGCTGATACGCTGTCCAGGGTCGGCAGAATGAAGCAGGCCGAACTCTCTGTTGTTGATAAACTCCCACTCCTGACGCTCCTTGATGCCCTCAATGGTGAGGCGCATCTGCTGCTCAATCTGGTTGAAGGGTTCGTTGTAGAGGTCGGAGACCCGGGTATGGACGCGCACAACAGTCTGGATAGCCTGCAGCGAGTATTCGCGAGGTTTGTTCGAGTAATCTACATAGGTTTCCGGTATTTCGACATTTTCCTCAAATCCGGCAATAAGATCAATGTGTTTTTCACCGTGTTTGTTGACGGTAGAGCGTATTTTGAGATACTCGTCAACCGTGTTCTGAAATGACTCCTTCAGTGATGGCGATTCCCTGAACAGCTTTTCGATATCAACGCTGGATAAGGAAAAAAACGAGCCGGGAGTGATAGTACGGATAGTGACCGAGGAGGGTTTTTCTGAAACAAGCTCTTCTTCACCGAAATATTCTCCCTCCGAAAGCAGGGCGATACGGAGATCCTCTCCATGAAGTCCCTTGCTTAAAATCTCGACCTGTCCGTGTGCTATAATAAAGATTTTATGACGCTCTTCGCCTTCAAGAATCAGGGTGTTGCCAAGTTCGGCCTCTTCAAGCACAAACTTGCTTGCAATGCGTCCAATAATGTCGTCGTCAAACGAGGCGAAAAGGGGAATGCTTTTCAACGCTGAAGGTCTGAACGAGGCTATACCGTCATGAAAATCGATGCCGATACGCTCCGGTTTCTGGAGCTCAATTTTTGTCCGGTTGACGCGATAGGTGCCAGAGGAGACATGAACCCACGGGAGAAGCTTCAGGAGCCACCTCGGGGTTATGGAGTTCATCTGGGGAGGAGTCTTGGTCGTATTGGCCAGATTTCTCGCCACATGGGTTGTTACACTGCGCTGGAGATAACTGTTTGATTCTGGTTGTGCGTTCATGGTTTAATTCAATGGTTTAAAGGTGATCGATGAACGTGATCTTTCAAATGCCGAGACCGTCTGTAAAGCTTGTTTCAACAGCTTTCTGCTGCAATACTCTCGAATTTGGTGGCACGCTTCTTGTCTGCCAGACGTTGCCTCCGATAACCGAGTTTTTGCCAATCGTAATTCTGCCAAGAATGTTGGCATTTGAGTAAATGACAACATTGTCCTCAATGATTGGATGACGTGGAACATTCTTGACCGGATTGCCCTCATCATCAAGTTCAAATTTCTTTGCGCCAAGTGTTACTCCCTGGTAGAGGCGAACGTGGTCTCCGATGATGCACGTCTCTCCTATGACCACACCAGTTCCGTGATCAATGCAGAAATAGTCGCCGATGTGAGCGCCGGGATGGATGTCGATGCCGGTCTCGGAATGCGCCATCTCTGTAATGATTCTTGGAATCAGGGGTACACCCAGTGAGAGCAGGGTGTGAGCTGCTCTATAATTAATGACCGCCCTGATTGACGGGTAGCAAAAGATGATTTCCCCATAATTTTTTGCAGCCGGATCACCATCGTATATCGCTTTTACGTCAGTCCACAGTTTTCGCCGGATCTCCGGCAGGATTTCGATAAACTGCCCGGCGTTTTCGTCTGCTGTTTCCAGCGCGTGCTTGGAGTCACTGATTTCTGTGTCGAAATGCTGGACACTGAGAATTTGTTCAGTGAGCAATCCATAGAGTTTCTCTATCCGTACACCCAGAAAGTGTTGGCGGGACTGTTTGCGCAGGACAGGCCCGCCGAAATAACCCGGAAAGATTATCGATCGGAGAAGCTCAACAATCTCCCTGATTTTTTCAATTGAGGGCAACGGATGTTCGTGATGTCCTGTACCGTCGATTTCTGTATCACTGGTGGTGGATAATAGTTTTATTGCTTCCTCAATGACACTGTTATTGTTGGTTCCCATAGTAATAAACCTTCGTGTTTTGCCCGGTTCTCCAGATTAATAAAGTTGTCTTTCAGCGCTAAAAGTTTGCAGAATCACTGTCGAAATGATAGAGAAGCGTTGAGAGGTAGCGTTCACCTGTATCCGGCAGAATAACTAAAATGCGTTTTCCCCGGTTTTCTTCCCGCTGTGCAAGCTCAATTGCAGCGTAAACTGCGGCTCCTGAAGAGATGCCGACAATCAGTCCTTCGGTTTTTGCCAGTTGTCGTCCGGTACGCAGTGCGTCCTCGTTTTTTACAGGAATAATTTCGTCAATGATGGAGGTGTTCAGAATATCGGGAACAAACCCTGCGCCGATGCCCTGTATTTTGTGCGGGCCCGGTTTGCCGCCAGCGAGCACTTGTGAATCGAATGGCTCAACAGCCACGATTTTTACTTCAGGGTTGCGCTCTTTGAGAATTTCTCCAACACCAGTGATGGTGCCACCGGTGCCAACGCCGCTGACAAAAATGTCAACATTGCCGTCGGTATCATTCCATATCTCCTCAGCGGTTGTTTTACGATGAATTTCGGCATTTGCAGCGTTTTTGAACTGTTGGGGAACAAAAGAGTTTTCGTATTCCGCGTGCAGCTCTTCTGCTCTTTTGATTGCTCCGACCATTCCCTCCGGGCCTGGTGTCAGTACCAGTTCAGCGCCAAGAGCCTTGAGCAGATTCTTGCGTTCAAGGCTCATGGTTTCAGGCATGGTAAGGATCAGTCGGTATCCTTTTGCGGCGGCAATAAATGCCAAAGCTATACCGGTATTCCCGCTTGTGGGTTCAATGATGATGCTCTCCTGATTGATGAGTCCCTTCTTTTCCGCATCTTCGATCATGGCATATCCGATTCTGTCCTTGACACTTCCACCGGGATTGAAGTATTCAAGTTTTGCGATAATTGTCGCCTTTGTGTTGTGCTCGCGATTGAGATTTCTAAGTTCGAGGAGCGGTGTGTTGCCGATAAGATCAGTCAGTTTTTTTGCGATGTGTCCCATGATTATTGTCGTTATTTATTGGTTAAAACAAAGCGAAACATCATCAATAATTGTGTGAATGCAAATAGCGCATTTGCGGTATTGGATATACCATAAATACGGTATCAGATATGGTATTCGATGTTATCGATCAATCCTGCTTTTATGGCAAACATAAGCAGTTCCGGACTGCTTGAAACACTGAGTTTGCGGAAAATGTTTTTTCGGTGTGTCATGACGGTATGGAAACTGATATGTCGTTTTGTTGCAATTTCCTTTGTTGACAAACCGCCGGAAATCATGCGAACTATTTCGATTTCTGAAGTGGTCAGGGTGCTGGCATCCTCAAAAGGAGTCTCTTTTTTCAAGAGGATATCAAGAACATTTCCCGAATAATATTTTTTCCCTTTCAGTGCTGCGTCAACAGCATGAAATATCTCTTCGCGATCATCGGTTTTCAATGCGATATTTCTGATGCCCAGATCATTTAACTCCTTTATTTTAAGGTTTGTTATGGCGTTTGTTAAAACAACAATTCCTGTCTCCGGGTGTTTTTTTCTTACATCAGCAAGATCATTGATTGAATCAAAATCGAAGAGGAGATCATCGGTGATGATGAGCGAAATGGTCTCCTTTTGCAGATACTGCTGTAGACCGGCCTTTGTTGATACGGTATAGAACGCATGGAAAAGAGGACTTAACATTGAGTGAATCGCTTCATTGGTTAAATACTGGGTATCGGCGAGAACGACAGAGTTGTTTTTGTATTCGTTTTTCATGGTTATGGTTTCGTTGCCACTCTTTGAAGCGCTTCGTCGAGTGCTTCAATCAGGTCGTCAGGGTGTTCAAGGCCTATGGAGAGGCGTATCAGGTCGGGAGAAAGTCCGCTCTGCTGTTGTTGTTCTTTGGTCAACTGGCTGTGTGAGGTGCTTGCCGGATGGAGGATCAGGCTCTTGGCATCGCCAACATTGGCCAGGTGTGAGAAGAGTTTGATGTTGTCGATAATCTCCACGGCGGCGTCGTAACCACCTTTTACTCCAAAGACAACCATGCCTCCAAACCCGTTTTTCAAATCTTTTGAAGCTTTGGAGAAGGAAGGGTCATTTTTCAGGCCGGGATAACGAACCCACGCAACTCCGGGATGCTTTGCAAGATGTTCGGCAACTTTGAGCGCATTTTCAGAATGACGGGCCATTCTGACAGGCAGGGTTTCAATGCCTTGCAGCAGTATCCATGAGTTGTCAGGCGCTATGCAGGCGCCGAGATTCCTCAGCGGAACGGTGCGGAACCTAAGGGCGAATGCGATTGGCGCAAGAGGTTCCGGCAAGTCGATGGCCCAGCGCAGACCGTGGTAATTGTTGTCAGCCTCGGTAAAGAGTGGATGGCGTCCGCCATTCCAGTTGAAACGTCCTGCATCCGTAATAATGCCGCCTATTCCTGCCCCATGGCCGCCAAGCCATTTGGTCAGGGAGTTGATCACAATATCAGCTCCAAGGTCGATAGTTTTAAGCAGGTAAGGAGTAGTGAAGGTTGCATCGACAATCAGCGGCAGGCCATTGCGGTGAGCAACCTCAGCGATAGCGCGAACATCGGTGTAGTCGAGCACAGGGTTGCCGATGGTTTCAATGAAGAGCGCTCTGGTTTTGTCTGTGATAGCATGTTCAAAATTGGCAGGATCCTTCGGGTCAACAAAGGTGACGTTGATGCCAAATTTCGGAAGGATAGCGTCAAACTGGGTGTAGGTGCCGCCGTAGAGGTTGTTGGCGGAAACAATGTTGTCGCCAGCTTCTGCCAGGGTGATGATCGTATTGAAAATTGCCGCAGTGCCCGATGCGACGGCAACCGAGGCAGCGCCTCCTTCAAGCTGAGTGACCCGCTGCTCAAGGGTATCGGTAGTCGGGTTCATGAGCCGGGTATAGATGTTGCCAAGCTCTTTCAAGGCAAAAAGGTTTGCGGCATGTTCCGTGCTCTTGAAGAGATAGGAGGTCGTGCGGTAAACCGGCACTCCACGAGAGAGTGTGGCGTCAACGGGCTGGCCTGCGTGCAGTGCAAGCGTTTCAAAGCGATAGTTTTCTGAACTCATTTTATAGACTCTCCTCTACATTAGTGGTGATGGTTACAATAAATTCTTATGCAGTTTTTTGTTCGTTGATCTGCGGCCTGCTTCCGAAAAGCCTGAAGCGTTGCAGATTGAACTGGTAGAACAGGAAGCAGCCGAAGCAGAAGCCTGCAAGTGCTATGGTGGCTGCAACAGCAACCATTCCAGAAAGGATCCACCCGACAAGAGGTGCCCCAGAAAGGAAGGCGATCTGGGCTCCTCCAAGCAGAATTGCTGCAATGGAGTTGTTGAATCGCATGAGTCTCGGGTCTTCACTCTCAGCCGTCATGTTTTGTTTGGCAAAAAGGCGCGATCCGACAAAAAAAATGAGGCTGCCGTTTTTGCCAAAAACGACAGCGGAAAGAATTATAACAAAAAGTGCGGTGGTTACAACCGGCAACTGGAACACTATGGCAGAAGCAATGCCCACGAGCAGCGCCACACGGTTCAGTTTTACAATCGGTAACGGGATGCCAACGCATGTGATTGTAGTTGTTGAAGATGACATGATATGCTTTCTGTATGTTAACTTGTTGTTTTTCAAATAAAATGAAAATAAAAAAGCCGACTCTGACACTCAGAGTCGGCTTGCAAGATTTTACGTACTTCATGAATTCAAATGAGTAACTATCTCCTTCCCGATATCTCCGTGTCAGAATGGTGTTGACATCTGCAACAGCAGCAGCACATCGTCAAGGTTTTTGAAGTTCCTGAATTCATAAGTCAACGGTTATTTGTTAAGCATTAACGATTGTTAATCATATTTCTGCAAATTTCCAAAAAAAATCTTGCGTTTTCATAAAATTTATGCGTGTTCAGCTTATCCCGATGATGACACTTGAGGCCTTGAATGCCGCGCAGGCATGGTCGCCCTCTTTCAATGACATCTTTTCTGAACTGCCATGAGTAATAACGGCGGAGATGACATTCCCTCCACCAATTTCCACATCAACTTCGGTACTGACCGGGCCGTCAATAAGCTTGCTGATTATGCCGGGCAAAATATTGCGGGTACTTATTTTAGCCTCGTGCAGCTCCTGGCCGATAATAATTGAACTTGCCTTGATGATAGCATAAGCATTCAAGCCCTCTTTCAGGCATAGATTATCAACGGAACCATTGGTGATAATGGCGATAATACGGCTTCCTCCATTGAGCAGAAGGACAACTTCAGCATTGACTGCTCCCGGGATGATTTTTTCCACAGTACCGGAAAAGATATTGCGAGCACTGATTTTCATGGCTATTTTTTTGAGAAATTGATAAAGATGATTGCTCTCTCCGAGACGATCTCCGAGATTCTGAAGAAACTTTCGGTGCTCTTCCTGAACAACACGGAACTGTTCAATAACTTTTTTTCCCTCACTGGTTAACAAGGTGCCGCCACCACCTTTTCCACCTGTCGTCCGATCAACCAAAGGCTTTTCGGAAAGGTTATTCATCATGTTGACCAAATGCCATGCCGTCTTGTAGCTGATACCAACTGCTTTTGCGGCGCTGCTGATCGAACCAAGCTCCTCAATTTTTTCAAGCAGGGCAATCCGGTCGCCACCGAGAAACCTGTTTTCAGCCTTCTGAAACCAGACAGAACCTTCAAGGCCGATCAACTCTTTACTGCGTGCCACTCCTGTTCTCCTTACTGTCTGGTTTTGGCTGCTTGCCCTTGCTATTTGAAACCCTAAAATATGACTAAAATTTACATTATACATGAGATCGATCACAAAAAACGGTCAAAACTATTTTTTGATGTCCCTTCATTTATGTAATCTGCAACGTACTTGATTTTGTGTGTTTCCTCTCTCACCCGAGAAATAGCAATTGTTACCTTTAACAGGAGGAGATTATGTCGACTATCTCACGAAGAAAGTTTATTCAAACAACGTCAGCCAGCGCCCTTCTTTTTTTTGCCGGACTTAACAGAGAGGGTCAAGCAGCTTCTCCGAAAGGATACCCGGCAAAAAAAATTGGCAACATCAAGGATCTCAAGGTGAATGAGCCGGTTACGTTTACTTATCCTGACGACAAATCCCCCTGTGTATTGGTAAAAGTCGATAACGAAGCCATCGGCGGGGTTGGCAAGGGCAAAAACATCGTTTCCTTCTCCACAATCTGTACTCACATGGGCTGCCCGTTAGCCTACAATAAAGGTCGCCTTGTCTGCAAGTGTCATTACTCCATGTTCGATGTATCCCGCAATGGTCAGACCTATCAGGGGCTTGCATCCCAGTGGGTAGCACAAATTGTTCTGCGGCTTGATGCTGGAACCGGCAATATTTATGCTGAAGGGGTCGAAGGTCTCATTTACGGCAGAATCGGCAATCTTAAAATGAGTTAGGAGAAATCATACTATGTCACTCTTTAAAAGACAAGACTCTCTTCCCATTCCACCACTGGATGCGGAAACATATACAACAGTCTGCCAGTATTGCAGCGCCGGGTGCGGCTACAATGTCTATGTGTGGCCTGAAAAGAAAAGTGGAACAGCAAAATCCAATGCATTTCATGTTGATCTGTCGAAGCAGGCACAATTGTTGTCAGGTTTTTCCTACACGGAAACGATGCACAATGTTATTACCAGAAAAAATGGTCACCGATACCATCTCGCCATCATAGCTGCAAAAGAATCTCGAATCAACAAAGGAGATTACTCCATCAGGGGTGGGACCAATGCACTGACGGCATATACTCCGACCGGGTACACCAGGGATCGCCTTAAAGATCCGTTGCTCAGAAAAGGGAATGGTTTTGTTGCTATTTCCTGGGATCATGCCGTTGAAATCATCGCAACATTGACCAAAAGCTCTATGGACAAATACGGAGCCGACAGTATTGCCATGAAGTTTTATGATCACGGAAGTTCTGGTCTTGGATTTGAAGATAACTGGGGTGCTGGCAAGCTCTTCCTGAGCGGCATAAAAACACAGTATCTCTCCATTCATAATCGTCCGGCATACAATTCGGAGGTGTGGGGTTCAAGAGAGCGTGGTATGCACGAGCTTAATTATGACGTTGATGATGCCCGTCTTGCTGATACCATTGTCCTCTGGGGGGCAAATGCCTACGAGGGAGCTACTGTTTTTTATACTGAGCACATAATGCCAAACCTTCAGGGTGGCTCAATTGACGAGAAAAAGAGAGAATTTGCAGCAGGCGAGCCTGCCGAAGAGGGTCGAATTGTTATTATTGACCCCCGTAAAAATGCCACGACGACTGTCAGCCAGGATATTTGCGCCGAGCGGGTTCTGCATCTTCGTCCAAACCTTGGCACTGACTGGATTCTGGCCAATGCACTTGCACGAATTGTATGGGAGAACAGTTGGTACGACGGCGACTATCTCCTGAAACGTACCGATATGTCAACCTTTGAGGCTTATAGAAACAAGTCACTGGAGCTTGCAACGCCATTTGACACTCTTCTTGCAAATGCCGAAAAGATTACCGGAATCTCCCGGAAAGAGATGGAAGAGGCGGCGGCCTGGATTGCCAAACCCAAAGCCGGTGGTTTCAGGCGCAGAACGCTGACGCTTTACGAGAAAGGCATCATCTGGAACATGAAAAATTATGACCAGGTAGCCGCAATAGCGCAGCTTAGTGTTATGACCCACAATGTTGGGAGGCCAGGTACCGGATGTGGAAGACTCGGTGGCCATCAGGAAGGGTATGTAAGACCGCCAGCTCCGACTCCAGGTTCTATCTATGCCGGAGGCCCTCCGAAAAACGTTGACAAGTACATTACTGGCGGCGGCGGAAAAATCTATTGGGTAGGAGCAACCGATCCCTATCTGTCGACACCAAACAGCAAGTTCTTTAAAAAATCGGTAAAAAAACGGGCTGCCAATCTTCTCGATTATCTCGATAATGGCGGTATTCCTTCTGATCCAAAAGCCTATGTCGCGAAGGTTCTTGAGGCGTTTAAAAAAACGGACGGTTTGTTTATGATTGTCCAGGACATCTACAAGACCCACACCGCAGAAGATGCCATGCTGATCCTTCCTGCAGCAGGATGGGGTGAAGCCGTTGATACTTCAGTCAATTGCCATAGTCGTCTTCTGAGGATTTATGACAAGTTTATGGATGCTCCTGGAGAAGCCCTTCCAGACTGGAAGATTCTTGCGCTTGTTGGTAATAAGCTCAAGGCGCTTTATGAAGCTGAAGGGAACAAGGAGATGGCTGAGCGCTTCAGTGGCATGGACTGGAAAACAGATGCTGAGGTATTTGAGGCTGGATCGCATGAATTCGGCGACAATAGAGTTGCCGAAACCGATGAGGCCAGGCTTTCAGCGGAATGCTATAAAGGAGTGACGCATGAGATGCTGAGAAAACTTGGCAACGAAGGCATCCAGACCCCTGTGCGTCAGGATCCCGTAACAGGCAAACTGGTGGGAACCAAGCGTCGTTACCAGTACAGCTTTGCTACCAAAGACGGGCTTTTCAAATGGTACGGTACCGATGCCTGGACAGGTTATCCGGAGGAAGTGGCAAAATATATCGATAACCCAACCTATCCGTTCTGGTTTACCACCGGACGTTCCCAGCATGTCTGGCAGACCATGTATCACGATAAGAGGATTCCTGAGAAGATCTTGTCCCTTCCACTTCCTTATGTGGAAATTCATCCTGATGACGCGGTCAAGCTCAATCTCGATACCGGTGATATGGCTGAGGTCTTCAATGAGGAGGGTTCATGTCTGGCGCTTGTCTATGTCAACGATGCTACCAAACCCGGACTTGTTTTTGGTCTAATGTTCCATGAGCGGGGTACGATGAATGATTTGACCTCTTCCTACACCGATCCAAAAACAACTATGCCCTGGTACAAGGGCACAAAGGTTGGGGTAAAAAAGTATACCGGCAAACTTGATGATGCCATTAAAACGGTAAGTCTCTTGTCGAACAACGATGTTACAATAAAGTAACTGTTGGTAATGCTTGTTATATTGGGGAAGGTGCTGGCTCATCAATAAAGAGCGGCACCTTTTCCTTCATAATGCATTTTTTCTTTCAGCATGAGCAGTACCCTCCAGAGTTCCCTTGTCGATACCTTTCACCGACCTGTAGATTATGTGCGTATAGCCGTTACTGCGCGTTGCAACCTGAGATGCTCTTACTGCATGAGCGAGGCGCATCAAGAGAGAACTGATGCTCACTCTCAACTGAGCTGGCAGGAGATCATGACCATCATAAAGGTGCTTGCCACTCTCGGGGTAACAAAGGTGCGTTTTACCGGCGGGGAACCTCTTCTGCGCACGGATATTGTAGAATTGGTTCGTGAAGCCAAAAAAATTCCAGGGATAAAAACGGTAAACCTGACAACCAACGGCCTGCTGCTCGACAGTTTTCTTCCCGCTCTTGTTGATGCTGGTCTCGACGCCATAAATTTCAGTATTGACACGCTTGATCGTGAACGATATCATGCCATAACAAGAAGAGATGCTTATGGCAGAGTGCGTCATAATCTCGACAACCTTCTTGCAACGGCTGTAATTCCCACAAAACTCAACGTTGTCCTGATGCGGGACATCAATAGCGATGAAATTTTGCGATTTGTTGACCTTACCAGAGAGCATGCCGTCACCGTTCGATTTCTGGAGCTGCAACCGTTTGACGACCATCAAATCTGGCGCACAGGAAAATTTTTCAGCGCCGATAAAATTCAGGAGTTCCTGAAAAGTAATTACTCCGGGCTTCAGACTATCAGAGGCCACTCAACCCAGTATTTCAGTTATCTTTTGCCTGATCATAAAGGATCGATTGCCATTATTCCTGCATTCACAAGAAATTTCTGCAGCCAGTGCAACAAGATCCGTATTACCTCTGACGGGACAGTCATCAGTTGTCTTTATGAGCAAAAGGGGTTGAAGTTGTTACCACTGCTTCGCAGCAATGCCAGTCATGAATCAATCTCGGATTTGTTCCGGAAAGCAGTCTCACTGAAACCTTTGGACGGAAAGCATTCTGCGACAGATTGCGGCAGAACAAGTATGTCAGAAATCGGAGGGTAGAAAGTGTCCTTATCTTTTCAGGAGGTATTTATCCCTGTTCATCGACCTACTTCAGTTCCAAAGATGCGCCGATAGAAGTGCCAATTGTTGTTGACTATGAACCGTATCGTCAGTATCATCAAAATCAAGCACAATTATCTCTGGTGGTTCGCTATATGATGCAAGGAACTGATCCAGAAACACTTTTGCCATCCGATAAAGTTCTGGGCGGGTAATCATGTTTTTCAGTCTGCTGATGGTGGGTTGACTGGCCAAATCACCATCAGTATCAGGTAACTTTCCAACAGCCATTTTCATCGCAGGATCCGTGCGTAAACTGTTGCAGTCATTCCCATCCTCATAGCCACAGGTAATTTGAAAGATTCGCTGAGTCAGCAGGTCGTTGACTGAATGAGTAATCGAAGAAAAACGTCGGGAATCATGAATGCACTTTGACAGCCTTGATATGATATTCACCTCAGACTCGGTTTCACTCAACAGCAACACTCCAGCATCACTGGTGATACTGCCACCATGGAAATCAATGGCAACTTCTTTACCCTTGATCGGTGCAACGGACGACGTATAATCGTAAGGAAATAATGTTTGTTGGGTACTCTCTTGTTTGAGTATATTCTGTTCAAAGGGCTGCATGGATATTGCGTCTTATTTATTGACTTTAACTACCAATAATATAAGCAATTGTGATATCTTTTGCACCCTTTTTTTATGACTTTGATGAATAATTCAGGTTAGAGAATTGATAAGAGAACTTGAACAAGCTGGTTTCATCAATCGCGGCGGAAAAGGTAGTCACAGAAACTTTGTGCATCCTGACGTAAGCAAATCAATTGTTATTTCTGGGCAGCCAGGAGATGACGCTCAGCGTTATCAAGAAAAAGCAGTCAAAGGAGCAATAGAGGAATCAAAAAACTGAGCGAAAGTATCCGTTATGTAAAAATTGTTGAGTGGTCTGAAGAAGATTCATG
>JBAXBW010000019.1:0-25569 GCA_037141805.1 Chlorobiaceae bacterium | reverse complement strand
AGAGCATTTTTACTTTTCCGAAGGGTGCCCAGGCAGGTATCTTCATGCACGGAATTTTTGAAAAGCTCGATTTTGCCTCGCCCTCTGATGAGTCAATTCGTGAGCTGGTGGTGCAGGGTCTGGAACGCTACAACTATAAACCGGAGTGGGAACCTCATCTTACCGGGATGGTGCACAACGTGCTCAGGACGCCGCTCTCATCGCCGGAAGCTTCCTTTACCCTTGGCACTCTCAAGAAGGGGAGCTGGAGTGCAGAGCTGGAATTTTTCTTTCCTCTCCGTTTTATCAACTCCTCGTTGCTTGGTGAGCTTCTTGCGCGTCACGGTTTTTTGTCCGGAGGAATTGACCTTGCCCGGCTTGCCGAGGCTCTCCAGTTCAAGCCTGTCAAGGGAATGCTCATGGGGTTCATGGATATGGTTTTTGAGCAGGAAGGCCGATACTATCTGCTCGACTGGAAATCCAACCATCTTGGCAACTCCATTGATGACTACGGGCAATCAGCCATGACGCAGGCGATGCAGAGCAATCTCTATCCGCTTCAGTACCTGCTTTACACCGTGGCGCTCAACCGCTATCTTGCACTTAGGGTCAAAAACTATCATTACACCACCCATTTCGGCGGCGTGATCTACGTTTTTCTGCGAGGGGTGAGCAGGGAGCTTGGAGAGAGCAAAGGCTTTTTCCGTGACCTTCCATCTGAAGAGCTGATTGAGGCTTTGACCGATCTTTTGATTGAGGAGGGAGGATAAGCCTATGACTATTGAGTTTCATGAGCGGGCCATTGACCGCCATTTTGCGGAATTTATCGGCAGGCAGAGCTCCGGTGAGGTCAGTGAGATCTTCCTGCTTGTGGTTTCTCTTGCCAGCAGTGCTATCGGGCGGGGCAACCTCTGCCTGAACCTTGCTGATATTGCTGGGCATACGGTCAGGGTGAACGGTAAAGAACTGCTCTTGCCTCAGCTTGATGCTCTTCTGGAGTTGGTGAGAAGTGCCTCAGTCGTCACTGTGCCGGGTAAGCATCATCGTCCTCTGGTGCTTGATGCCGCAGGCCGCCTTTATCTCTACCGCTATTGGAGATACGAGCATGAGCTTGCCGAGATCATTCTGCAGAAAGCCGCAGCGGTTACAGATGATATTGCTGACGTGAAGCTCCATAAATCGATTGAAAGACTTTTTCCCGAAAGTGCTGATCATCGCCAGAAAGGGGCCGCGATGGTTGTTCTCCAGAGGCTGTTCTGCGTTATCTCCGGTGGCCCGGGAACCGGCAAAACATCAACGGTTGTCCGCATTCTTGCGCTGTTGCTTGAGCAGGATGGAGGCAGAAAACAGCGAATTGCCATGGCGACACCCACAGGCAAGGCTGCGGCGAGGCTGAAACAATCCGTTAACGATATCCGCCACACTCTGAACTGTTCTGATGAGGTCAAGTCTGCAATTCCGGACAATGTTGTCACCATTCAGCGTCTGCTTGGAAGCATCTCTGGTTCAACCAGGTTTCGCCATTCAGCACGGAACCCGCTTCCTTTTGACACGGTTATTATTGATGAAGCATCAATGGTTGCCCTCCCACTGATGAGCGCTCTTGTGGCGGCGCTCAAGCCAACTGCTCGTCTTATTCTGCTGGGAGACAAAGATCAGCTCGCCTCGGTTGAGGCTGGTGCGGTCCTTGGGGATATTTACAGCGCTGGTCAGGAGAACCCCGCTTCACCGCTCTTTTCTGTACAAGTTGTGCTTGAAAAAAACTACCGCTTTCAGCCGGGAAGCGGCATCGCTGAAATCAGCCGGGCAGTGAATGCTGGTCAGGAAAGGGAGGCGCTGGAGCTTTTGCAGGGCAATGAAGCGGGCACTATTCTCTGGCAATCGTCACCCGACCCTGAAGAGTTGCGGACTGCCCTGGCATCAACCGTAACCGAAGGCTATCAGAGCTATCTTGAAGCCACCTCTCCTGATGAAGCGCTGGAGCGATTTGACCGGTTCAGGATACTTTGCGCCCTGCGTGACGGTCCTTACGGGGTAAGTGGTCTCAACAACAGCATCGAAAGGATTCTTGCCCGGCAAGGACTGATTACTCAGTTAAGCATCTTCTATCGTGGACGTCCCATCCTTGTCACGGTCAACGACTATGCCATGCGCCTCTTTAACGGTGACACTGGGATTCTCTTTCCCGATCCAGATAACGGAGGTCTCCTGAAAGCCTTTTTCCCGAATCCCGAAGGCGGAGTCCGCAGCATACCGCCTGAACGACTTCCCGCCCATGAAACCGCTTATGCCATGACCATTCATAAAAGCCAGGGCTCAGAGTTTGACTGCGTAATAATGCTTCTTCCACCGGTTGACAGTGAACTTCTGACGCGGGAGCTGATCTATACCGGTATGACAAGAGCAAAAAAAGCCATTGAACTCTGGGCGAATAAAGAAGTATTTTGCTCTGCGGTCAGTAGAAAAACAGAACGTAATTCAGGTTTGAGAGATGCTCTGCGCTGGAAATAAAACAAAAGATCGTCACATGCGTAGAGACCTTATTACTGAACAACTTTTAACTACAGGAGAATATACATGAAAAAAAGCATTTGGCTGGCTGCTGGAATTGCAGGAATGTTACTCGGTAATCCCGCTGCCGATGCTCGTGCGGAAGTGAGCATTCATATCGGCGGAAGGGAAAAGCCCTCATTTTTTCTCAGTACTCGACCAGACTTTATCAGCCTGTCGGATTTCGGGTTTTCAATATCCGTAGGGAGTCCTTATGATATCATATTGTATAGAGACCTCTACTACATTAATCAAAACGGTATATGGTACTGTTCTTCCAATTACCGTGGGCCATGGGCTATTGTTCGCGAGAACAGACTTCCCACCAGAATCAAAAGCCGCCGCTGGGAGGATATAAGGAGAACGCGAGATATCGAATATCGCAGGCATAACGACAGGTTCGATCGCAACAGGGATAACCGTGTTCAACGCTTTGACGACAATAACCGCAACAATCGCAATGACAATAGGGAGCCTCGCGTTAACGATAAAAATCGTGGAAATAGCAAGGATCAACGCTTTGACGACAAAAACCGGGATCAGCGGAACAACGATAATCGCAATCCAAACAATCCGCCTCCCGACAATCGACCAACTAATGGCGGCAAAAGAAACTGATTGATTTTTTATTTATGTTTACGCAAGGGGGAGGTGCAAATATCTCCCCTTGCTGTTGTTCAAATTTGTCGGAATGAGCCCTCTATTTTTATCCGGCACAAAAAATGCTTACCGCACTTTTTGTCTGTCTCCAAAATTTTCAGTAAACTCTGTTTTAATCAACAGAAATCATTATGCTCAAATTTATTTTGGTCATCGCGTTTGTTTGCGCATCACTGTCTGGATGCTCTGACTACAAATACCAGATTGTTGGTGCAGGAAGCGCGTGTGCGTACAAGATTGATCGGGAATCGGGCAATGTATGGTTTGTTTCACCAGAAGGTGAGCGGAAGCTTGCGAATGTTCCATAGGAACTGCCGAGTAAAAAAAAAGATCAACATCTGTATGCTTTTGGACGGTTTGCGCTTTTGTTCCATTCTCCTTAGTCTCTGATAATATCGGTAGACCAGGTTATGGTGCACCCTGATCTTCTGAGCATGGCGGCAACGCTGCAATACGTTTCCATCGAAAGACGGGTGGCTTTTTCCAGTTCGTCCTGACTGCAATCGGAACCTTCCAGACGATAGTTGAGATGAATCGAGGTAAAAACCTTCGGGTGCTCTTCTGACCTTTTGGCATCAAGGGCTACATTGAGGATAACTGGCTCTTTCTTCATTTTGCGAAGAATGCTGATAATATCCATCATAGAACAGGCTCCAAGCGATTCGAGCACCGTCTCCATCGGCGAGGCTGCCGAATCGGTACCTGAAAATGCTACAGAGGCATCAAACATGGTTGCATGGCCCTTGTCATTTATGCCGGAAATCGGCATTTTCCTGTCAAATATCACTGTAGCGTGCATGGGTTCAGATATGTAATTGAAATGTGTTAGCGTTATTGCTGCTTTTTTGGCTCCCAGTAACAACGTCTCGGAGAGACAATCAGCTCTTCATCTTTCAAAGCTTTCATGGCCTTGTCAACCTCTTTACGATCCAGCCCGGTGAGCTCGGTAATTCTGCCTGCGTTCAGTGGTTCGCTCTCTTTTTTCAGTACCTCAAGAATGATATCTTTTGCTCCCATCTCTCCTCCATTGGTTTAAAAAGTAATGTTCGTCGTTTACTCCAGTAAAATCGCTTATAAGAGCACAAGTTATTTGTACATTAATGGTTGTTTTGATCAGCTAAAAAACCATGGACAAACACTTGCAGTACAAAATAGCTCAAAGCACTGAAGGAAGCAAGAGAGGGCCCTGGTGAAACCGTGAAATTCTGCATGATGAAGGGGGATATCCCGTGAAAGATCTTTGGAACCACATCCTTGCCGGGTCAGAAGGGAAAACTCTTGAATTCAAAAGGGATAGTGCTTCACCGACACTGTTGATGAAAACGCTGGTGGCTTTTGCCAATACAGCGGGTGGACGCCTGGTCATCGGCATCGGTGACGACAGGCAGATTACAGGCGTCAAAGCTCCTCTCGATGAAGAGGAGAGGCTTCGGAGCCTCATTGCCGATTCGATTACCCCTCATCTGATTCCCAATATAGAGCTTGTCACCATCCACGACAAAACCCTGCTGGTAATAGAGGTATTTGTGAGCGCTTTGAGGCCCCACTGGCTGAAAGCCGAAGGTCATGAGCGGGGCGTCTATGTCCGCATTGGCGACTCCAATTATGCTGCTGACACAGCCTTGATTGCTGAACTGGGACGGTCGGCAGAGGGGATATCCTATGATGAAATGCCCATGCCCGAATTGAGCAAAGATGATCTTGATCTGGCGGCAGTCCAGAAATGTTTTGCAGGCGACTGGAAACTGGACGAACAGGCGCTGGTCACCATCAAGCTCCTCACTTCTTTCCAGCGAAGACTGGTTCCTACAAGAGGCGCTGTATTGCTTTTTGGTAAAGAGCGTGCACTCCACTTTTCCGATGCATGGATACAATGCGCTCGATTCACTGGAGCCAACAGAGCTGTCATCTTCGACTCTGTCGATATCTACGACCACCTGCCTCTTGCGATTGAAAGTGTTATGGATTTCCTTGGAAAATACACTTTAGAGGAAGCAGCAAAAACGCTCACTCTTTTGAGAGAGGCCGTTATCAATGCTCTGCTTCATGCCGACTACTCTCAGCGCAGCGCTCCTGTCCGTATCGCTTTTTTTGATGACCGGATTGAAATAGAAAATCCCGGTATTCTCCTTCCGGGCATGACCATTGAGGCCATGAGACAAGGCACATCAAGAATTCGCAACCATGTCATAGCACGAGTCTTCCGTGAGCTGAATCTTGTTGAACGGTGGGGTAGTGGCATACACTCCATTTTTAACAATGCTGCAGCTCTTGGGTTGCCCGAACCGCAGATTATGGAAGCGGGTATGAGGATACGGCTAACACTGTTTCTTGCCGTTCCGGTTTTTGTCTTGTCAAGAAAAGCACAAGATAAGGCACAAGAAAAAGTCGGACGCGAGGCACAAGCTAATGAGCTGCGTGGGGCACAAGTTTGGACGACAAAAAGGGCACAGGTTGGGGTACAAGTACGGGTACAAGTTGATCTCCACATCCTTTCACTATGCGCAACAAAACCCCTTTCATCAGCAGAGATTGCGGCTGCACTGGGGCACAAGCAATTGAGTGGTAATCTTCGCAAAGCACTTCCGCGCCTGCGGGAATCCGGGTTGCTTGCCTACACGATCCCTGAAAAGCCAAACAGCCGGTCACAGAGGTACCGTTTAACCACAAAAGGGAAGGGGTTGCTTTAAGTTACCCTCATCAGGATGAAAACATAATTCGGGTAACATTGGCTTGTGAAAACAAAGAATGACGATAACTCTCTCGGTGTTGTTATCACCGGAGGAAGCAAAGGATTGGGGTATGCGCTTGCTTCTAAGTTTCTTGCCGCAGGTGACCGTGTCGTTATCTGTGGCCGCAATTCCGTACGGTTGGAGGAGGCATTACACGCTCTACGGCTGGCGGTGCCGGAAGGGGAGATTCATGGCATTGGATGTGATGTGGGCGATCCAACTGCCGGGAGATTACTTGCGAATTTTGCAGTGGCCAAGCTTGGAGGAGTTGATCGATGGATTAACAACGCCGGTACTTCGGGCATGTTGAAGCGACCGTTATGGGAGCTGGAGGCGGGCGATATTCTTGAAACATGCACGACAAATCTTGCTGCTTCGATCATGATGTGCGCTGAAGCCGTCACCGTTATGCAACGTCAACCACCCTCCGGAAAACCATGCTATCATATTTTTAATATGGGCTTTTCATTGACTGGGGCAGCCTTGTCACGTTCGGCAGTACCGCACAAGGCCTCGAAAAGGGGAGTCGCTGAATTGACCCATTTTCTCTCCCGGGAGTTGAAAGCGGCAGGAGTAAAGAGTATTGGTGTCCATGAGCTGAGTCCCGGTCTTGTGCTGACAGATCTGCTGCTTCGAGATGCAACCGAAGAGGCAAGCCGGTTTTTAAAGGTCATAGCAGAAAAACCTGAAAAGGTGGCATCAATCCTGGTGCCTAAAATACGATTGGTAACAGCTCGCAACACTCGCTTGCGGTACGAGCCTCTTGCAAAAATGGTGTTCAGAATACTTGTTGGAATACCCCGGATTATTGGTAATACCTTAGTTTAAAACATTGGAGAACAATACATATATTGGCACAGAAATGTATTGATTTCAGGGGGGTTCTGTTGAAAAAATTTCTTTTAAACCTTATCAGCCAAACAATGAAGAGAGTACTTATGGCCGGTTCAACCGGTTATCTCGGTCGCTATGCCGTGCAGGAGTTCAAAAATCGTGGTTATTGGGTGCGCGCCTTGGTGCGTAATCCAGAGAAGATCAAGCAACCGGGCCCCTATTTTGCACCTGTTCTTGAGAATCTGGTTGATGAGATTGTTGTTGGTGATGCAACAAAGCCAGAAACCATTGCTGCGGCATGTGATGGCATCGATGTCGTCTTTTCATCGCTTGGCATGATCAAGCCTGATTTTGTGCATACCATCTTTGAGGTGGATTATCAGGCGAACATGAATCTCCTTGAAGTGGCTCTGAAAGCCGGGGTAAAAAAATTCGTTTATGTGTCTGTTTTCGACGCGCATCGGATGATGAATATCCCTAACGTCCAGGCTCATGAGAAGTTTGTCAGAGAACTGAAAGCCGCAAAGATTGAGTCCGCCATTATTCGCCCAACCGGCTATTATTCTGAGATCGGGCAGTTTGTTGCCAGGGCTCGCAAAGGCTTCATGCTGATGGTTGGAGAGGGTTACCAGCGCTCTAATCCCATTCATGGAGCTGACCTTGCCAAGGTTTGCGTTGATGCGGTTGATGGAACGGCAAAAGAGGTTGAAGTCGGTGGCCCTGAGGTGTTTACCTACCTCGAAATGGTTGATCTGGCGATTGAACTTGCCCAAACAAAGCCAATTGTGTTTCCATTACCACTCTGGGCGGCTGACGGGTTGGTTGCGGCAGTTGGTCTCTTCAATCGCGACGTGCACGATGTTGCGCTTTTTGCCACGACGCTCAGCAGAGTAGACTTTGTCGCACCGCTTTACGGAACGCACCGTTTGCGTGATTTTTTTGAACAGTGTAAAACCCTTGGCAAGTAACACGGTATCAAAGGTACAATATTAGGGTTAGTTTTCTGCCCGGACAGTGATGGCTGAATCTCAATGCAACTGAGCAAGGGCTCTGCTTTTCCACGGCACTTTTCTCTAAACAAGTGGTAACTAACCACAAAATAGTGAAGGATAGTACTTTTTATACGCTCGAATACTCCTAAAGAATTGTAAATTAAATACTTCTCACCAGCCCTCCATAACATTTTAAGCTTGATATTGCCATGGGAACCACAACCACAAAAGTTGATCTGGTCAATGCCATTGCCCACAAAACCGGCTTGACAAAAAATGAAACGGAATCTGTGGTTAACTGTTTGTTTGAAAGCATTATAGATTCTCTGAAAGCTGGAAAACGAATTGAGATCAGAGGGTTTGGTTCATTCAATATCAGGCACAAGAATCTGCGTCAGGCAAGAAATCCGAGGACAGGAGAAAAGGTTACCGTCGATCCCAAGAACGTCCCGGCCTTCAAAATTTCGCGAGAGTTCAAGCAGTCGGTGAGTGAAAGCCTTAAAGCTTATGGCGAATAGCTTTTTACCAGATCAGAAGAGTTTTCGGGTAGTGCACCCATGTGAAGGCTTCTCTGATTCAAACCCTTATTTGTTCTATAATATATATTATGTAAAGTAAACGGTATAAAAACCAAAACCCGGACAAAACTATTCATTCTGTCCGGGTTTTGATACTAATAGCTGAAAAGCTGGAAAAGCTTAGTAGCGATCCCTTCTTGGAGCTCTTTCTTCGCGGGGTTTTGCTTCGTTTACTGTTACTGTTCTGCCATTCAAATCTTTGCCATTCATTGATTCGATTGCTTCACGAGCCTCACTGTCCTTTGGCATTTCAACAAATCCAAAGCCTTTGGAACGGCCTGAAAACTTGTCATTAATGATACTTGCGCTTGCAACCTCTCCAAATTCGGAGAAAGCATCACGAAGATCATCTTCAGAAACAGTATAAGCAAGATTACCGATGTAAATATTCATTGTTTAGTCTCAGAGTACATGTGCTTTGATAGATAGAGATACCGGCAAGTAACCAAGGCACAAATTACTTGAATAGCGATCAGTCAACCATTGACTGATTTCTGTTCCAAGTTTAACGTAATTAATGGTAGTTGTCAAACAAAAAATGCTCAAAACCGATAATTCTGAAAATGATTTTATTTCGATCAAGTTGTTTTTGATACAAAATTCGCATTAACCGATTTAAATAGAAAACGTTACAGTTTTTTTGGTTTTTCACCGATATGCAATGCTTACGGCATTGAAGATTCAAGCTAAGGATGGACGGCATGTTTTTAGGGTCAGGGGTAAATGACAAAAGGCAGAAATTGAATGTTTCCGCCTTTTGTTTTGTCTCGATGATGGTCGTTTGTGCCCGATGGTACTGGTTATTTTTTTTCCGGCACTTCACGTTCTTCCTTCACCGCATAGTTGATCAGGTAGTCGTAAAGCCTGATCAGGCGAGCATTCTGGTTGTTCTGATCGATCCAGTGACCAATCATACCGATAGTCCTTGCCAGAACGAAGAAGCCATTCAGTGAGTATTCCGGGAAATCAAGATCTACAAGAATACAGCCGATTGTACCGTCAACATTCAGAATAAGGTTGTCTTTTTTGGCCGTCGTAACCTTTTCAACTTCAAGTGCATAGTTGAGGCAAGGGGTATGCAGTGTGGTCTGGTTTGTAACATACTCAACCAGATACTTTACGCGTTTATCAGGATTTTTAACGCTCTTCACCCTGTGGCCTATGCCTGGTACCGGCCCAACGTTCTCCTTCATCCAGTTCAGAAATCCGGGAATGTCGTTAGGATATTCTTTGACGCCGTACTTAAAATATTTGCCGGCATTGGTTACCGCACCGCCAAATCTTGGTCCAATCATCGTCATACCTGCTGAAACGGCCTGAGGCAAGTCGATACCTGCACATGCAGCAATAATGGAACCAAACGCTCCGGAAACTGCCGGTCCATGATCGGCAGAAATCATGATAATGCGCTTGATGATCTCAGACTCTTCTTTCGATGGAAGTTTCTTGTTCCACAGAAGTCCAATAACGTCTTCAATCCCGTATCCCTTCTCACAAAGTTCAGATGCGGCATAGCCCACATACCGGGGTTCTTCGCCGCGATCATCAGAAATGGTGGTACGAATCAGCGGTTCTACGATAACCTCGCCCTGTTTCATAACTTCCTGAACGCTCGGCGGAAGTACTGGCAGCAATTTTTCGTCGAGTTCCGGTTCCGGTTTGATCACACCACTTGCCTGCAGTTCCAGGTAGACCTGCTTGATTGCCTTGCTCAAGCCGCCAAAGGTATCAGGAACAACAGCTCCTGCTTCACGGAGCGCATTGATTTTTGAGCGTGCCGACCCAAGACCTTTTTTGCCCTCTTTTGCACCGGCATGACCGAATTTCATGCCTTGCGGCAACACATCCTGACAGGTGCCACCGATTGAGGCGATCAACTTGATTCGCCGTTTTTCCTGGCCATACCATTCTGCAGCCTCTTCCTCAAGTGTTCCTCCAACTTCACCAATAATAACAACTGCCTTGGTTTCTGGATCGTTTTCAAACATCTGGAGGTAAGTAACAAAATCTGTACCGGGATAAGCATCTCCACCAATGGCAACTGCCGAGGTAATACCATCTCCATTCTGGGCGCAAAGCCACATCGCTTCGTTGGAGAGCCCTCCTGATTTGGTAATGACACCAAAGGAGCCTGGCCGGTAAAGATTACAAAGTTTCAGATTTTTGAATTCGCCGCCAATAACGCCGAGGCGGCACTCCCCTGCCGTCATGATCCCGATTGATGAGGGGCCATTGAATATCTTTCCCTGCTCAAGAGCATATTTGCGCAGCGCTTTGGCATCCTTTTCAGGCACTCCTTCGGTAATCATGGTCACCAGCTTGATTCCCTTTACATCAAGCGCCTCCCTGGCTGAATGGTATGCGCGGGATGCACCGATATAAATAAGCGCGGTATTGATTTGCGGGTTTTCTTCCAGTGCTTTTTCGAGCGAAGCGTAAACGGTAACATTATTCAGCTCGCCACCACGGTAAATCTCCTTCTGCTGACCTTCTTCAGGAGGGTAAACAAATGCCTGTACTGTCAGCGGCCGATTGACCAGAAAGTCAAACTGGGCCATCCGCTTTGCAGCATTCAAACCAGCAATACCGCCAATGATGACCGCTCGTGTATCTTTATTTGCTAATATACTCACGATTCTTTACGGTTTAATATGATAAAAGTTTCTCTTTGGGGTTCAACTGCGATAACGCTCAACCTTATGAATTCAAGGCAAGATCGACAATATCGGTCATAGGCATGCTGCGATCATAAACGTGGATATCAAATCCCTCTTCCTGCAGCTTTTTCATTGCGGCAAGTCCCTGGTTTTCATTCGGTCCACCTCGTCTAACCCAGATTTTCACGTTTTCAAGGTATCCCTTCGATTTACTTGCCCGAAATCCATTGATAATCCCGCTAAACGTTGCCTTGACATCCGTGAAATTGGCGATAGCACCGCCGACAATGATATGCTTGATATTTGGCAATTTGCAGATAATCTCGGTCAACGCCTCGACGGCCCAGTCCGGGGGGTCACCAGAATACTCTGCATAATTGGCAATCGAACCGCCCCTTGCCACCACTGCATCTGAATAAAAGACCGAAGCACCACCACCTGCGGTAAGCAGGGCTATGTCGCCACCCGGCACCTCAACCAACTTTACCGATCCCTTGATACGGGCATCGATATCCATGATCTGCTGCTCAGCCTCGGTAAATGGCCTTCCAATTTCTGAAACCGGCTTGAAATCCCAGTCGGCATGGCGGAAACGGGCATCCCAGTCGACATTCATGACAGCATCAAGAGCGGCAAAACGCATATCACTTTTGCGAATGACAAGCGGGTTGATCTCAATAGACTGCGCATCTTCGTTGTCAAAGCAGAGAATAAGGCGTGAAGCAATTTTAGCGACACGTTCAGCGATTTCACCGATAAAACCAGCCTCAAGAGCCGATTCGGTAATACGCTCAATACTCGGTGTTTCATCAAGAGGAATGAATAACCGTTTTACAGTATCCCAGTGTTCTTCAATATCCACTCCACCTTTATTTGAAAGGAGAAGCTCGCTTCCGTCCCGGGTACCAGAAATGGATAAATAGTACTCCTCGTCATGGTCAAGCATCTCTGCAACAATAACCTGACGGACGACCGATGTGCCGATCTCGCGTCCAATCATCTCTTTTGCTGCGGCGAAAGCCTCATCAAGGTTAAGCCCAAGTTTAACCAGTCCGAGCTTGAAACGCCCGCCGATTGCTTCATGAGCTTTAACAACGAGTTTTGATTCTCTCAACCATTTATTAGCTTCCCCAAGTTGCGCAAGGCGGTCGGGATCCATGATAACAACATAATTTGGCACAGGAATGCCCCATTTGTTGAATAGTTTCATGGCTGGCCCTTCAAGTATCTTAGCCATACTATCGGTATTTGTATGTTAATGGGTAGGAACACAGAAAAGTGCAAGGATTCAATTTAACTACATTTCTATATAATCCAATTGCTCCCGTTTAAAAAAACACGTTTATGAATGATTTTTTGCTTTGGTGGCACTCTTTACCCTCCCAAATGAATCCTGTGATTTTTTCAGTTGGGTCATTTGCTCTTCGCTGGTATGGTATGATGTACGTCATAGCATTTACCGTTGTGTATCTGTTGACCCGTGATCGCCTCAACAATGAAAAACTCTCTTTTGAACGCTCTTTTGTCGGTGATGCTCTGACATGGTCAATGGTTGGCGTTGTCGCGGGTGGACGTCTTGGCTATATCCTCTTTTACGGAATGAGCTCATTTCTCTCTGATCCTCTCGGCAGCATAACTCCCTGGACATCGTCTCCCGGCGGATGTCATTTTTCAGGCATTTCCGGCATGTCCTATCATGGCGGAGTGATTGGCGTCGTTATTGCCCTGCTGGTGTTTACCCGTTCTCAGAAAAAAGGCTTTTTTGAGACGTTTGATCTTTTTATTCCCTCAATTCCGCTTGGCTATTTTTTCGGGCGTCTTGGCAATTTCATTAACGGCGAACTTTATGGCCGGGTGACCAATGCCGCCATCGGCATGTATTTCCCGCTTGCTCCAACATACGAACTCCGTCATCCTTCACAGCTCTATGAAGCCTTTTTTGAAGGTATTTTGCTTTTTCTCGTTCTCTGGTTCCTTCGAAAGAAATCCATATTTCCGGGATTTCTCTCGGCTGCCTATCTTTTCGGATATGGGTTTGTCCGCTTTTTTATCGAATATTTTCGTGAACCTGATGCCCAGCTCGGTTTTGTGCTTCTTAACTTTTCTATGGGACAGGTGCTTTGTTTTCTCATGATGATTGCCGGTATTGGAGTCTTTTTTGCCACAAAGTATTATGCTGCACGATCAGCGGTGGTTTAGGCATAGGCAACCCAAACCGGGCATATCATCATTTCTGCCGTCATAACCTTGGTTTACGGAGAAAGATATAACCCGTAAGGGCAATAAGCACTGCAGCTATTCCCCACCGGTAAGGCGCAAAATGCAAGCCGCCTTCGTACATACTGAAAATACCAAAGAGGAAAAAGATCACTGCGGCCCCGATTTTGATAATGTTTTCGGGCAGCTTTGCACCCAGCATTTTTCCGACAACAATGGCAAGGCCATCAGAAATAACCATCCCTATCGTTGAACCGAGCCAGACAGGCAGAAAGGGGTGAGTTGAGGCAAGGGTAATGGTGGAGAGCATGGTTTTGTCGCCCAGTTCTGCCATGAAAAAGGTTGAAAAGACCAGCCAGAAGGGGTGAATGCCGGTTTTACAGTTCTTCTCGTCATCATCCAGAGTATCACCGCGCAGCGTCCAGAAACCAAAAGCAATAAAGGCAATGCCAGACACAAATTTGATCCATTCTGTCGGCAACTTGTCGCCGATAAACCAGCCAATACCGGCTGAAAAAACGTGAATGGCAAGGGTTGCCCAGAAAATCCCCCATAAGACCACGCCGGTGTTGTAACAGGTAGCAAGAGTCAGCGCGACAAGCTGGGTTTTGTCGCCAAGCTCAGCCAGAAAAATCATGACAAGGGAAAGCCAGAATGCGTCCATGTTATTGGATTGATTGATGTTGTGTTTGTCTGACAGTTCAGGATATTCCGAAAAAACAGAGCGCCATTATAGAGCAATACCCCGGAATGTCCAAAAAGAATAATCGAGCTTTCCAGAAATTCATGTCGTCAAACCCTGTTCCATCCAAAAATATGATTTTATGCTGGAAGTTGTTAACTATATAGCTGAGGATTATAACATTGCGGTAATGTACAGGCTAAATCAAGAGATTAATATTAAACAATGGTTACGATAAGAACAGCGGTTGAACATGATGTACCGAGATGCGCCGAGCTTCTTGGGCTTCTGTTCAGGCAGGAGCATGAGTTTACTCCTGATGCTGAACTGCAGTCGAGAGGACTGAACATGATTCTCCACAATCCTGAGCATGGGCAGATATTTATCGCCGAAGTTGATGGAATCATCCAGGGTATGGTCATGCTGCTGTTTACAGTAAGTACCTTTCTTGGTAAAAAAGTTGCTTTGCTTGAAGATATGATTGTTGCGCCAGCATGGCGCGGCAAGGGTCTCGGCTCACGATTGATTGATCATGCCGCTGATTTCGCATCCCGCGAAGGGTTCGGGCGCATAACGCTCCTTACCGACAAGGATAATGACACCGCTCAACACTTCTACTCTTCAAAAGGGTTCATGGAGTCTGAGATGGTCGTTTTCAGAAAGCTTCTCAACTGATCAAGCCTTGTGCTGCAACTAATAAGGTCAGTTTGTCTTGAGATCAAGCGAGCGGCTTGTGGCAATCAGGGCGGCTTTTCGTGCAGGGTAGAGGCTTACCAGAAAACAGAGGAGGATGGCAGTGATGCTGACGGCAATAAAATCACCGACCTGCATATCAATCGGATAGGAGTGAATAATAAAGGCACTTTTTGACGGAAGTTCGACAAAGCCGTAGAGTTCCTGAAGCTTGCAGAGACTCCATGCGATGATTGTGCCTGCTGCCGTACCGGCAATTCCGGTTATTCCACCCTGAATAATAAAGATGGACATGAACTGCGGTTTTTCAAGGCCAAGACAGCGAAGATAAAAAAGCTCACGCTGTTTGTCGATGGCGGTCATGGCAAGAGCCCCGGTCAAACTCAGGGCTGCGACAAGAATGATAAGCATCAGAACGCTGAAACTTATCCATTTTTCCAGTTGCATCACGGCAAAAATGTTGCCGTATTTTTCTTCGAGAGTCCGCACCCTGCAGATTGTTTTCAAGGGGCTTTGTGCAAGCCATGCTCTGAGGTGACTTGTGACCATGTCGCCGGATTCACCTTGCTTTCCCCTGATATCAATACCGGAATACTCTCCCTTGCCAAGCAGCAGAATATTCTGGGCAAACCGGTCTGAGGTGAGCACATATCGGTCATCAAAAACTTTTTGCAACGAGAAAATTGATGAAATTGTTGTTTCAGGAATACGAAGGGACGGTATCAGATATGGTTGTGATAAGGATTCCAGACCTAAAGAGATTAGTTCCGGGCTGAACATTCTCACCGACTTGAAGGGAAAGAGGTTTGCCCGGTAGGCTAAAAGTTCTCCAACGGCAATGGTTTCTGGCGTGAAAAATGGACGTGTCGCCTGGGTCTGACGCATCAGTTGGAGGTGTGCAGCAGTACTGAGTCCTTTAACGACCACAAGTTCGCTTTTATCCTGGCTGGTTATCATGGCCTCCCCTTCAGCGAATGGCTCAGCAGATTCTACTCCTTCCAGCGCTCTGACAGCCTGCAGAAGGCTATCAGAGACGTTAATTGTTCGTCCGTCAAGAGAAACAAGCTGAACAGGACTGTCGATGGTGATAAAAAGATCACGAGCAAGTTTTTGAAAGCCGTTTAAAACACTCATAACCACAAGGAGAGTGCTGACTCCAATAATTATTCCCGCAAGACTTATGGCCGAAATGATATTGATAATCCGGAAGCGTTTGCGGGCGAAACTGAAGCGTTGAGCAATCCAAAAACCAGGTTTCATACAAGCGACAATAACATTGATTTTTTAAGTCCCCAGTGCAGTTCCGGGTTTCAGCGAGGCGGCAATACGAGCCGGAATAAAGGCAAACAGCAGAGTGAGAGCCATGACAGACAGAGAGACCAGTGCATAGTCCACCGGATTGATCATGAGTGGAACATATTTGATGAAATAACTTTTCTCTGGCAGGGTGATGAGATGGTAACGCATTTCAAAAAGAGAGAGGAAAAGGGCTATAATATTGCCAAAAGCGATCCCGGAAAGTGAGATAAGAAATGCTTGTGCCATAAAAATCGAACTGAGTTTGCCTGGTTCAAGGCCGAGTGCGCTGAGCATGCCGATTTCACGGGTCTTTTCGATGATCAGCACCAGAAGAGTCGATATAATGTTGAAGACGGCCACGATGGTGATCGTTACAATCAACAGCGGCGTAATGTTTTTCTGAAGCTTCAACCATTCAAAAAGATTTGCATACCGCTCAAAAACGGTATATCCATAAAAGGGAACTCCAAGTACATTGGTGACCTCTTTCACGGTTTCCTGCAGTCGATCAAGTTTGTGTACGTTGGCATCATACCCGCTGATCATCATGGGATTACATCGCTGTTGCAACTCTTTGAGATCCGCGATGACAAGGTAATCATCAAATCCCTCTTGAAGTCCTGTATCATAAATTCCTCGTATTACACCCGTCTCAAGGTCAAGAGAGGAAAGCAGATCAACAATATTTTTCTGGTTCACGACAATTCTATTTTCGGAGCTCTCACCTTTAAGGCTGACCAGCATGACTTTTTTCCCGACCGTGAGATTGAGATTTTCAGCCAGGGATTGTCCTGGATAGAGTGCTATTCCCTCCTCGAAGTGAAGTGACACACTCCTTCCCGCATGGAGATATTTTTTCAGAAATGCTGTTCGAGATGCTTCGCTGATTCCCTTGATACGAACCGGTTTACTGAGCCAGATGTCACCAACTCCGTTGCCGCGGCTCCGAAGCACAAAACTTTTTTCCAGAAAGGGTGATGCGTTTGCAATATTTTTATGGTTCACCACCTTCGCAAGATCAGTGCGACGATCCTGAAAAAGTTGTTCGTCAGGATAGCGAATCTGAAGATGGGCGCTGAAACTGATCAGCTTGTTTTCTACACTGCTCGCAAATCCGTTAACAATGGAAAGCGTCAGAATCAAGGCGGCAGTTCCGACAGCAATACCTGCCACCGCCACCATAACAATAAAAGTCGGTTTTGATGCTGAACGCCGTTTAAATGCAAAACGCCTTGCAATGTAAAACTCAGGTTTCATCCCGGCATGTTCTGAACCTCTTCCATTGACGAAAAAACCACAACTTTATTTCTGCCTTCAGCTTTAGCCTTGTAGAGTGCCCTGTCGGCATTGCTGATGAGGGTGGCCCAGTCATGCGCATCGTCGGGGAAGGTTGCTATACCAATACTTACCGTAAACTCTACGACAGGTTGACCTTCCTCATGCAGAAATGGTTCATCACTGATAATCTTGCGCAGACGTTCCGCGATATCCTGTGTCGTTGCTGTTCCTGTTTTTGGAAAAAGAAGTGCGAACTCATCTCCACCGAACCTTGCTGGCACATCATAAGCCCTGCATTGACTGCTGATGATATTTGCCAGACTCTTAAGTGCCATATCTCCGAAAAGATGCCCGTTAGTATCATTATAAAGCTTGAAGTTATCAATATCGATCATCGCAAGGGAAACCCTATCATTAAGGCGTTTTGCCCGTTCGACATCAATAATGAGGTGTTCCTTGAAATGACGATAGTTATAAAGATTTGTCTTTTCATCCCGAATGTAAAGTTCATCAAGCTTCTTGTTTTTTGCCTCAATATCTCCGCAAAAGCTCATGATTGATTTGGTAATCTGGGTAATATCACTGGAGTGTTCTGTTTCAGTCAACTCCTTTTTCATCCCCTCCGCAGTATCGTGAATACTCTCAGGTATGTTTTTGTTGAGCAGTTTCAGTTGTCCTACAAGCTGGGCAAGGGGTATAAGCGTCTGCCGGTAATTGTTGTGGAGCAACCATCCCGCCGTGATACTCAGGGTAAGCAGTACCGCAAGAATGAAAAAAAGGAAAAACTCGTTGATAACAACAAGTTTTACTGCGGCATCTTTTGATGCAATTTTAGCGTTTTCAATATTTTTATCCAGTTCAAGTTTGAAAAGTTCAATATTTTTTCCAGAAAGCTGTGCCTGCCAATTTTCATTTGCTGCAGGCATGGATGCAAGATGTTCCAGCCCTGCATGCTGCATCTGAACAAGAAGTTTTTCGTACATGAGGCGCAGTACTTTAGAATTCTGTGCAACAGGTGGTGATTGTTCGAAATTCCTGGAGAACCCATCCTCCATAAGTTTTCCCCTGAAATCAACAAGATCAAGATAACATGCCTGCTTTTTCTCAACCTGTATTTGCAGGTTATGCTGCGTCACAAAAAAGCCTGCAGTGCCTGCAATAATAATGAGAAGACTGATTGTTCCGGTAAAAACAATTGCCTGTAAAGGAGAGATTTTTTTTATCCTGTAACGAGTACTATCCATAGATTTATTTAAGAATTATAGTCCTTTCAACAAGGTGGTATGGAGCAAAAGAACTTCTTTCGAATGCTTTCTGCCCCGAACTGCCGAACCACGCCCCAAACCCTGCGGCAAGGGCATCACCGGGGTAATATACATAGTAAAGAGTCGTAACAAGAGGATAGCCGCCTTCAAACATATTTTGCTGTGTCGGCAAGTACGCCAAAACATCGCCAGATTTTCTGGATAGGGAAAGAATTTTTGTCTTATACACCGTTTTTACTGGCTGCTGTGAAACTTTGTCAAGCGTCCTTAGGAGAGATGAGCTAAAGAGGATACCAATGGCATTGTTATCGACAGAAACCTGCTTGATCAACTCCATGTTGTTGCCATAGACCCTCGCACGCAAATCGCCTGATTTTTTTCCAAGTTTTGCGGCTAAAAAAGAATGAAGTCGGTAATCATCTTCTATAAAAGGGGTTATTCCCTTTTTTCCTGTACCTGAAAAGAGGACATCAAGCTCTTCAAGTGAGATCTTTCTTGATGGGTTTCTGGAGTTAACAACACACACAATTGCATCGTGGGCAATTGGCTCTCGACGAAGTTGAATTTGTTTTTTTGCGAAAAACAGATCCTCTGCAGCATCAGTTTCGCCATCGATCAATGCCGCTCGAACACTTCGGTCAAGAAGAAGTTTCAGGGTGTTTTTTGAACTGACCGGCAGAACAGTTATACGAGCTTTCGGATAATAACGATTGAACAGTTCAGCCTGACTTTCGGCCATGTCAGAGAGTTGTCTGTCCACGGCAAGCGTCATGCGACCGCTGCTGGCAGTTTCTTCATCCTGTCGCTGGGTGCAATTCATTAAAAAAATGCCCGAAAAAAGCAGTACCAGAGCGATGACAACGTTATGACTTGTTCTTTGAATGAACATTTTCCTTAACGGCATAAAATTATTACCGGTTACAATCAAGAAGCTTTCCCGAAAAAAAACTTTTACAATCCTTGAAAATCAAGCAAAAAAGCTTAATATTTCCGCCTTACTGGATATATATCCATAAATCGGGATAAACAAAGAAAAGAGCTGTGATATTTTATTTTTTTGCATCTCATTTACTCTGATTCAATTATATCCTTTTTTCTGAAAATTTCTGCATAAGCATATTCATGAGATGACTCCTCCCATATCAGAGAGTTTGAAAAAATATTCAGTTTCGATTATTGGCGCTTCAGGTTATTCCGGAGCTGAGCTGACACGGCTGCTGCTTCATCATCCTCTGGTTGAACTCCATGAGCTTTACGCCTTTTCACAGGTTGGCAACCGTGTTTCCGATCTCTACCCTGCTCTTGGCAGCGACAAGGTCTACAAGCAATACTGCGGAGAGACAGAAAGCGACATCTATTTTCTTGCGCTTCCCCATGGTGAAGCACTGCAACTTGTTCCTTCCCTGGTTCAGGCGGGAAAAGTCGTAATTGACCTTTCCGGTGATTTCAGACTGAAAAATCAGGATGAGCATAAGGAGTTTTATAACCAGGTAAAATCACCTGAAGCGGTGATGACCTACGGGATGCCTGAGCTGTTTCGTGATGAGATCGTCAGAGGAAAAACGATCAGTAATCCGGGCTGTTATGCAAGCAGTATCATTCTTGGCGTTGCTCCGCTTTTTCTCGGTACGGAGGGTTCAATCAACGTACGAGCTATCAATTGCACCTCCACATCAGGCATATCCGGTGCAGGACGCAGCAGCAAAATCGAGCTTTCATTTTCAGAGATGAGTGAGAATATCAGGGCATACAAGGCTGGCGTTCATCAGCATATCCCTGAAATCATGCAGGCTCTTGGCACATCTGCCACAAACCCCTCTTTCGATTTCATGTTTACACCAATGATTGGTTCACTGGTCAGGGGTATTTACAGCATCCTCAATGTCCAGCTTGAAACTCCGGTGGAGGAAGCACAGATTATAGAACTTTACCAAAACTTCTATACGAACGCTCCGTTTGTCAGGGTTCGCGACACCATGACAGAAGTCAAGCATGTCGTGTATACCAATTTCTGCGATGTTCATATTGCCAGAGTAACCGGAAGCGGTTCGCTGCTTATTGTGACAGCCCTCGACAACCTTCTGAAAGGTGCTGCGGGACAGGCAGTCCAGAACATGAACCTGATGCTTGCGCTTGACGAAAGAACAGGACTCATATAATTATTAAAATTTAACACGTTACACTGCATTGGAAAACCTCTCCAAAGGGCTTAAAGTCATCCATCACCTTTCAGCCATAACACACTGGCCTTCATTGGTTACCCCAATGGCAGCAGCATCAGATGGTACGCAAGCATTCTGGCCCGCCGGTTTTTCAGTTGGAGCTGTCTCTGCGAATATTAAATACAGCGACAGGAAGGATTTAATGCTTCTTGTAACAGATGGCCCAGCCACTGCGGCCGCACTCTTTACCCAGAACCGATGCTGTGCGGCTCCGATAACGCTATCGCGTGAACATCTGCACCATTCACTTTCTTCGGTTCGTGCCATAGTCTGCAACAGTGGAAATGCTAATGCGGCAACTGGCGAGAAGGGTCTGAATGACGCTCACGCCATGGCCGAAGCGGTCGCAAGTGAACTTTCGATTAACCCTGAAGAGGTGCTTGTTGCTTCAACCGGGGTTATCGGCCAGCTTCTACCCATGGAGAAGGTTTTGACGGGGATATCCTCAGTTGTTGCTACTCTACAGCGCGATTCTGTATTTGATGCTGTCGGTGCCATCATGACCACCGACACCTTTCCCAAGTTTTTCACCCTGGAGCTTCAGCTTTCGGGCGGGCCAATCCGTCTGAGCGGTATCGCCAAGGGATCCGGCATGATTTGTCCAAACATGGCCACCATGCTGGCATTTCTGGCCACCGACGCCTCAATAGAGCCTCTTCTTCTTCATGAAGCGCTTGAAAAGGCAAACCGCCACAGTTTCAATGCCATTACGGTTGATGGCGATACCAGTACCAACGACATGGTATCCATTCTCGCCAGTGGCATTGGCCCGAACATCAAGGCTGAAAGCAGCGATTTCACTCTGTTTTGTGATGCACTTGAAGCTCTGATGACCTTTTTGGCCAAACTGATCGTCATTGACGGTGAAGGCGCCACAAAACTTGTCGGCATCACGGTCAAGGGAGCTGCCGATGACCGGGATGCAGAGCTTGCGGCCAGAACCATAGCTCAATCAAGCCTTGTCAAAACCGCCATACACGGCGAAGATGCCAACTGGGGCAGAATTATTGCTGCCGCAGGTCGCTCGGGCGCCATCTTCGATCAGGAAAATCTTGAGCTTCACTTCAATGAGCTTTCCATTCTTCAACCAGGTCTTGTTGCCGATTTTTCTGAAGAGGCGGCGGCCAAAATTATGGCAAAAGACTCCTATACCATTACCCTCAGTCTTGGAAATGGTTCCGGTGAGGCCACAATATGGAGCTGCGACTTGAGCAAAGAGTATGTCGATATCAACGGAAGCTACAGAAGCTGATACTTCCATTAACTATTTAAAGAGCAATTTCCACGCAATGGACCAAAGAAAAGCTCCCCAGGCAGCTATAGGACAGGTGCTTATTGAAGCATTACCCTATATCCGCCAGTTCGAAGGCAAAACCTTTGTCATTAAATATGGCGGTGCCGCCATGAAGGATGACTGTCTCAAAAATATGTTCGCCCAGAACGTCACCCTTCTTCGCAAGGTAGGCATCAGGATCGTTCTTGTGCATGGCGGAGGTGATGCTATAACAAAAACGGCTGAAAAGCTCGGGTTGAACTCACGGTTTCTACAAGGACGTCGGGTAACCGACAAGGAGATGGTCTCGGTTATCCAGATGACCCTTGCCGGAAAGGTAAACCAGGATATTGTACAACTCATCAGCCAGCATGGCGGTAAAGCTGTGGGAGTAAGCGGACTGGATGCCGATACTGTCAAAGCTCATCCCCATCCGAATGCTGAAATTCTGGGTCTTGTCGGAGAAGTTGAGCAGATCAACACCGATTATATCGATATTCTCTGCAGTGCCGGACTGATTCCGGTCATTGCTCCGATCGGCTTTGACGACAAGGGCAACATCTACAATATCAATGCCGATGATGCCGCCAGCAGTATCGCGATTGCCCTGAAAGCTGAAAAACTCATCTACGTCAGCGATGTTGAAGGCATACATGTTGGTGAAAGAATCCTGAAAACCATCTGCAAAGCCGAAGCCGCTGACTTTATCGAACAGGGTGTTATTTCAGGAGGAATGATTCCGAAAGTTCTTTCGGCATTCCAGACGCTTGACGGTGGAGTCGGAAAAATTCATCTTATAGACGGAAAGTCAACACATTCTCTCCTGCTTGAAATCTTTACGCATGAAGGGGTAGGTACCCAGTTTCTTGCAGAGCAGGAGAGTGATCAATCTCTAAACAGGTAACGGAATGGAAGAGGTTCATACAAAACAAGCCACAGCTAAACGTGATTTTCTGGGCTTTTCACCGCTTGATGCCAACAAAATTATTGAATTATTTGACTACTCCCTCTTCATCAAAAAAAAGAGAAAAGAGAGTTCCTCTGTAACCGGCTTTCTTCCGTTGCGCGACAAAACCGTCGCCATGATTTTCAGCAAGCCATCACTGAGAACAAGGGTCTCTTTTGAACTTGGCATTCATGAGCTTGGAGGATATGCCATAACCCTTGATGGCCAGTCAATCGGTCTAGGATCTCGCGAATCGGGAGAAGATATCGCCAGACTCCTTTCCCGGTACAATGATGCCATAATCGCCCGTCTGCATGACCATGCCGTCATAGAAGGGCTTGCCGAACACGCCTCCATTCCTGTCATCAATGCGCTGACCAATCTGTCGCACCCTTGCCAGGTACTGGCTGATGCCTTTACCCTCTACGAGAAGTCTCTTTGGAACGAAGAAGTCAAAATTGTTTTTGTCGGAGATGGCAACAACGTGGCCAATTCATGGATTGAACTGGCTGGCCTTCTCCCCTTTCATTTCGTACTCGCCTGCCCTGAAGGGTACATGCCGAATCAGGAGATCCTCAATGCCGCACGGGCAAAAGGGATCAGCAAGATTGAGATTATCCATGACCCCAAAGAAGCGGTGGTCAATGCCGATGTGCTCTATACCGATGTCTGGACTAGCATGGGGCAGGAAGAGGAGGTCGCTGAGCGCTTGAGGATTTTCAAACCATTTCAGATTAACAGCGCCCTGCTTGCTGAGGCAAAACCTGGAGCTGTAGTCATGCATTGTATGCCGGCACACCGTGGTCAGGAAATAAGTACGGAGGTTATGGATGGTCCTCAATCGATTATTATTGATGAGGCCGAAAATCGGCTTCATGTCCAAAAAGCACTTCTGGTTAAACTGCTGAACCACGAAGAATACAGGAAATTTCACCTGACTCACCGGTTGCTGAATGCGGCTAAAAAAATCAAGTCCTGAGGGATGCCTTTGCAATGAACAAACATGCACGACAACTAAAAATCCAGGAAATTCTTCAGCAAAATAGTGTAGAAAATCAGCACGATCTCCTGCAACTTCTCCGCGATTCCGGTATTGCTCTTGCCCAGGCGACACTGTCGCGAGACTGTGCCGAACTCGGTATTATCCGTACACGAATAAACGGAAGCTATAGGATGGTAGTGCCTGATGAGAACACCGACAAAATTATTAAAGGTCTGGTTGGAATTGAGGTCCTTGCCGTTAAAGCCAATGAAAGCACCATTATTATCAAAACCCTTGCCGGGAGGGCTCACGGTGTCGGTTCTTATCTTGATCACTTGAAAAGTCCTCTTGTTCTCGGAACTATCGCCGGTGATGATACGGTGCTGGTAATTCCCTCTTCTGTGCTGAACATTTCCACTTTGATATCCTATATTCACAAGAATCTTTCCACAAACTGATAATTCATTACGACGCATGAGCAAGGAAAAAATTGCATTAGCCTATTCCGGTGGACTTGATACCTCCATCATGATCAAGTGGCTGAAGGATAAGTATGACGCTGAAATCGTGGCCGTTACCGGCAACCTCGGTCAGCAGAAAGAGATAGAGAACCTTGAATCCAAGGCGATCTTTACCGGCGCATCAAAGTTCCAGTTTGTTGACCTTCGCAACGAGTTTGTTGAACAGTATATCTGGCGTGCTCTGAAGGCAGGAGCGCTCTATGAAGATGTGTACCCTCTTGCAACGGCACTCGGACGTCCTCTACTCGCCAAGGCTCTTGTAGATACTGCGATTGCTGAAGATTGCACCATGCTCGCCCACGGTTGCACGGGCAAGGGCAACGACCAGGTTCGCTTTGAGGTTACCTTTGCCTCACTGGCACCACATCTGAAGGTGCTTGCACCGCTGCGTGAATGGGAGTTTACTTCAAGAGAGTCTGAAATTGCCTATGCTCTTGAACACAACATTCCAGTCTCTGCTACCAAAAAGAGCCCCTACTCCATTGATGAAAATATCTGGGGAATCAGCATTGAGTGCGGTGTTCTCGAAGATCCTATGGTTGCTCCACCTGAAGATGCATACCAGATAACCACTTCGCCCGAAAAGGCCCCTGACACTCCTTCAGTGGTTGATATTGAGTTTGAAAAAGGTGTGCCTGTTGCTCTTGATGGCAAAAAAATGAGCGGACTCGACATGATCATCCGCCTGAACGAGATCGGTGCAGCCAATGGTGTCGGAAGGCTTGACATGATTGAGAACCGTGTTGTCGGTATCAAGTCACGTGAAATCTATGAGGCACCCGCCGCAACAATTCTCCACTTTGCCCATCGCGAACTGGAACGCCTCACCCTTGAAAAATCGGTTTTCCAGTACAAAAAGAACATCAGTCAGGATTATGCCAACATTATTTACAATGGTACCTGGTTCTCACCGATGAGAACAGCGCTTGATGCCTTTGTCAACGAGACGCAGAATCCAGTGACTGGCCTTGTCCGCCTGAAACTCTACAAGGGTGGAGTCTCCCTGCTCGGCAGAAATTCACCATACTCGCTCTACAACGAGGAACTTGCCACCTACACCGAAGCCGATACCTTCAACCACAAGGCAGCGGCTGGGTTTATTCACCTCTATGGCCTTGGATTGAAGACATTCAGCCAGGTACACTCCGCGAAGTAACATTACCCCCACAGCTCAGCGCAGGCCAGTTCATCGGCCTGCGCAACTCGGGC
>JBAXBW010000018.1:0-26554 GCA_037141805.1 Chlorobiaceae bacterium | reverse complement strand
TTTTGTTCTTCTTTCTGAAACTCTGAAAAGGAAATTTTTTTGCAACAATCGTAATCGGAGCCGCTCACATGAAAAAAATGTTGTTTCTCTGTTTTCTCCTGCTTGCAGGATGTACCGGTATCCCTCAGGGAGTCACTGTCGTTGAGGATTTTTCCCTTGATCGTTATCTTGGCACATGGCATGAAATCGTTCGTCTCGATAACCGGTTTGAAAAGGAGCTTGATCCGGTGTCGGCCACTTACTCGCTGGCCCAGGATGGCAGTGTCAAGGTGGTGAACAAAGGGTATGACCTTAAAAAACAGGAGTGGAAAACCATTCAGGGGCGCGGTGTTTTTCTTGATGATAAAAAAACCACACAAGGTGCTCTGAAGGTCTCCTTTTTCGGCCCTTTTTACGCGAGCTATAATGTGATAGATCTCGACAAAGCGGGGTATCGCTGGGCGATGGTGTGTGGTCGCGACAAATCATATTTCTGGATTTTGTCGAAAGATTCTGTCATGGAGCAGGGGCAACTTAAGATGCTTGTAGCCAAAGCGGGAACCCTTGGCTTCGATACAGCCAAACTACGCTATCTAGGCAAGCCGAAGCCGTAAAACGCAGCTTTCTATTGTTTTCGTTTTTTTAAGCAACATTTAAGTGTTCATTTATCAGCAGTTAAGAATTCGGAATGTACTTTGTTTACAACGAATTGAAAGGATTCGATTGAAACAACACTGTAAATTTCCTCATTATTTTTAATCACTGATATCATGAACACTACTCCAAAATTCCGTCCGACTCCTCTTGCAATTGGAGCATTTATTCTTTCGGCCGTTGCCGCTCTTTTGATATCACTGAATTTCGTTATGGGTATGTCCCAGTTGACAAATGTGTGGTTGAGCGGTATATTTGTTATCGCGGTTGTGTTTCATACCGTCATCAACTGGAAGCAATTTACCTGATTTTTCCCGAAAAAGTTCATGAGAGAGCAAGAGTAACATGGCAAAAACAGTAGTCATAACCGGCAGCAGCAGGGGGATAGGCTTTGGTCTTGCCCGTTGCTTTCTTGAGAGAGGATACAACGTGGTGCTGAACGGCAGCTCTCCCGAAAGTACCCGCAAAGCCATGGAGCGGCTTCAGGGTAATCGTGAACATCTGACTGCTGTTTCAGCCGATATCAGCAGCAGGGAGGGGATTACCCGGCTCTATGACGAGGCGGTCAGCCATTTTGGCCGTGTGGATATCTGGATCAACAATGCGGGTATTGGTCATGAAATGCGCAGCGCGTGGGAGGTTGACGCTAACGAACTCAGCCAGGTGCTGAGGGTCAATATTGACGGAGTGGTGTCGGGCACGATTATCCCTTTCCAACGCATGAAAGAGCAGGGCGCGGGGAAGATATTTAATATGGAGGGGCTTGGCAGTGATGGCTTTATGCTTGATGGTATGACCATTTACGGCACGACCAAAAGTGCGCTCACCTATTTTACCCGATCTTTTGCCCATGAGGCTCGCGGCACTGCAGTGCAGATAGGAACGATCAGCCCAGGGATGGTGGTGACCGATATGCTTCGCCGTACGGTCAGTGACGGATCACCGGAAAGCCTCAAAAAACAGCAATTTTTCAATATCATGGCTGATGATGTTGCGACTGTTGCCGCATTTCTCACCGAAAAGATTCTTGCTGCGACCGCTCAATCTCCAAGAATACGATGGCTTACCAAGCCAAGAATGGCGGGCAAGCTCCTTATGGCGCTGTTCAGGAAACGGAACCTCTTTTCCTGATCTTCTCTTTTTTCAAAGGGGAAGCGCGTACTCCTCAAGGATAACCCTGACATGTCGGGGAACCAGCTTTTCCAGCAATTCCGGATGACGGAATTTGACGTAGTAGTAATGCCTGATCAGATGAAAATCAACCGAATAGTGGGCAAACCCTACTCCTTTCGGTCCTATGATACCCAGCAGAGCTGCAAGGATATGGCCAAGCCAGAGAGGAATTCTGCTGTTTGAAGAATATTCTTTTTTCTCTGCCTTCATGCTTTCGATGATGCGTTTCGTGGTGTTCTGGACAAACGAGTGGCACTCCCATTTGCCGGTTTCAGGAAAACGTTCAAGTTCAGCCTCGATAAGCGTCAGCAGTTTGCGACCGGTTTCAGTCCGTACCAGAATCCACTGTCTCTTTTGTTCTGGCAGCAGTTCTGCCCCGATGTAGCCCACAGTAATGTCGGCCAGACTGTTGAGATAGTCAAAACAGCTCATGCAGGCTGCGGGAAAAATAGCGGGGTTAGAGAGCTCTTCCGGAAGGCTGAAGAAAGGAACTTTTTCAATGCGGCCGCTTTCATGCCTGATGTGAATCCTGAAATCCTGCATGAACTCCATAAAACATGCTGTTTCTGGTGACTGCGACATTCGTTCCAGAATCCACGGCCATTTTGAACGTGCGACATTATCGACGCAAGGAATTCCGATGGTCAGGATCTCCATTTCCCTGAGGTATTCGAAGCGCTCCTGAAAATCCCGAAGGGTGTGCAGGTGGCATGCCGCTCCGATGACCAGGACTTTTTTCATCCCTTGATGATATGCGCTTTCCAGAGAGTATAAAACAGGGGAGAGCACCGGTTTATTGCCCCGTGTCGCATAAATCTCATCCAGATTTTGGGCCAGAACCGGTTGAGAGAAAAAATGGTGGCCCGGAGTGTGCTGCAGCGACACAACACCTTCAACAAGCTTCTCTTCAAAAGCTCTCATCGCCATTCGGGTAATGATGCCGCTCCACTGAGAACCGGGTACGGGTTTTTTCAGTTGAGCGGTAAAGCGGTCAATCGTTATGCCAAAACGCATTTCCACCGGATCACCAAGACGTCGTTCCCTGCCGAACAGCTTTTTCTCCCTCTCGCCGAGCCATCCATTTTTAAAAACACAGCTTTTGATGCTTTGCTCAACCGGCCATGCCCGAATGGAACAGAGACCGCATGAACTGCAAAGCCCGTTTTTCCGCTCAAGTTGTTGCTTTTCAGGGCTGGCTGTTTCAATACTGGTCATGGTGTTCTTGATGAAGATTTCATTGCCCGCGTCTGCGACTGAAATTGCAAGGTTGTTGATGTTTCAGGTAACGAGCAAATGTGTAATTTTTTATCGAAACAGGTCAAGATCATTGGCCATCAGGCACATAATTGCTTCGCGTGACTCCACAATGATCTCAACCAGATCGGGGCGGCAGAGCAGCCTGAACTTTTTTGTGTACCGTTCAAAGGCGAGAATAAAGTCTGACTGAAAGACCGACTCATGCAGATCATCAAACCGGACATACTCCGACGTACACTGCATGGCGTAGTGGATGTGCTCCGAGCGTGTCGGGTAGACCCGAAGCTCTTTGAGATCGGCGTAATCGAAAATATCCTTCTTTGAGGGTGGATCAATCAGCACCTCATGGCCATGCAGCCCAAGATGGTAGCGTTTGTTGAGAAACTCACAGATCTCCAGCTCCATCTTGCGGCGCATCCGGCTGTCGCTGTTGTAGACAAACCATCGTTCATCCTCTTTGGAGGAGTCGCTCAGATAGGGTTGTACCGTTATTGCCCTTTTGTAGACTCGTCGCATGAGGATATCATCAAGCAGGGCAGAAATTGGATGATCCTTCTCCGGCAGCAGTTGCTTCAGCTCATGCAGCACCCGGTCATCGGCATTGCCGTAAAAAAGTTCACGCAACGCTGTCGGTGAGAGCATCCCTTCACTGGCAATATCCTGCAACAGTCGGCGGAGCATGGCCGAGAGCGCCCGGCTGGTATGGTGCCAGTAGACATTGCGCATCATCATGTATTTCGCAAACATCAGGCTCTCAAGCGGAGCAATGCCTTTTTCAGTGATGGCAAACCGCTCGCGCTGCGGGTCGGGCACAAACGACTCAATCAGCCGATCAATATCGATGCTCCCGTACGGAATATTGCAGTGGTGCGCATCACGCATGAGATAGTCCATCTTGTCCGGGTCAAGCGTGCCGCTGATCAGCTTGCTGAAGCGCGTTTTGCCCACAATCAGTTCAATAACCGATTCCGGCGATACTTTCCACTCATCATGCAGAATTTCAGCAATCGTCGGAACGTCTGGCTGTTGCTCGTAGATAAAGTGACGGCAAAGCTCCTCATGATGCGAGAAGACCGGTTCATTGCCGAACTGCGGAATTTGCTCCTCAATGATGTGGGCATGGGGAAAGTGGCCGATATCGTGCAAGAGCGAGGCCGAAAGCAGCACCCGGCAGTTATGCTCATCAAACTGGAACTGCTCATCCTGAAGGCTCTGAGCCAGCGGGCTGGTCAACATGCGCTGCAAGATCAGCTTCATCAGATGATAGACCCCGATAGAGTGCTCAAATCGCGTGTGCGTTGCTCCAGGGTATACCTGCTGCGAGAACGAGAGCTGCCGAATTCCCTTGAGGCGCAGGAACGAAGGGTGCGACAGAATTTTTTTCATCGGTCGGCTCAGAGGAATGTGCCCCCAGATCGGGATACGGATAAATCCACCGTCAGATTGAAAAAGCAAATGTTCGGCTATCATGAGGGCGATCAAGTTTTATGGAGTTGAAGATCAAGATACGCAAGAAAGTGGGGGGTGGCAAATTGGGGCGGGGGAGTGTTGGGTGGAAGATCTATTTTTCTGGATTTTGTCGGAAGAGCCTGTTGTGGAGCACTGGCAACTCAGTGCGCTTGTTGCCACAGCGGCAATTCTTGCGTTCGATACTGCAAGGTATTACTGGAGTATAAACAGAAGCGGTAAAGATGATTTGCTGGTTGCGTTTGTGCTTTTTTGCTTATATTTTCGGAAAACGACCAGCAATTATGGAAAAGTTGTTTCAGATATTCAGTTCCAGAATTCAAACTGTGGACACCTCTTTTCAATACTTCCAACAACCTCGTATTGTCGAATGCTTCATCCTTCACCGTAATTTTTTTCCCTGGCACAATCTCAACAGTCTCACTTTTGTTAAACTGAACCACAACTTTTTCCCTGGTTGCCAAATTCAGGTATTTCTTGAGATGCTTGCGTAACTCTGTTGTGCTGATCGCTATCATGATAATCTCTCCTGCATTGTATTTTTACAGCATGCTGCAAGAAGTATAGACATTTTTTCGTCAAAACCCTTAAAGAGCTGCGGCCGGAAATGGTTGCTGTCAAGAGCTGATCAGCAACTCACACAATATCAAAGGATTGTTATAAGGAGGTGTTCGGCAGTCATGGGGGAGCTAAGTTTTTATGGAGTCGAAGTGGGGAAGATACGCAGAAAAGTGGGGGGTGGCAACCAGGCGCAAGGGAGTTTTGGGGGGAAGTTCTATTTTGTAGTATGATTGAATGATGGTGTAATCGCCACGTTCATCATATTCATGCTCGCTATCAAGGGGGAAAATTTCGATAGCTCTTGATGACGGTCGTCTTCTTGCTGGAGATTTTCCGCCACTGTAGCTTCGGATGGTGCAGGTGTGGGTAGACATTCACCATGATGAACTTTTGGCTTGAAACTTTATCCGTCAAACTCTCTTTGAGGAGATCAAGTCAGTGAGTCAGGGCAAAATCGATAACATTTTGGCTGAGCCAAATACCGTGCTCGCGCATCCGGCTTATTGCATCAGTCATTGATACTTGATACCCCCTGGATTTTGCCTTGAGCAGTACGCCGATAGCACCAGTAACATTCAGGTTTGACAAACGAGCCGCACGCCTGCCAAGTATTTCATCAATGCATACCAGATTGATGCCAAACTGTAAGGCCGTTTGTATGACAGATGCCTCTCCGCTATCGAGCGTGTTTTGCAGATAGGGCATGAGCGCTATTGGCTCAGGACTAATGTCTAACCAGGATGCCTGCTCAAACACCTCGATCCCAAAAGCATCACGACCACCAGCCCTGATTTCTTTGGCCACCTCATAGGGCACGATTACCCTTGAATACAGACAACGAAGTACGTCAAGGTTACCGGTTGCTGCAGTCAAGGCAATAAGCGGTGTGGTGTTGATAACAACCACTTTAGTTTGATCAGGCATTGCTGACATCCTGGGCAAGTTCATTCTGATCCAAATCAATCATTGGCACACCGTACCGGTGCAGATCAGCAAGAAATTCGACCCTGCTCATCCCAATAAACGCAGCAGCCATTCCCGACGACAGCCGGTTCATTTCAAAAAGTTTGATGGCCATGGCCAGTTTGGCCTCTTTTATGAATTGCTGCGGTGTGCATTGTGCTGCATCAGGCAGATTGCTTGGCACTTCAAGAAGGAGTTGCATGGTTTTTTCTATGGTACACATGATGAGGAGCCCCTGATTGGCGAAAGCCAACCAATAGTCAAGAAACACATTTTTAACGAAAAAAGAACCGATTTTATTTTTAAGCATTTTTTTCAGCGTTCGGGTTGATCCGTGAAATTATGAGTGAGTGCTGGTATGACTCAGGATGAGATTGCTGAAAAGCTCAAGACTCATAAATCAGCCATCTCCCGCATCGAAAACCATGCAGAAGACATCAGGCTGTCAACGCTCTCTCACTATGCTGACGCGTTAGGCAAAAAGCTGGAGATATTCATACAGTAAAAACGGAGGTCCGTTCATGCCTGTTATTGCGAGATTTTACGGCATCATCATCAAGATGTACTTTATCCAGAACGAGCGAGGGGAGGCTCACTTTCATGCAATCTATAGAGAGTTTAATGCTGTTTTCGGTATTGACTCACTGGAGATGATTGAAGGAGATTTACCTGGAAGAGCACAATTGCTTGTCAAAGAACCATTCTTTTGATACTATTGTGGAGTGGTATGTAGGTGATACTCATTTTTCAACATGTATCAAAAGTCACTTTTTAGAGGTTCCCTAAAAAATGCTAAAATATTTCGTGTCTGTTTATTTTTTATTAATTTTAGAAGGGCAAATGAAACTCTATGTCGTAAGCAGCGGGGTATCTGGTAGTAGAAGAGGCTTAACAGCCTTTGCTGCGGGCGGTGTGGAATTTGACCCTTAGAGATTAAGGTGATGTCATATTAACCCAATAAATCAACCATGGAAAAGTACTCAGATGCATTGTGGGCTCAAATTTTGGGCAGTTTCTCTGCAAAACAAATCGCAGAATTTCGTAAACAATTTAATGTTTTTGATGATGATAAAAACGGACATATCGAACATGCTGAGTTGAAGAAATTGGTTAGCTCACTGAAAATAAATGTTTCAGATGCTGAAATTTCAGAAATGACTTCACAATGCGACTTCGACAAAAGTGGTACCATCGAATTTGATGAGTTCTTACAAATGGTTTTTGCATTGCACTTTGGTGAAGGCAGCAAATCGTTTGCTCAAATCTATGCAAAAACTACCGGATCAGAAGTTGAAGCATGGAAAAAGCCAGAACTTACTTATTCTGAAACTGAAGTCAACGACATCTTGGCTCAATTTGCCTGGTTTAAAGAATCAGAAGAAAATGCAAAAAAAACAAACCCTGAAGATGGTGAATATCCAAAATTTGTTTGGTCTGATGAATTATACGGAGTTAAATTTCCTCTTATTGACGAAGAACACCAACGTCTGTTTGGCATACTCGAACGCTTGGAAAATATCTTACGCGAAAAAGGCTCTAACGAAGAATTAGCTCATGAATTAGATGAACTGCTTGCCTATACCGATTATCACTTCAAATCAGAGGAAGAGGTGATGACCAAGTACAAATTTCCGCAACAAGCTGAACACATGAAAATCCATCAGGCATTTACCGAAAAAATGATGGGATTGGTATTCGACTTCAAAAAGACTGTTCTTAATGACGTTGACGATATTTATGAAGATAAAAAATTTACATGGGAAACCATCTTCTTCATTCGTACCTGGTTAATCGAGCACATTCAAAAACAGGATACCGAATTTGGTAAACATTATTTAAGAGTTAAAGATGCTGACTGAGGAATTGATTATCCCTGTAATGTCACTTATAACTGGTTATTAATTTTGATGTTCATTGCATAGTAGTACTCCTTCTAACAAGATTTTCTTGAAAAAGGAGTGCTACTATGCTACCAACTGTCCGACATGACAAGGTGGAGAGCAGATGCCATCGCATTCCCCGGAAGGTTGGGTTGTCGAGAAAGCTGTGGTTGTTGATGAAGGCGAGTACCCCATCGCCGTATTTCTCGACCGCAATCAATACGTTGCGGTTCGTTGGTGACCTCGACGTGCGGCGCCAGTACCTTCAACAGATTTCGCAGATCTCCACGGTAGCGGTGCTCGGTTGCATTGCCAGCCTTGTATCGCCTGTTGATGGTCTCGATGTACTCCTGAATGGTCATGGGATGTTGTTCAGATGCTGTAAAAGTATGTTGCTCAGTTCGGGCTTCTCCCATCGAACCGGACGGTTAAAATACTCAACGGCCAGTCGCAGGTGACGGTATGATCTCTTTTACCGGTAGCAATCTCCGCAATAAGATCAAGCTCCAGTTCGCTGTAAAATTTTCGGGCGGAGGTGAGGCCATCAAGGGCAAATGAGGGGATGCCCTGCAAGCTTGCCATGAGCGGAACGCCGCCAGTGAGCAGAATGCTGCGGTACCCATCAATACCGACGAACGCTGTTTTGGTCTGTTGAGCTGACTGGGCAATCATGATGGCGAGTTGACCTGGGGTGAAATGGTGAAGACTCTGGGAGATGACCATGAGGTCAAAGGAGCCTTCATGGAACTCTGGCAGGTTGAAGGCATTGAGGAGTTGAAAGTTCAGCGGAAGTTTTTTCTCTTCGGCCTTATGGTTGCCCTCTTCGATAAATTTCGGTACAATATCTGAACCGGTAACAGCGATGGGCAGGTGTTTTCGCTGTATCTCTTCAGCCAGCGCCATTGCCAAACCTCCTGAGCCGCTTGCCAGTTCAAGGATTCGCAGCTTTCGTTGTTCAGGTGTTGTTACTTTTTCGAGAAGAGAGAGCAGAAGGGCTACATATCGCGGGTAGAGCTGCATCTGAAGGTTTTGCCGGTCAAGCGCCTGAACCAGTTCCAGCTTTTCGTTTTCGGGTAATTTGGAGTCGTCCATACATTCGGTGTCTGAAGTGCGCAGTACCCTGTCAAGCAGTTCAGTCAGAAGCGAGCTTCCTCCAAGCTTCTTCGACACCTTGAATCTTTCATCAAGAAAACGCGACACAATGTCGTTGGTTTTTGTTTCAAGTTCCTCCATGCTTTGCCAGGAGGGAGGAAAGATCCCTTCTGAGCGAAGGTTTTCAAGAGCTTGACTTCCAGCTTTTTTCAATTGAAGCATGATGCAAGAAGTTGGTTGTCGGCTGAATGAAAGGAGAGGTTCATTTGTAAAGAGATGCTCTCCGGCAATGAAAAGCTAATACCTTTCGAGGGTGAATTTTTCACCGAGGTACATTTTTCTGACTTCAGGATTGGCAGCTATCTCTTCAGAGGTGCCCTGCATGAAGATGCTTCCGTCAAAAAGCAGGTAGGCGTGACTGGTAATGGAGAGGGTTTCATGGACGTTATGGTCGGTGATAAGCACACCGATGTTGCGTTTGGCAAGTCCGTTGACGATCTGCTGGATATCTTCGACGGCAATGGGGTCAACCCCGGCAAAGGGCTCGTCGAGCAGAATAAATTTGGGGTTAAGCGCCAGGGCTCTCGCGATCTCTGTGCGGCGGCGTTCACCGCCCGACAGTGCATAGCCCATGCTTTTTCGGATAGGAGCGATATTCAGCTCTTCGAGCATCATCCCGGTTCTCTCCTTTCTTTCCGTTTTTGACAGCGTGGTGAATTCAAGAACACCAAGAATGTTTTCTTCGACGGTCAGGTTTCGGAACACCGAGGCTTCCTGGGGGAGATAGCCGATGCCAAGGCGAGCCCGCTTGTACATGGGCAGGCGGGTAATATTTGTTGCATCAAGAAAGACATCGCCTCCGTCTGGTCGTACCAGCCCGACAATCATGTAGAATGTCGTTGTTTTGCCTGCACCGTTGGGTCCGAGAAGTCCTACAATTTCACCCTGTTTGACTTCGATGGATGAGTTTTTGACAACTTCTCGCTTGTTATAGATCTTCTTTAACTTGCTGCAGCTCAATGTTGCGTTCATGCTGATGAAGTTAATTCACGGGGTGGTCGTTACAATAAAAAACGAGGCTGCACACCTCGTTTGTAAACTCCGCCTGAAACAGGTTATGGTCAGTCCCTGAATCGCTGTCCAACCTCCTTTGTAGGTTTTGCATAACCCGACTTGTCAGGAGAACTCCCCCTAAGCCCCGATGAGGCCCCACCGTATAGATGCGGGTAGGCATTGGCTCCAAGTCTTTTGGTGGTTTTGCCAACGTTTTCGAGAGCATCACCAACAACCCACCAATGACCATCTATGAAAACTTCAAGAAATTTTCCATAGGCGGCAGCAGCGTTTGTAAAAGCCCCTGATATATTTGCCATTGTTCCTGATTTAGAGGTTTAATTCTTCTATGGATAAACTTAATAAATCTCTTCATCAATAAAAAATATTTTATGTTCAGATACAGGTGTGCTGAACAGGTTTTATTAATCTTTTAATGTTATAGCTTATGGGAAAAGTCATGTCTTACAAGGGTGTGTGGCCGCAGATCCACGAGACGGTTTTTATGACGGATGGTGCTTATGTTATTGGTGACGTGCATATCGGTGCTCAGTCGAGTGTCTGGTTCAATGCAGTTGTCAGGGGCGATGTCTGTCCGATTCGCATCGGTGAAAAAACCAGTGTGCAGGATAATGTGACCCTGCATGTCACCCATGATACCGGCCCGCTGAATATAGGGAACTGTGTGACTATCGGTCATGGCGCGGTGCTGCACGCCTGTACGGTCAAAGATTATGTGTTGATCGGGATGGGCGCGGTTTTGCTTGATGACTGTGTTATTGAACCCTGGTCGATTGTTGCTGCCGGTTCACTGGTAAGACAGGGATTTACCGTACCTTCTGGCATGTTGGTTGCGGGTGTTCCTGCAAAAGTGATGCGTCCGATAACTGATGCCGAGCGTCAAAATATTGAGGAGTCGCCTGAAAACTATGTGCGTTACTCGCAAAACTATCGGGAAGAGGAAAAACAGCTATAAATAGAAGCGGTCTTCTTCCCTGATTTCACTAAATTGCGCCTGGAAGTCAGGTCTGTTTTTTTTAACAGTTATTCGGTAATTCTTTGTCTGTTATGATGCAAAACGATGTTGTTGTTGTCGGCGCTGGTATTAGCGGCTTGAGCCTTGCTTTTTATTGTGTTGAGGCGGGCTTTAAAACCACGCTGCTTGAAAAGAGTGATACTCTCGGAGGTTCTTTTTCCTCTCCCCTCTACAACGGAAGTGGAAAGAAATTTTGGCTGGAACTTGGAGCACACACCTGTTACAGCTCCTATCAGAATCTGCTCGACATTGTTGAAGCGTGCGGCATAACAGAATCAATCATTCCACGCGAAAAGGTTCCGTTCACTCTGCTTGTGAATGACAAAATCAAGTCTATTGTCTCTCGGCTCAATATTCTGGAACTGCTTCTTTCAGCGCCGAATTTCTTCAAACTGAAGAAAGATGGTCTGAGCGTGAAGTCTTATTACTCCAAAATTGTCGGAGAGAAGAATTATAATGAGGTGATCAGTCATTTTTTCAATGCAGTGCCTTCACAGAAAACCGATGATTTTCCTGCTGACATGATGTTCAAAAGCAGGGAAAAAAGAAAGGATATGCTGAAGAACTACACTTTTAAAGGGGGGATGCAGAGTGTTGCTCGGGTGATAGCTGCCAAAAGCGGTCTGAACCTCTTTACCAGCCAGGACGTGAACTCTGTGAAGTATGAGAATGGTTTGTATGTGATCAGGAGTGCCAATGGAGGAGAGTATTCGGCAAAAACCCTTGTTATGGCAACACCATCTTCCGTCGCGTCGAAGCTTCTGTGGGATATCAATCCCGATATAGCAAACCATCTTGGTCAGCTCAAGGCGGCTGAGGTCGATTCTGTCGGGGTTATTGTTCGCAAGGATACGGTTACAATCAAGCCGGTCGCGGCCATGATTTCGCCCAATGACGTGTTTTTCTCGATAGTCTCCCGCGATACGGTGCCCGACGACAATTATCGCGGTTTTACGTTCCATTTCAAGCCGGGTCTTGATGACAAGACAAAAAGAAGCCGGATAACCGAGGTGCTTGGGGTCAGTTTTTCAAAGATAGAACACACCGTTTCAAAGATCAATACGGTTCCTTCGCTGGGCATGGGGCATCATAAGTGGCTGGAAAAAACCGATATGCTGCTGAAGGGAAAAAAGAACCTTCTTCTTACCGGCAACTATTTTGGAGGAATGGCTATTGAGGATTGCGTGAGTCGCTCCAAGGGTGAATTTGCAAGGCTGAAAGAAGGTTAGGCTTTCAATAAGTCAAGGCTTTGAGGGACCTTGGCCTCAGCTTATGGATAGAGGTTATGGATACGACAAGTTTATGGAATTCGCCGCAGAGTGTTTACCCTGCGCTCGGGCTAATTATTGTGATTGCTCTGCTTTTTTATGTTGGGGCAAATTCCCTTTTCAGTAAGGTTCTGGCAGTCGTTCGCTCATCAGTCAGTGATATCACTCTTCCTCTGGAGCTTATGGCTTTGCCCTTCAGGGTGCTGGTCTCTCTTGTTGGTCTGGCCATTCTTGTTCGTTATGTGCCTATTGCTTCGGATATAAAGGAGCTGCTTCATCACGCACTCCTTATTATTGCCATTATCGGTGTCTCATGGTTCATCATGCGGTTACTCATGGTGCTGGAGCAGTTTATTCTGTGGCACTTCGCCGCGACAGTTGGTGAAAACGAAGCGACAAGAAAAATTGCTACGCCTGTTAATCTGGCTCGCAAGATTCTGAATGTGCTTTGTGTGCTTCTGGCCATTTCCGGCGTGTTGATGACCTTTGATACGGTTCGTCAGGTTGGACTGAGCATTCTTGCCTCTGCGGGAATTGTTGGGGTAATGCTTGGTTTTGCTGCCCAGAAAAGCCTGACAACGCTCATCTCCGGCATTCAGATCGCTATAACCCAGCCGATCAGCATTGGGGACGAGGTCATTGTAGAGAACGAAAAGGGAATAATTGAGGAGATTACTCTCACCTACGTGGTGGTGCAACTTTGGGATCAGCGACGTATGATCGTACCCATTACCTGGTTTATTGATCGTCCGTTTCAGAACTGGACCAGAACATCCCCAGAGCTTCTTGGTACGGTTTTTCTCTACCTTGATTATGCTATTTCACCTGAAGCGATTCGTCGTGAGCTGGAGAGAATCGTTTCTGCAACTCCGTTATGGGACAAGAGATTGGCAACATTGCAGGTGACCAATACTACGGAGAAATCAGTCGAGATACGGGCGCTTGTGAGTGCGGCAAACTCTTCGGATGTCTGGGAGTTACGTTGTTTTGTTCGTGAACAGTTGATTGCGTTTCTGAGGATTAACTATGCTGAATATTTGCCGAAAGTTATGACTCAAATGGATCAGGGTGGAATTTCGGGTGTTCATAAAGTTTTACCTTAAAAAGCGGACTTGTTTTGAAAAAAATAAAAAGGAGGGGTGCATGGCGCAGGCAAAAAAAGGGGATACCGTCAAAGTTCATTATACCGGAACCCTTGAGGACGGTACGCTGTTCGACACATCGGCAGAGCGTGAACCGTTAAAGTTTACGATTGGGGGTGGTCAGGTTATTCCCGGATTTGACCTTGCAGTAATTGATATGGTACCGGGTGAAGTGCGGGTTACTGTCATCCCGGTCGAAGAGGCTTATGGAGAGCACAGTACAGAGTTGGTAACGGACGTCGACCGTGAGAGGTTTCCGGCTGACATGGAACTTGAAATTGGTCAACAGCTTCAGGTCGGGCTTGCTGATGGTGAGCAGGCGGTTGTGATGATTGTCGACCTGAGCGATACATCGGTAACGCTTGATGCCAACCATCCTCTGGCGGGCCAGCAGCTTACCTTTGAGATTGAGCTTGTGGAGATTCTGTGAGTGTTGTCTGCAGGGGAGCGAAGAGGGCTTCCCTGCACTTCAATGCAACGATTCAATGCACCGAGCATGAAATACAGGGGTCGTAGGAGCGCACCATCATCTCACAAAGTCTTGTAATCTCCCCGTCATTTTTTCCCTCACTGAGCGACTGTTCAACGAGCTCACGCAGGTCATCATGGATGTTTCCATTATTCTGCGTCGTTGGAATGATACAGTCCGCCTTTGCCACTTTTCCATTAGCATCAATTTCTATATGGTGATAGAGAACCCCGCGCGGGGCTTCAACAGCTCCGGTGGCTTTGCCAGCTTTTGGCGTGTAAGAGGTTTTGATCTCCGTAAGATCACTCTCAAGCAGAGTGTTAACAAGCTTCTCGGCATCCTCAAGAATATGAACACACTCAACAAGCTGGGCGATGTTGTTCATGAAGGGGTTGTGGCACACCGGCTGGAGCCCGAAGCTTTCAGCACACTCTCTTGCTTTTGGGTGCAGGAGATGGCTGTTGTTGTTGAAGCGAGCCAAGGCGCCTGCTGCTGAGGATTTTCTGCTGAGTCGGGTGAATTTTGAGGTGGAGAACTCCTGCGTGTACTCGTTGGTCATCAGAAGATAGTCATTCTCCTCCCGGTTAACGCCGTCCGATGAAACAAGATTTCCGCCAATTGCGGGATAGGTTGATCCGTTCGAGAGCGAAATAAATTCGGTTTCACGGATGAAATCAGGAATGATGAGTGTGCGGAAAAAAGAGCAAGTTGTTTCAAGCGCCGGTTTTCTTTCCTGAATCATCGCGCGAAGGTGTAAGAGCCTCTCCTTGTCAGGGGCCTTGCTGAGCCCGCCGACCACGAGGCTGACCGGGTGGGTGCAGCGTCCGGTTGTTACCGAGCTGATTTCGTTGCCGAGTTCTTTGAGCTGCAGCCCCGCCCTGACCAGATTGGGGTGTGACTGAATCAGAGGCAAAACACTGGACGTGCCCGCAAAATCAGGGGCTATGAGAAAAAAGAGGTGCAGTGCATGGCTCTGGAGGGTTTCGCCGTGCATTGCCAGCAGCCTCGTTTTCTCTGCTACAACCGGAGGCACAATGTCCATGGCCCGTTCAACCGCCCTGATGCTTGCAAGCGAATGGCTGATTGAGCAGATACCGCAGATTCTTGAGGTCAGAAAAGGAACGCGCTCGGCGCTCATCCCCTTGAGCATCACCTCAAAAAAGCGTGGAGTCTCCACAATAGCCCAACGGGCATCAACAAGCTCGCCATTCCGGACCGTGATCTGGATGTTGGCGTGCCCTTCCACTCTGGTCAGGTGATGGATATCAAGTGAGTAGTCACGTTTCATCAGTAGCGAGTGGTTCAAAGGCGTTATAAAAAGTCAGCTTTTCGTGGAGGTCGTCGAGGCTTAGTCCTCTCTCGGTTACCAGCTCAAGAAAAGCGGGCATGTTCAGCTCCTCAGCCGGGCCGCGGCATCCGAGGCAGGCGGTTTTTCCGGTTGTGCAGACTGCATTGCATCCAGCGCGGGTAATAGGCCCAAGGCATATTTCGCCAAGGTCAAAGAGGCAGGTGTTCAACTGCTGCTTGCAGTCCACGCAGACCGGGTATGTCGGCAAGCTGACCTGCGAACGGGTGACAATACCGACCATAATTCGCTCGACCTCATCTTTGGAAACCGGACAACCGGGAATCGAGTAATCAACCTGGACGATGTCGCTGATTTTCATGGAGGGCATCGTCTCAACTGCTTTTTCGTCATAGACCTCCCGGATGGCCTCTTCCTGCGGGATGCGGTTCTTGAGATTGTTGACTCCGCCGAAACAGGCGCAGGTACCGAAGGCGACCAGGACTTTTGCCTGTGCGCGGATGGCCTTTATCCGCTCAATCTCGTCAGGGCGCGTGATGCTTCCCTCGACAAGAGCGATGTCGTAGTCGTCGAGCCGCTCCGAGGATATTTCCCTGAAGTTGCGGATATCAAGGAGGGCAAGAAAATCAGGAAGGGTAGATTCCTTGTTGGCCAACTGCAGTTGGCAACCTTCGCAACAGGTAAAGTCGAACGATCCGATCTTCACCTTTTCCATTTCAAAACCAAGATGGTTCATAAGTCTTTCCCTAAATCGCTTCCTTGAGGTTCATGACCGACCAGTAGTCAAACACCGGGCCGTCCAGACAGGTAAAGGTGGAACCGACCATGCAGCGGCAGCACTTGCCCATGCCGCAGTGCATGCGGCGCTCCAGCGACACAAACATACGGTTCATCGGAATGCCCAGCCGGTCAAGATGACTGCAGACGAACTTGAACATGACTGGAGGACCGCAGACGATGGCGTAGGTTTCCTTTGGATCAAAGGTGAATTCGTCGAGCAGGGCGGTGATCATGCCGCTTCTGCCAGTCCAGGATTCATCGGGTTTTTCGACGATGGTGCTCATCTGTACATGGCTGACCTTCTTCCACTCCTCAAACTGGTAGGTGAAGAGCATCTGTGATGGTTCTTTGGCACCGTACAGAAGGAAGACCTCCTTGTACTGGTCGCGGTGGTCGTTAATCCAGAAAAGTGGGGCGCGCATCGGGGCTATGCCAAGCCCGCCGGCAATCAGGAGGACGTTATGGCCCTGCATTTCCGCCATCGGAAAAGCTGTGCCAAAAGGCCCTCTGACGGAGACGAAGGCCCCCTGTCGGGCTTCGAAAAGCGCTGAGGTTACGTGGCCTGCCTTGCGGATGCAGAGTTCAATAAATTCGTTGTTGCTGGTTGAACTTGAAATTGATATTGGTGCTTCGCCGTATCCCGGTACTTCGAGCATGAGAAACTGTCCAGGCCTGAAGTTGAACACTGCCCGCTCGATGGGATCGATGATACGGAGCTGGAAGAGCCGTTCAAGGCCGGAAAGCGGCACGATGTTGGTAATCCGGCACTTGTAGCCCCTGTCGGTGATCATGACCTCGGACTTTTTCTGAAAATCCGGGATCTTGACGGCGAAAGGTTCGCGGTTCAGGTCTTGTCCAGGGATGGTGAAACGCATATCAAGCATGATTCTCGCTCTAATCTGAGGTCGTTAATGACGTCTTTCGGGTTGATGTCGGCAAGGCAGGCGCGTCCGCAACGGTTGCAGCCGACACAGATCTGCTGGTTGTCGTTGGCTGCAAATCCACGGTAATGGTGGTAATAACGATATTTGAGGCGGTCGCCGGTTTTCGGTCTGAAGTTGTGCCCGCCGGTGACCTGCGCGAAATCAACCAGATTGCATGAGTAGAGATGGTTCTGCCTGGTCGATCCCTTGAGATCAGTATCAAAACGCTCTTCGACGCTGTAGCAGTAGCAGGTCGGGCAAACCATTGCGCAGGAACCGCAACTGAGACACTTGTCGCCCCATTTCTGCCATATCGGAGAGTCGAATTCGATGTCGAGGAAGCAGGGCAGTCCAGATACCTCAATTTTGGTTTCAAAGCTGTTCTTGATGTTCTTGCGCCGTTCGATCAGGCTGCAATTGTTTTCATAAGTCGGCTCTTCGATCCTGAACTCCTTGAGGAAGTTGAATGCTTTCGAGGAGTTGATCGAAAGGTAGTAGCTGTCGCCGATGTCGGAGCAGAAAAGATTGAATCCATGGTTGACGGTGTGCCGGTTCATCGAATGGCAGAAGCAGTCAGGCAGAGGCAGATGGTCCATGCCAATGATGAAGGTATTTTTCCGGCGTGCCAGATAGTAGGGAGAAGGGTAGGCGCCATGGAGCATCACATCGTCAAGGATGTTGACCGCATTGATGTCGCAGGGTCTGAGCCCGATAAGGATGATAGGTGGAGCCTCGTACCGTATCTCCTGTTCCCAGTTTCCGTCACTGAAGTTGAAGTGGGAGAGCTCGTCGCGGTAGGGCAGGAAAAAGTGCTTGGCCGACGAGTGTGTCACCGTGTAATCAAACTCGATTTCGTCGACCGATTTTACGGGCATAAACTGATAGATCGGTTTGCCGTTGCTTCCGGTGTCTACCTTTCGAGGTCCGAAAGAGCTGTTATTTTGGACAAGTGCATCAATAAAAGCCTTGAACTCACTTTTTGAAATGACTTTGTAGATCATTACTCATGTTCCCGATTCAGGCATTGCAGAGAAGCGCTGTAACAACATGGTGACCCTCCATCGGAAGTTACATAAAAGGTCGTGCAATTGAAAACGCAAAATACCCTTTCCTTGTTGATAGCACGGCTTTTTAACTGGAGTGGCAAGGTATCGAGCAAAAAAAAGCCGCCCCCTGATCGTTCAAGAGGCGGCGGCACATTGCGCATTCAATATGCGTCAGTTACTGAAAGTCATAGCGAATACCGGCAAGAATATTGGTGTAAGAAACGGAGAATTTACCGCGGGTACCGTCATTGCCTGATCCTGGCTTCAGGTGACGAATACCAAGGTCAACAGTCAGGTCCTTTGCTGCCTTGATGCCAACACCAGCGCCAACCTGCCAGGCAAATTTACTTGTTGAGTCTTTATCCTTTGGTTTCAATGATGCGCCACCAAGGCCACCCATCACATAAGGAGAGACACTGGACTTGTTGAGATCAATATCGTAATAACCATTGGCCATATAGGTGAGAACTGAAAAAGAGTTGCCCGTGCCTGTTGCTGACTCATAAACACCTGTAGTATTGTTCAGCACTTTATCAAGATCATGAGTCTGATACCCGAGAGCAGCCTCAACGCGGAATTCATCCTGTTTGATACCGATTGCTCCACCAAAGGGAACGCCAGATTTCCATTTCAAGAAATCTTTAACTTCAGTACCACCTGTTTGTGTATAAGAAGAGTTTCCAGCAAATCCTAATCCAACGGAACCGCTGACGTAAGGTGCCGCAAAAGCTGGAGTTGCTGACATACCGGCAATTAATGCGGTCAATAATAACTTTTTCATTTTTTAAAGAATTTTGTTTTAACGAATAACAAGACCCACGTGAAAAACGTACTTCTTGTCAGAAAGGTAAGTATAAAAAATTACATTCTCACAAAAAATGTCTTATCTCCTTTTTTCGATCAGGTAAACCTTGTCGTTTTTCCTCACCGTTGCGCATTTGATGGTGACACTGTCGCCCTTGACTGCATCAATATCCGGCAGGTCATTCGTGAAAAAAGTTTCAGTCATTACCGTCACAACCCCTGTTTTCGGTCCAAGAATCGAGAGCTTGTCGCCCTGTTTGAGGCCACGGGCGTAGATGAGCATCTCTGCCACGCCCACTTTTGGATAGTACTTTTTGATCTCGCCGATATAAGTTTTTTTCTCCTGAGCCAGTGAACCATACTCTTTTGTCCAGGCCTCAAGAGGTTTTCCAAAATAAAACCCTGCGGAAAATCCACGGTTATAAACCTTGGCCAGCTCCTGCTTGAGGCTCATGGTCAGTTCACTGTATGTACCCCTGAACTCCGGGTCTGTACGATGGCGGGTACAGTGGTCGAGTGCCTGACGGTAGGCTGTGGTTGTTGTATGAACATATTCAGGGCTGCGGCTCCTTCCCTCAATCTTGAATCCGCTGATTCCCGCATCAATGAGCACATCCAGAAACTCAATGGCACAAAGGTCTTTCGGGCTCATCACATAATCAGCGCCAAGCTCAAGCTCTTCGCTCTCCTCCGGATCAGTAATAAGATACTGTCTCCGGCAGGGCTGCACACATTGCCCACGGTTTGCCGATCGCCCGAAAAGCTCCTGCGACATAAAGCAGCGCCCCGAAACGGCAACACACATTGCTCCGTGCACAAAGCACTCAATGCGCACCTCAAGCCCGTCGTTCCTGATTTTTCGGGTGATATGGCGCACCTGCTCAAGCGTGAGCTCCCGTGCCAGCACAATCATCCTTGCTCCAAGAGCGGCATAAAACTGTACTGCGCTATAGTTGCTGACCGATGCCTGTGTCGAGATATGAAACGGCATACCAATCTTCCGGCAAGCTTCAATGACTGCCATATCCGAGCAGATCACCGCATCAATTCCCGCAGTTTTGGCCGCAGTGACCGTTTGAGTTATCTTTTTCAGTTCACCATCATAGACAATGGTATTCAGTGCCAGATAGGCCTTTGTCTCGTACTCTTTGCACAGAACTCTTACAGTCGGAAAGTCTGCCGGAGTGAAATTGCCGCTTCCGGCCCGCATGTTATAACCCTCAGCCCCGAAATAGATTGCGTCGGCCCCCGCCTTCAGTGCAGTTACCAAAGAGGTCATGTCGCCAGCAGGGGCGATGAGCTCAAGAGGGGCCGAGGTTAACCCCGCATTGGTCAAAGACATCTGAGATTTTCTTTTGTCATGGAGGTGTGGTTTGATTGAGCTGATAATGTACTCAAGGGGGAAGAAAAATCCAGTTGCGAATTTCATTTTCACCGGGATGTAAGCGTGGGCTTTTTGGGGAGTCTTGCCGTTTAAAGAGCTTGTATGATATAATTTCTTGGCAAAAATGGTTGAAAAAAGTATTGTTCGTAGTATCGTTTTACGGTGAGTTGAGCACACCGGAGCAGTTGTACCACCTCTACGGGAGCAATATGTCCCAGTGTGTAACAATTTTGCTTATGACTCTCTCAGTTTCTGCGGAAGTGTAAGATTATTTTGTACATCATTTCTATCAGAACGTTAACATCAGACCATTACGTTTAATGGTAACACGGCAACTGAACGCATGAATTATGAATGAACGGTTTTTCCTGAAACTCCTCCTCACTCTTTTCTCAGGACTTGTAGCTGCCGAGCTGCTTGTGGTGGCGCTGTTTGGCTTCAGGCTGGAGCTGATTTTTTTTAGTTTTGTTATTGCTGTTGCCTTGACGGGTATTCTTGTGGTCTTGCGGCTCCTGTTGCAGCAGCCTCTTGAGATGGACTCTGTTTCGATGCGGCGTGCAAGGGAGAAGCGTACTGATATCATGCAGGATCGGCTCAGGGAATATAGTGTGGATGAGGAGTTTCTTGGCGGGGGAACTGTCAAAGGCGCAAAAGAACATTCTGTCGTACCCCCGATAAACGAAGCGCAAAGAAGACGCAACCCGTCCGCAGATGAACCTGCGATATCTGTTGAAGAGGCAATCAGGATTCATGCGGAGATGTATGGGGGGCTTGGATCGTTGCTTCAGATGATGGAAAAGATTGATGATGCCTCTTTTTGCAGGCTGGTGAAAAAAGCTGGTCTGGGTGAGCTGTCCCGGGAAGAGGTGGTGTGCAAGATTATGTTCATGATCGAAGATTCTTCTTCTCCGATGTGCGACACAGGGGAGCCGTCAGCTCTGGAAAGCCACTCAATGGAGAGAGAGAGCTTCGATGAGTACATCCGTCGTTGTATGACCGGTGCAGAGGACGACTCGAAAAGCGCAGATGGATTCTCTGTTGAACTTGACAGTGCAGCTCTTTCACGGGCCGTCAGCGTTCCGCCTGCTGATTTTTCCCATAATCCGGCATCGGTGATTGCAAGTTTGAAAAGAGCCGGAGCACCGTCATGAAGCTGGTTGCGCTGAGCAAGTCCAGACTTAGGGATGTTGTAAAACTCCATCAAAAGAAGTTCAGGGATTTGGAAGGGCTTTTTCTTGCCGAAGGGCTTCGTGCGGTCAGGGAGCTTTGCCTGAACCTGCTTGATGAAGAGATGCTTGTTGCCTTGCTGATCAGGGAGGGGGAAACAGATGTTGCCCGTTTTGCTCAAACGTACCAGGGAAAGGTTTTTTCTGTCACCGAAAAAGAGTGCGATCAGCTTGCCCGGACCTCGACGTCCCAAGGGATTTTTGGCGTTTTTCGCCAGCAGCAGTCAAATGGATATGAGGGGACGGACAAGCCGGGGCCATCACTCATTGTTGCCCTTGATGATGTTCAGGATCCGGGTAATGTGGGCACTATTCTCAGAACGGCAGTCTGGTTTGGTGCTGACGCGATGATCTGCAGTGCAGGAACCGCCGACCGGTATAATGCCAAGGTTGTACGATCATGCGCAGGAAGCATCTTTGCGCTCCCCCATTACGGTGTAGAATCTCTTGCTCATGAACTCCATCGTCTTCAAAAACTTGGTTATACGATAGTGTGCTCGTCGCTTGACGGAGAGGATTTCAGGGAGTTCGTGGGCTGGCCTGAAAAAATGGTGCTGGTGATTGGTAACGAGGCTAATGGCATCAGTGAACCCGTAAAAGCATTGACGAACTTGCTTGTCAAAATACCGCATAGTGGGGAAAAAGTGCACGTCGAATCCCTCAATGCTTCTATTTCTGCCGCTATTCTTATGGAACGCCTGGTGCTGCACTGAATTTCAGCAAAAAACCAGCCATCCGGCTGAATGCCTTTTTCGTTACATTGCAATCGGACGTTTTGGCAGAAGTGTTATGGCAATGGTTTAGAAACATCTCCAATGCAAAAAGATCAGGTGTTGCCCGAATTGGTGTTGTTGAGAGAGACGTTTCAACAGGGTATAACCCGTGAATTGAAGTGGCGGCGATCACAGTTGCTTGCACTTGACACGTTTCTTGTGGAGCGGGAAAAGGATATTGCGGATGCGGTGCATGGTGATTTCAGAAAGTCGGCTGCAGAGACTTTTTTAACCGAAACGGGATATCTTCGCGGGGAGATACGCGTTGCCCTGAAGCATCTCAAATCATGGACGAAGCGCCACCGGGTTTCTGTTCCCCTCATCTATCAGCCGGCAAAAGGCTATTACTCACCAGCTCCTTATGGTGTCGTACTCATCATCGGGGCATGGAACTATCCGCTGAATCTTTGTCTTGCTCCCCTCATCAGTGCTCTTGCAGCCGGAAATTGTGCGCTTATCAAACCCTCAGAACATGCCCCGCATACCTCGTCCGTTATTGCTGAAGGGTTGGGGCACTATCTTGATTGTCGCGCGGTATGCGTAATTGAAGGTGGTGTGGAAGAGGCCAGGGCTCTGCTTGAAGAGCGGTTTGACTATATCTTTTATACCGGCAGCTATGCCATCGGTCTGGAGGTCATGTCTGCAGCAGCAAGACATCTGACTCCGTTAACGCTGGAACTTGGAGGAAAATGCCCCTGTATTGTCGATCAGAATTCGGATATCCGGGTGGCGGCGCGCCGCATCGTATGGGCCAAGTTTCTGAACGCAGGCCAGACCTGTCTTGCGCCGGATTATGTGCTGGTGCATGAGAATCGGGAGGTTGAACTTCTTCGGGCTATGCAGGAGGCTATCACCGCTTTTTATGGGGCGGATCCACGGCTGAGTCCCGATTATCCCCGTATTATTAACGAGAAACATTTTCATCGACTTGAAACGCAGCTTGAGGGCTTCTCTCCCTGGAGCGGAGGTGAAACTGACCCTGATGAGCATTATGTCGCTCCGACGATTCTTCGTGGAGTGACACCTGCTTCAGCGATCATGCAGTCTGAGATTTTCGGCCCGTTGCTGCCGATTATTGCCTATAAAGCTCTTGAAGAAGCTCTTGATATTATTCGAAGCGTCAAGGAGCCTCTCGCGATCTATCTTTTCTCTTCTGACCGGGATGTGCAGGAACAGGTGGTGTGTCACTCCCGTTCAGGTGGAGTATGTATTAACGACCTTCTTTTTCAGGCAGCTCTTCATACCCTTCCTTTCGGCGGGATCGGCAGTAGCGGATTTGGCGCTTATCATGGCCGGGCAGGGTTTGAAACCTTTTCCTTTAAGCGAAGCGTTCTGAAAAGAGCACTCTATCCTGATCCTTCCCTGCGTTATCCGCCCTACAGCAGCAGGCAGATCAACTTTCTGAGACGACTTGTTTCTGGATGGAGTATCAAGAGTGACGGTAAATGGTAATCATGTGGCTTGTTCGTTTTCCCGTAATGTGTTACTTTTACATCAGGAGCTGTTGTGGAGGTGTTTTTATAATAAACGATGAAAAACGAGAACCAGTAATGAAAATATCATCAGCGGGAATTATACTTGGCATTATGGCATTAGCCTGTTCCCCGGTTTCAGCAAATGCTGCTATGCCTTATTTGAGTGGTTCCGCAGGTATTGCGGTATTGGGTGATTCAGATAATACAGCCAGATCTTACGATACCGGTTATAATCTTGTTGGAGCAGTTGGCCTTGATGGTGGTCGATATCGCCTTGAGGCTGAACTTGGAAGTCAGCATAACGGGGTTAAGGATAGTCACCGGGACGTGTCGATGACTACCTGTATGGGCAACGGTTATATTGACATAGAACTTCCTCTTTCTTCGTTCAAGCCATTTGTCATGGGTGGGTTTGGTGTGGCGAATGTTGATGAAAATAATGGTTCAGGTGTCGAAGCTGATGACAGGGTGTTTGCCTGTCAGGTCGGCGCTGGGATCGGATTCACTCTCGTTCCTCTTTTAACCCTCGATGCACAGTATCGCTATTTTACAACAGCCACTCCTGAATTGGCAGGTAGAAAATATAGTATCGGCACCCATAACTTCATGCTTGGCTTGCGGGTTGGTTTCTGAAACGTGATGCGTCGGAAGTTTTAATGTCTTGTCATTATAACCGTTTAACAGGGGAGGTTGCTATGCCTATCCGCAAATTAAGGGAGTTTCTTGACAGTCATGCCGTGAGGTATTTTGTGGTCAGCCATTCTCCGGCCTACACGGCTCAGGAGATAGCTGCTGCCGCCCATGTTCCGGGAAAAGAACTTGCCAAAACCGTTATGGTTACGCTTGACGGCAAAATGGCTATGGTTGTTTTGCCAGCTTCCCGTCAACTTGATTTTGAGCTATTGCGTAAACTGACCGCAACAAGCAAGGTGGAGCTCGCCAGTGAGAAAGAATTTGCTGATCTGTTTCCTGAATGCGAGATAGGTGCCATGCCGCCCTTTGGCAATCTTTATGGTATGGATGTGTATGTCTCTGAAGAGCTTGAAGATGATGATGAAATTGCCTTCAACGCAGGCGCTCATACCGAATTGCTCAGGCTCTCCTATGAGAATTACAAGAGGCTGATTCATCCAAAAGTTGCGAAACTCTCTGTTGCCATCAGTTGAATGGGGCGGACATGATGGATTTTTCATGGGAAATGTTACCTTCAGGTTCATGATTGCTGGTCGTGCCTGGATCGGTGTTTATGAGATTGGCGGCATGGAAACTTAATTCTTATGAAGATTGCCTTATACGCGGGGACTTATGTCAAAGACAAGGACGGCGCGGTAAAATCCATCTATCAACTGGTTTCTTCATTCAGGAAAAACGGGCATGAGGTGGCGGTGTGGTCTCCTGATGTTTCAACTAAGGATAATCACAACGGGTTAGTCGTCCACACGATGCCTTCTGTGCCGATACCCCTCTATCCTGATTACAAAATCGGATTTTATACAAACGGAACACGTCGTCAGCTCGAAGCATTTGCGCCTGATATTGTGCATATTTCCACCCCCGATATTATTGGCAGGGAGTTTCTTCTGTACGCCAAAAAACGATCAATTCCGGTGGCATCCGCCTTTCACACGGATTTTCCTTCCTATCTTGCCTACTATCGTCTCGGATTTGCTGTAAAGCCAGCCTGGAAATATCTGGCCTGGTTTTATAACAGTTGCAGTATTGTTCTTGCTCCGAATGAGTCTGTTCGGTCGAAGCTGGCTGGTTATCATATCAGAAACATTGCAATCTGGTCGCGGGGGATAGACAAGGAGCTTTTTGACCCGTCGCGCCGTTCTGAAAAGATTCGCTCAGCATGGAATGTCGGGAACAGGACTGTTGTGGTGTATGCCGGGCGTTTTGTGCTCTACAAGGATATCGAGATTGTCATGAGGGTTTACGAGCGCTTTATGCGGGGAGAATATGCCGACAGGGTCAGATTTGTGATGATCGGTTCTGGCCCGGAGGAGGAGGAGATGAAGCGAAGAATGCCGGAAGCTGTTTTTACCGGATACCTGACAGGAGTGGAACTGCCGGTGGCCTATGCCAGTGGCGATATTTTTCTGTTTCCTTCAACAACCGAGGCTTTTGGTAATGTTGCTCTTGAAGCGCTTGCATCAGGCTTGCCTGCGGTGGTTTCGGATGCTGGCGGTTGCCGGGACGTTGTTGAACGCTCGGCTGCCGGACTTGTTGCCTCCGAAGGGAATGTCGGTGATTTTTATGAAAAATGCCTTGAATTGCTTGATCATTCTGTTCGATATAAGGAGTTGAAAGCCCGGGGCCTTGCCTTTGCAAAGACACAGTCATGGTGCGCCGTAAACGCCGTTGTGATTGATTATTATCAAAAGATGGCGGACCAGTCAAAAAGCCGCGTTGAGATACTTGACCGGTTGGCGGTTTCAGCTCATCATACTGATTAAGAGAGTTATGAAAGCAGGAGTTGTCGGGCTTGGAAAAATGGGGTTCAATATAGCACTGCATCTTCTTGAATGCGGCCATGAGCTTGTGGTTTTTGATCTCTCTGAAGAGGCAGTTTCAGCTCTCGCAGTAAACGGTGCCGTTGCTGCCAGTTCCCTGGTAGAGCTTGTCGGTAAACTGGAATCTCCCCGTCTGGTCTGGCTGATGGTACCGGCTGGCGCTCCGGTCGACACGACCATAGGTCAGCTTGCTCCGTTGCTTGAGGGGGGGGATATTATTGTTGATGGAGGTAATTCACGGTATAAGGATTCTGAACAAAGAGCTGCTCGCCTCAAAGAGCAGGGGATAAGCTTTCTTGATGCAGGTACAAGCGGAGGGCTTGAAGGGGC
>JBAXBW010000017.1:0-26555 GCA_037141805.1 Chlorobiaceae bacterium | reverse complement strand
CTCACCCAAAAAAATCACTCAACTGGTTCCTTGTAGACTCGTACAGACGACGGCATCTCCACCGCCAGTTCCATCTGATGAACACCCCGGGCAAACTCCTTTGCCGCCGCCACAAACCCGTGAAACAGAGGATGCACCTTTTGCACTCTTGATTTCAGTTCCGGGTGAAACTGTACCCCGACAAACCAGCGATGATCCTTTAGCTCTATGATCTCAACCAGATCACCGTTGGGTGAAGTACCGGAAAAAGCCATGCCGTTCTCTTCAAAGTTTTGTCGAAACGTGTTATTGAATTCGTAACGATGCCGGTGTCGCTCGTTGATAAGAAACTTCTGGTAGGTCGCATGGGCCTTCGAACCCTCTGTAATGATGCATGGATAGCTCCCAAGGCGCATGGTACCACCTTTCTCCTTGACTTTTTTCTGGTGCTCCATAAGATCTATAATCGGAAAACGTGTGCGCTTGTTAAACTCGGTGGAATTCGCATCCACCAAACCGCAGACGTTGCGTGCATACTCAATAGAAGCGCACTGCATGCCAAGACAGATGCCGAGGAAAGGAATGTTCTGTTCCCTCGCATACTGGATATATTTTATTTTCCCCTCAATACCCCTATCTCCAAAGCCTGGGGCCACAAGGATACCATTGACACCTTCCAGCTCTTTGGCAAAATCGAAGGCACTCAATTCTGCATCCTCCGCTCTGAGCAGCTTGACGTTCACTTTGACGTTGTTACTTGCCCCTGCGTGAATAAAGGATTCTATAATGGACTTGTAGGCATCAGGATATTCGGTGTACTTTCCGCAGAGACCAATAGTCACTTCACCGTCCTGTGGAAATTTGACCTTGTTACAGAAATCCCGCCAATAATTGAGATTCGGCTCCTTGTAGCTTTTCAGTCCAAGCTTTTTAAGAACGCGCAGATCCAGCTTCTCCTGAAGGAGCATCAGCGGCACCTCATAAATCGTATCGCAGTCACTCAGACCTATCACATCAAACTCATTGAGATTGCAGAAATGGCCAACTTTGTTCTTGATTTCGCGGGAAAGCTGTTTTTCACTGCGACAAACCAGAATATCAGGCTGAATGCCAACACCAAGCAGCATTTTCACGCTGTGCTGGGTAGGCTTTGTTTTCAATTCGCTTGCCGCCTTGATATATGGGACAAAGGTGAGATGGATGTTCAGCAGATTATTGTCACCCATTTCAAGCTTCATCTGCCTCATAGCCTCAAGAAAAGGCAGTGATTCGATATCACCGATCGTACCGCCGATCTCGGTGATAAGCACATCAAGGTTACCGTTTTTTGCCTGCTCGGCCATTCGATCCTTGATCTCATCAATCACATGCGGTACAACCTGCACGGTTGCGCCCAGATAATCGCCACTGCGTTCCTTGTCAATGACCGATTTATAAACCCGACCCATCGTCAGGTTTGAAGTCTGCGATGTTGACTCATCAAGAAAACGTTCGTAGTGACCGAGATCAAGATCAGTTTCAGCTCCATCATCAGTAACGTAAACCTCTCCATGTTGATAAGGAGACATGGTGCCGGGATCAACATTGATATAAGGATCATATTTCTGTATCGCCACCCTCAAACCACGCGACTTGAGCAGCATTCCGAGAGAGGCTGACAGAATTCCCTTGCCGAGCGAGGAAATTACCCCTCCGGTCACAAAAATATATTTCACATTTTTCGGTCGAGCCATGACATCGTTCGTCGTTGTTGAATTGGTAAATAAAAGCCTGGGTTATTTCTGCGACTTATGAGCACCATCGCAGAAAGGAAGATTTGCCGATCTGCCGCAACTGCATATTGCCACAGTTTTTTCTTCACTGATCTCAACCTTCCAGGGATGAAAATTGCTGCCTTTATGAGACCCGTCACAGTAGGGCAGGTTCTGTGATTTACCGCAGGCACAGTAATACTTCGTTCCCGCCTGCTCCTTGATGACATAGGGATGTTTCTGTTCCATACTTTCTCCGTTGGTCTGGTGATTACGTTAACTATACAAAAAGATCAATTTGGCCATCTGGATCTTCGACAGGGAACTCCACATCTCCATCCTCATCGCTCTTCGGCACCCTGGCAAGGGCAGAAATCATATCCCCGGCCATAAGCCTGACCAGCCTTACCCCCGAAGTGTTGCGCCCTGTCAACCGGATATCGGAAACATGCTGACGATTCACAATACCGTTGGTCGTGATGATAATCAGATCATCATCGTCATTAACATCAAGCAAACCGACAAGAGCTCCAATCTTTTCATGAGCCTTGAGAGTAATGACCCCGCGTGCGCCACGCCGCGTCAGACGGTAATCCTCAACCCTGCTTCGCTTGCCAAAGCCATTGTCGGTAACGGCAAGCAGCGCAGTATCGAAACGCTTGGTGGTCACCATTGAAATACATTTTTCTCCATCGTCGAGTGTAATTCCTTTCACACCCATGGCGGTTCTGCCCATAGGACGAATTTCAGCCTCAGGAAAACGCACCACAAATCCGGAACTCTTCGCAAGAATGATCTGATGCTCGCCATCGGTCAGTCGGGCATCAAGCAGTTCATCATGCTCCTCAATCGTAATAGCGGCAATCCCGTTCTTTCTTGGGTGAGAAAAATCTTCAAGTGACGTTTTTTTCACGATACCATTGGTCGTTGCCATAACGATGTAACCCGGTTCATCAAAGTTCCTGATATTGATGTAGGCCCTGATTTTTTCGCCCGGCTGCAACTCCATGATATTCGCCAAAGCCCGGCCCCTTGCCGCACGTCCCGCTTCTGGAATTTCGTAAACTTTGAGCCAGTGGCAACGGCCTCTGCTGGAGAAAAAGAGAATATGGTTGTGTGTTGAGGCGATAAACATGTGCTCGACAAAATCATCATGCTTTGCCTGTGCACCGGTCACACCTTTGCCTCCACGTGCCTGACGGCGATAACCAGAAACCGGGAAGCGCTTGATAAAACCATCGTGCGTAATGGTGATGACCACATCTTCCTGCGCAATCATGTCTTCAATAGAGAAATCACCCTCCTGCGGCACAATTTCGGTACGACGGGCATCACCATAGACTTCCCGGACTTTCAGCAGCTCCTCGCGGATTATCTCCATCTGTTTCTCCGGACTGCCGAGAATAAACCGCAACTCCTCAATCAGTGCAAGTACCTCAACGTATTCCTGATCAATCTTTTTGCGCTCCATACCGGTCAGACGCTGGAGTCGCATCTCAAGAATCGCTTTTGACTGCAGTTCAGACAGAGCAAAGCGCACCATGAGTCTCTCCTGGGCTGTTGCCGCATCCGGTGATTCACGAATAGTGGTAATCACCTCGTCCAGATTGTCGAGACAGATCTTCAGCCCTTCAAGAATATGAGCCCTTTTTTCGGCAGTATTAAGATCGAATTGTGTGCGGCGGAGAATAATCTCGTTACGATGCTTGATATAGTAGTGCATCATCTCCTTGAGATTGAGTATCCTCGGCACTCCGTCCACCAGCGCAAGCATAATCACCCCAAAGGTGTCCTGCATCGGAGTGTGCTTGTAAAGATTGTTGAGCACTACCTTTGCAACCGCATCCCGCTTCAGTTCAATCACCAGCCGCATACCGTCGCGATCCGACTCGTCACGAATATCGGCAATACCTTCCAGCTTTTTGTCGTGCACCAGTTCAACGATTTTCTCAATCAGTCGTACCTTGTTGACCTGATAAGGTAGTTCCGTAACAATAATGGACTCTCTGCCATTTTTCTGGGTGACCTCAACAATGGCTCTTGCACGAATAACCACCTTGCCCCTGCCGGTCAAATAGGCCGAACGGACACCCTCGTAACCGTAGATAATGCCACCCGTCGGAAAATCAGGTGCGATAACATATTTCATGAGATCGGCAACTTCAAGCTCAGGATTTGCAATCAGGGCTATCATGCCGTCCACAACCTCCCTGAGGTTCTGGGGCGGAATATTGGTTGCCATACCGACAGCAATACCAGACGAACCATTCACCAGGAGGTTCGGTATCGCCGAAGGCAGAACAGTAGGCTCCTCAAGGGAGTCATCAAAGTTGAGAGAAAAATCAACAGTGCCTTTATCAAGATCCTTGAGCATTTCACCGGCAATGCTCTTCATGCGCACCTCAGTGTAACGCATAGCCGCAGGGGAATCGCCATCAACAGAGCCAAAGTTTCCCTGACCGTCAATAAGAGGGTAGCGCATGGAAAATTCCTGCACCAGACGCACCAGACTGTCATAAACAGCAGTATCACCATGGGGATGGAACTTTCCAAGCACTTCACCAACTACACGAGCCGACTTTTTATGCGGCTTGCCTGCCTGCAAACCAAGCTCGTGCATACCAAAAAGCACCCTTCGATGCACCGGCTTCAGACCGTCCCGCACATCGGGCAGCGCACGGCTGACAATGACCGACATTGAATAATCGAGATAAGAACCCCGCATTTCTTCTTCAATACTGATCGGGACTATTCTTTCACGCTGCATGGAGAGATCCTGTGTGATAATTGATATAAATAACTCAAAGGCTTAATGTATAAAAATCCATCTGAATTCTTAAGGAGCATACACCTCCGCAAGGGTAAATTGCAGATATCGCTTCAAAATATCAGTTCAACGGGACTGTTGGAGCATCTGACCAGAGAGATTCCAGATCATAAAAACGACGTTCATCCGGCATGAAAATATGCACAACAACATCAATATAGTCCAGTAAAATCCAGTGCATGGAATCCATACCCTCAACATGCATCGGACGTTCTCCATCTTCTCGCAGCTCATCAATAATATGCTCTGCCGCAGCCTTTGCCTTACGCTCGGAATCAGCGGTTATAATCACAAAATAATCGGTAACTGAAGTCAATCCCCTCAAGTCGAGAATCTTCACCTCTTCACACTTCTTCTCAAGCGACAGTTCCGCAGCTCGCTTTGCCAGCAATTCACCAACAGCTACTTCTCTGCCCTGACCAACTCTCTCTTCATCTTTCAAGCTACTCATATTCCTGCATCCTTCATAAATGAACTATATTTCATAACCACTAAGCGCATCAAAGCAATAAAACATCTACAGATCCCTCAATGATGGCAACTATCCAACATACAAAAAAGCCTGCTTACTGACACAAAAAAAGCCGGGAGTAACCCCGACTTGTTTTTGCCAAACATCAAAAATCACAAAAATAAATGGGGGCGGCTATCTTTCCCTGTTTTGAAGTGTGGTACTTACAACCAGCAAACCTCTCTTCTTTACCAACAGCCATCAAGAGAGAACAAGTTGCTGGAATAAGCCCTGTCACTTGCCCGCAGTTTGTTCAGCTCAGAGATATGTCCCTGGGGAAACAAGAGGTTCATAAAATAAGCGACATCTGACTCCAGGAGATCACGTAACTGATACCTGATAAGATTTGATATTCATCTCGCCCTTTCCATCCCATATTTCAGTTCCAAATTCAACATCGGCCACATAGAGGTTTGGATTGACCAACTTTTTTTTGACAAGCTGCTGGATGAAATCGCCTAAATTCACAATACCGGACTTCAATGATTGCTTTTTCAGCTTGAAACTGTAGCAATGCCAACTCCTGTCACCTTCAGGCTGACCAATATAGAGTGAATACTTCTCGTTCTCCTCTTCAAACTTTCCATAGGGCTGAACATTACCAGAAGATTCGATCCAGACCATAATTTCAGTACGAATCGTTGCTTTACTGGATTGCACCCCCTCGATGAGCCACAAATCGTAAGCCACATTATATCGACCGCTGCTGCTTATGGCATAATCATGTGTCGCATTGAGCTGCTTGATCTGAGACACCTGACGAGGCAGTGATTTCGTCGATGAGCTTTGGGGATCCCATGGCTTGTTTCCAAAAATAACTGATGGATAAGAGACCGGGACGTATGTTGGGTTGATACCCCAATTCCAGTTCCAGGAAAAGCTCTTCCCCTGCGGTGGATTAATAGATTGCTGGCCTGCGCCAACTTGAGCATCGTTCCAGACGTTATTGACAAGGTAGTAACCTGGGACCCCATAAGATGCGTATCTGTCACTTTTCATTGCTTCACGTCCGTTATGTTAAAATGATTTATCCGATTCGAAAAAGCATAAAACTTATTTTTATGAACACTCCGGGTAAATCTCTATGGGTCATATCTCCCGCCTCTTGAGGCGTAAAGTAATGATAGAGTTGTCTTCAAAATACCCCGATGCCTGCGGGGGTGCTTCATTCGAAAATACTTTAATAATCTTTTTCCTCCTAACCCGAATAATTTATGAGCAGCGGTCAAGCAAGATTTTGAATCAGAAATACTTTAAATGCGGCAAAAATTTCCTCACGCCACTTCACTCCCTCTCGCCAAAAGGATGAAACATCTGTCGGTAATCGGGAGTTACCCCGTTAAGCCCCGCCGTATCTGCCCGTGCGAAAAGCTTTTCGGCAACGAAGAAAAGCGAACGGGCGGAAAAAAAATCGGCTTCCCGGTACTCTGTACTGGAAGCGACCAGCAAAGGGAGCAGCTCAATGAGCCTGCGCCCAACCACAACACTCTGACTATTCCGGGCAATGTCGGCCACAGCAGTGGCAATGTCAGCCGCCGAACCTCTCTGTACCTCATCATGCCAAACGCCAGAAGAGAGATCTGCTGAACGATATGAACCATAGTAATACTCGCCCTTGCGAGCAGGAATAACCGCCAGAACTGTACCTTCAACCGCCCTTAATGATGCCGCCATGGCTGGCATGGTGGGCACTGGCACCAGCGGTATGCCGAGCCCATACGCCATCCCTTTGGCAACAGACATACCAATGCGTAGCGAGGTAAAGGAGCCTGGGCCTGAGGAGATGGCAATATACTCCAGCTCTTTCCGATTTAGACGGCCCTCCGTCATCACCTGTTCAACAAGTGGCACAAGCGACTCTGCCGCCCTCTTCCATTCGACGCTAACCGCCTCGGTAACAATTCCCTCTTTCAGGACTGCTGCACTCAGTGTTTCATGGGTACATTCAATCGCCAGAATATTCATCGAACAGCATGTTTAATAATAATTTGGCGGCTCTCATCTCCTGCATACTCAAGAAAGACCCCTGCGGTGTAAAAAGAGGCGTATTCGGGAAATCGCTCAGCCCACTCAACAAAGGAGAGATCGCCGCTGGTGAGATATTCGTCGAACCCGATAGCATCAAGCTCCCGAAGTGACTCAATCCTGTAAAGATCAAAATGGTACAGTGTCACATCTTCACCATCAAGCGATCCCTGATAGATATTGAACAGTGAGAATGTAGGGCTGGAGAGCTGCTCAGTACAGTTGAAAAATTCTGTAATCCCTCTCATGAACAGCGTTTTACCTGCTCCAGGCGGGCCAGAGAGAGAGATAACCTCGCCCGGATGCAGAGTTGCAGCAAACCGCCGGGCAATCCGGCGCGTCTCATATTCTGAGTGAGAGAGAAACTCTTTGGTCATTGGCACTCAGGCAATCGAATTAAAAACCAGGCCCGTCATGATTTTGGGATAAAAGAAGGTCGATTTCTGCGGCATCACCTCTCCCGTCTCCGAAACGGCCAGCACCTGTGCCACCGTCGTTGGCTTGACGACAAATCCCACCTGCACTTTGCCTAACTCTACCGCATCAAAGACCTCGCGGTCATCGTGGACATAGAGCAGATTGCTCTGTTTTGCCATGGCATCCTGGGAGATGCCGAGCAGTTTTCCCAAAATGAGATCGTGCAGAAGAACCAGACCAAGGCTTTTCAAGGCTTCCTGACGTGATGGATCAACCAGGGTATCAGGATCACTCTTAAGGGTTATTCCGACAACTGAACCGCTGGTAACCACACCGTAGGTATAGTTTGACGATTCCTGGTCAAAAAAGCATTTAAGTTCCGCCCTGTCGTGAAGATCGGTCAGGGTAAAATTTTCTGCAAGTGCAGCTCGCAACTCGACCATGTCAAAACCGGGCAGAGTGTGTACCAGACGATGAATCGGAAAAATAAGCAGCCCTTCGTCATGAATGTTGGCAAGGTAGGTCAGAATAAAGTTATAGGGCTCCTCGCCGGTATGAGAGTGGTTTGCTGCTGCCCTCTCATTGCGATAGTTAACACCGGTATCGTAACGGTGATGACCGTCCGCAATATAGACGACCCGCTCTTGCAGCGTTTGCTGGAACTGACCGACCAGTGAAGAATCGGTAATTCGCCACATCCGGTTTATCACCCCCTGAAACTCTGCATCAACAACGGGCTCATTGGCCTCTGCAAAGCTTTTCATCAAGCGATCAACGCGCTTACTTTCGTCAGCATAGAGCCCAAAAATGCTGCTGATATTGGTTTTTGTTTTTCTGAAGAGGTTGAGACGGTCTGCCTTTGGACCTGAAAGAGTTTTTTCGTGGGGCAGCACCTTTTTGTCCGTAAAATCGTGCAAACGCATGGCCGCAAAAAAACCGCACCGGGTATGTGAAACACCGTCAGAATCCTCAAATGTCTGAAAATAGGGGTAGATAGCAGGCTCCATGTCGTGTTGAAGCTCCCCAGCCTGAAGCCACTCGGCAAGGCGTAACGCTGCCGCTTCATAAGGGTCGGCCTCCTTCGGGAGTTCAAGCCTTATCGCGTTAAATGGTGAACGGCTATAAAGCTGCTGCTGAAACGCAGGAGAGATAACATCGTAAGGGGGGCAAATCAGCCCGTCAGCATCCTTGAGCAATTCGGGATGGTATAAAATCCCTTTGAAAGGCATAATTTCCGGCATAAAAACAAGAATTAGAAGATGATTACTGGGAGAAATAAACGGCTCGCAACGAAATCCAGAAATCGTCATGGTCATCCTTGACCAGCACGATTATCCGTCTGTTTTTACACAACTCAAGGACTGCGAGAAAAGTTACCACAAGAACAAGACGCTCCGTGACACCGTCAAGTACTGAAAAAAAAGAGAGCTCCCGGCGCTCCTGAAGTCTCGAAAGAATCATGGCCGTCTGTTCCTCAATCGTTACCGGAGCATCCATGACATCGCGCGTTGAGGGACGGGGCAAGTTCTCAAGCACTGACTTGTAGGCCTGCATGAGATGGTAAAGAGTTGGCCGATGAACCAACTCATCCAGCTCATCAATAACCATGGGCTCAAAATCCTCAAAAGAACCACGGGCAAAAAGGTTTTGACGCTCTTCAGCAAGCTGAGCAAGTGCACTCGCCGCCTCCTTGATCCGTTTATATTCAAGCAACCTCTGAACAAGTTCGATTCTCGGATCAAACTCATCTGATTCGACATCATCCTGAACTTGACGCGGAAGAAGCATTTTCGCCTTGATGCTCATCAGCATGGATGCCATATATATAAAATCAGCCGCACCTTCAAGGTTGAGATTGCGGACATCCTCTATATAGTCAATAAAATCCCCAGTAATTCTTGAAATCGGAATATTATAGATGTCCAGTTCATCACGCCTTATAAAAAAAAGGAGCAGGTCAAGCGGCCCTTCAAATTCCTCAAGGCGAATCCTGAACATGAACGGGTAGGTCTGTTGATAAGAGTAACCATAGGCAAGATAGAAAAAGCAGAGGAACATGTACAAATAATCATCGACGAATCATTATTGCCGGGTATGAAAAAAAGTAAACTTTAACATTCCCGAAAACTTCATTATTTATAGACAGATTTCGTTGAAACTTCCGTCGAGTCAATAATCAATGAAAAGGACTTTGAGTTTTATTACTGTTGCCGCAGCGTTTATGCTTTTGATGGTCAGCATCGGCCAGGCTGAGTCGGCCAACAGTTTTTTTGATCAGGGATTTGAAAAGCACCAGCAGGGCGAGCTTGCAAGGTCCGTTAAATTGTATACCAAAGCCATCGACGCAAACCCGGCTTTTGCAATGGCTTTCCAAATGCGCGGCATAGCACAGCAACAATTGAAAAAATATCCTCAAGCCATTAATGACTACTCAATGGTTATAAAGTATGGAGAACCTTATTTCAAGGCTGTCGGTTACTATAATCGTGGAATCGTGAAAAACATAACCGGGGACTTTGCCGGAGCTGTTCCCGATTTTTCACAGGCCATTGAACTTGATAAAAAAATGTCTTCTGCGTTTTTTCATCGTGGTATCGCCAAAAGCAAAACCGGTGATTTGGCAGGACAAACCGAGGACTTTTACCGGGCGGCTCAACTTGGCGATGTCAATGCAGAAAAGTGGCTCAACACCTATTATCCTGGATGGAAACAGCCCTTACCGCCTTCACCAAAGCCACCTCCATCTGATGGCCCGACATAACACGTTTGCCTGTAAGGAGATCAGCGAAACGGACAGAGTTTATTCCCCCGCCCGTTTCGCTGAAATAAAGAGCTGATCAGATCGCCTTTCCTCCTCGCTCCCTGGTTCTGATACGGATACACTCTTCCAGCGGAGTTATAAAGATCTTTCCGTCACCGATTTCCCCAACACCATGACTCGCTGAATTAATAATGGTATCGACAGTGATATCGACAAACTCATCATTAACCGCAATATCAAGCCTGATTTTTGGAATCAGGTTTGGTGCTATCTTCTGCCCCCTGTAAATATCAATATCCTCTTGCCTGCCATGGCCTGTTACACGGCTGACGGTGATCCTTGTTATATCGGCCTGAATCAGAGCCTCACGAACATGGTCGAGCCTGTCCGGTTGAATGATTGCTGTTATCAGTTTCATTGCGAAAAATTAGTTAAGGTTGATAAGACCGTATCCATGCTCACCGTGCATGCTGTGATCCAGACCGGACATTTCATCAATTTCAGAGATACGAAGACCGATTGTTTTTTCAACCAGGAACAGCAGAATAAATGAGACAACTGCTGCATAACCAATGGTAACACCTACCGCCGTAGCCTGTACACCAAGCTGCTGCCATATTGTCCAGCTCTTGTCGAGCGTTTTGGCGGCAGCATCAGCCATCCATGCCGGACGGATAAAAAACACCAGAGCCAGTGCGCCAACAATACCACCCACACCATGAACACCAAATGCATCGAGACTGTCATCGTAGCCAAGCTTGTTCTTGATCAGAATCGCACAATAGCAGAAAATTGCTGCGAGAGCACCGAGGGCAAGAGCGCCTGAAGGCTGAACAACACCTGCTGCTGGTGTTATGGCCACAAGACCAGCTAAAATACCTGAAGCTACACCTAGACTTGTCGCTTTGCCATGCTGGAACATTTCAATGATCATCCAGGTAAACGCGCCCGATGCTGCCGCCATCTGTGTAACCGTCAAAGCCCTTGCTGTTGCCAGATCGCTTGCAATAGCGCTCCCGGCATTGAATCCAAACCATCCTACCCAGAGCAGACCCGCACCCATAAGAGTCATCACCAGATTGTTTGGGTGCATGACGTTGTTTGGATAAGCACGCCTTTTGCCAAGATAGAGCGCAGCAACCAGCGCGGTAACACCCGAAGAGATATGAACAACCGTACCGCCCGCAAAGTCAATAGCGCCAGCAGCCCCAAGATTAAACAGAAAACCGTCTGCCGCCCAGACCCAATGACAGATCGGACTGTAGACAAAAATGCTCCAAAGGGCAATAAACACAGCATATCCCTTAAAATTAACCCGCTCGGCAAAAGCTCCAGCAATCAGCGCAGGGGTAATGATGGCAAATTTCCCCTGAAACATGGCAAACACATATTCGGGAATATGTGTCGGCATGATGGTTTCGTCAATACCCTGTAACATGAAGTACTTGTCGTCCCAACCCACCAAACCACCAAGAACGCCGGGACCAAAACTCAGCGAATAGCCAACCATCGGCCAGAGCACACCAATAACCACCATGGCGCCAAAGCTGTGCATCATGGTACCGAGAACATTCTTTGTCCGGACAAGACCTCCATAAAACATGGCAAGTCCGGGAACCATAAGTAAAACGAGTGCGGTGGATGTCAACATCCATGACGTTGTTCCTGTATCAGTAACTATCGCTCCTGCTGCATGAGCGGTACCATGAAACAACGATACCGCCATAAGGAACAGCAGTGCCGTAAAAAGTTTTTTCTGCATAATCAGATTGAATAGGTTAACGAAGCCTTAATAATTAATATTAATAACAAATATGTAGTTATTTTTTTAACTAAAAACAAGAAATCGTCGTCTTTTATTACGAAAAGGAAGTTTTTTTCGATTAAACAGCCAAATGACGTCGGGGGATTTTCCGTGAAACCAGAAGATTTATTGATCTATTTGAAAATAGTATAGCGGGAAAAGCCAGACAAAGCGCTTGCTCTGCCTGGCTGTATTGATGGCACTGAAAAAAATTTACTGCCTGAAGAGAAAAACGCCGAGGTCTTCGAGAAGAGCCTGCAGATCCTCTTCATGCTCAACCTCGTCCTGAAGAATCTGTACCGCAATATTGTAGGTAACCGGGTCCTTGAATCTGACCTCCTCAATGATACTGTTATAGACATTGATTGCGCACTGCTCACCCGCAATGTTCTGCTCGAGTATCTTTTTCACAAAAGGATCATCAGGTGCCGCATAGCCACAGTTCGACAGGGTAAACCATTCGAGTGGGCTGGAAACAGGTTTGCCGCCAAGCTGAATGATCCTTGTTGTCAGCATATCCGCATGTCGAAGTTCATCAGCAGCATGCTGCAGAAGTTCGGCAATCGCAGCATCCTTCATTGGCCCCTGAACCACCTTTGCTCCAATCCAGTACTGATAATACGCAAGCCACTCATCAGCAAAAGCCTTGTTCAGCAGTTCAAGAACACGGGGAAGGTGCTCTCCAACAATTTCACGTCCTCTTGTACCCATAGATTTACTCCGTTTTATTGTTTACAACCAGCTTATTTCTTTTGTGCTATAAGGTCGGCAAGAGCATCTGACAGATTCGTATAGCGGAAAGGAAAATGTTGTGCCATCATAAATCCGGGCTTTATATGTTGACCTTTGACTGCATATTTTCCACCTTCACCCATCAAAAGCTGAACAGCAAACTCCGGCACCGGCAGTTGGGCTGGCCTGTCAAGAACAGTCCCAAGCGCATCAACAAACTGCTTCATGGAAACAGGTGTCGGGCTTACCAGATTAATTGCTCCACGGTAAACAGGATTATCAAGTGCCTCAAGAATAGCTGCAATCTGGTCATCGATATGAATCCACGAAATACATTGAAGGCCTGAACCAATGGGCCCACCGAGAAAAAGGCGGAACGTTGGAAGCATTTTATGCAACATCCCGCCTTTTGTCGATAAAACAATGCCTGTTCTTAACAAGACTGTACGCAAGCCACTCTTTTCTGCGGCAAGCGCCTCCTTTTCCCAGTCAATACATATTTTGGCAAGAAAATCCTTGCCCTCTGGAGCCGACTCGTCCATTGCAGGAGTATCGTCACAGCGGGAGAACGAGCCGTAGTAGCCAATGGCAGATGCAGAAATAAAAACCGGTGGTTTTTCCTGAGCGACGGCAATTGCCGAAACAATATGCCGGGTACCCAGAATTCTTGAATCATAACACTCATTCTTGTGCGCCTCGCTCCATCGGCCTTCCAGCAGGGGTTTGCCTGCAAGATGAATCACAGCCTTCGCCCCGTTGATAAAACCGGTCCATTCTCCACCTTCCATACCCGAGTCCCACTGCACATATTCCGCAGCACCAGGGATATTACGGGCTGCAACTTCTGGTAAACGAGCCAGAACAACCACGTTGTCGCCCCTTTCGATCAGCTTCACGGCAAGCTCCGTCCCTATGACCCCTGTAGCACCAGTGATAACAATATGGTCGCGCATAATCTTATGTCATTTTATAGTGAAATAACAAAACTTTTCTCCTACTCAACGGTAACCGATTTTGCCAGATTTCGGGGTCGGTCAACATTACACCCCCGAAGCGTAGCGATATGATAAGCAAGGAGCTGCAAAGGAATAACCGTCAGAAGCGGAGTTATCGGAGCTGAAGCCTGGGGAATATAAATCACATGTTCGGCCAGACGGCTGATTTCCTGATCACCTTCACTGGCAATGGCAATAACCCGACCTTTACGACTGCGTACCTCCTCAATATTACTGAGAATCTTGGTGTAGGTATTATCACGGGTGGCGATAAAAATGACAGGCATATCCTCGTCAATCAGGGCAATCGGTCCATGTTTCATTTCTGCGGCGGGATAACCTTCAGCATGAATATAGGAGATCTCCTTGAGTTTCAGGGCACCCTCAAGAGCGACAGGAAAATTGAAGCCCCTTCCGAGATAGAGAAAGTTTTTGGCATCCTTGAACCGCGCCGCTATGGACTTGATCTGGCTGTCGAGTTCAAGAATTCGTGTCGCTTTTTCAGGAATTGACACAAGTTCTTTGAGGTTCAGAGTAATTTCCTCGTTCGAAATGGTTCTTCCCTTGCTGAGCGCCAGAGCCAGCATATAGAGCATAATCACCTGGGCCGTAAAGGCTTTGGTTGAAGCAACACCAACCTCAGGACCTGCATGGGTATACATTCCGCACAGAGTTTCACGGGCAATAGTAGAACCCACAACATTACAAATACCCATGACAAGGGCTCCTTTTTCCCTGGCGGTACGAAGCGCGGCAAGGGTATCTGCGGTTTCACCTGACTGAGAAATGACAATAACCACATCATCGACACCAACTATCGGATTACGATACCTGAACTCTGAGGCGTAGTCAACCTCAACTGGAATACGGGCAAATTCCTCAATCAGATATTCGCCGATCAGACCGGCATGCCAGCTCGTACCGCAGGCACAGATAACGATGCGCTTTGCCTGTTTCAAACGATCAAGGTAATCTTCAATCCCGCCAAGACAGAGGCGACACTCCTCAATGCGCACCCGCCCGCGCATAACATCGTGCATGACTGCTGGCTGTTCAAAAATCTCCTTGAGCATAAAGTGTTCGAACCCGCCTTTTTCTATTTTTTCCAGCGAAAAATCAAGCTCCGTCACAATCTTTTCCTGTTCGACATTCTCAATGGTCTTGATGGAATAGCCCTCCCTTGTCACCACAGCGAGCTCGCCATCAGAAAGATACACGACCTTGTTGGTGTGTTCGACAATGGGGGCTGCATCCGAAGCAATAAAGAACTCACCAATACCGATACCGATCACCAGCGGACTGCCCTTGCGTGCAACAACAATCCTGTCAGGCTCACGCGAAGAGATGACACACAGGCCATAAGCACCTTCAACATGACGGAGAGCACTTCGGGTGACCGTTTCCAGGTCAAGCAAGGGTTCACTCTTCCATATCCGGTCAATCAGGTGCACCAGAACCTCTGAATCGGTTTCACTTAAAAAAACATAGCCCTGGGAAACAAGCTCCTGCTTCAGTGCTGAATAGTTTTCGACAATACCGTTATGAATGACCGCAATATCCCCTGCAGCATTCACGTGGGGATGAGCATTGCGGTCACTGGGTTCACCATGCGTCGCCCATCTGGTATGGCCGATGCCTACAGTCGCACCAGGTATTTCTTGCCTGAGCGTATGAGTATCCGCTTCAAGACCACCAACGCTGCCCTTCTGCTTCATCACCGAAAGAGTGCCATTCAGCAAGGCAATTCCTGCTGAGTCGTAACCCCGGTATTCAAGCCGTTTCAATCCTTTCAGAAGCACTGGAGCCGCATCCTGCCACCCTATATATCCAACAATTCCACACATACTGTTTAACTACCTTATTAATTAATTGCCATTGAGCACCACCAAACCATGCCCCCGATGCACCAGTAATCTCTTTGAATTATAACACAAGCCTCATTTCTTTATGAATTTTTGATGCCTCATCAGTAACAGCCTGTTCATAATCATCAATAGATGAAAACGATCTCCCCGCTCCTGCTGAAGGATAAATAAGCGCCCGGCTGACATTGATAACGGCACCTTGCCTTTTACCATCAACCCCAAGATCAACCGCCTCCTGAAGCGATCCCCCCTGAGCACCAACCCCTGGGATGAGCAAAAAAAGACCGGGAGCCCTACGACGTATTTCTCCAAGCGAACTGCTTTTGGTAGCACCAACAACAACGCCACCGTTTCCGTTCCTGCTCCAGGAAACGACTTTACCAAGCACAGAATGATAAAGGGGAGCACCGTCCGCCATCACACGCTCTTCAAAATCAACAGACCCGTTATTAGACGTAAGGCAAAGCACAAAGATCAGCTTATCCTTATAGTCAAAAAAAGGCTCCAGAGAGTCAAACCCCATGTAAGGTGCAACAGTAAGAGCATCAAAGCACCAGTGATCAAAAAAAGCTTGCGCATACATTTTGCTGGTATTCCCTATATCTGCCCGTTTGGCATCCGCAATCGTCATACACCCTTCAGGAATCAGGCGAAGGGTTTGTTCCATATCCTTCAATCCAGCAATACCTCGCGCTTCATAAAACGCAGTATTGAGCTTGTATGCTACTGCAACGTCCGATGTAGCCCTGATAATCGAACGATTAAACTCAAGCACCGGGTTTTGATATGCCGAAAACACCTGAGGGACTTTTCCGGGATCGCTGTCGAGCCCGACACACAATAGTGACTTTAGTGCTGATATTCTGCAATTTGCCTTGTCCCGAACTAAACTCATAGCTTCACATCCTCTGCGGTTACAAAAAGTCAAACGCACAAAACCAATGCCAGAAACAACTCCACCAACCGATAATGAAACTTATAGCTACAGAAATACATTCCAAGTCTGGGCAATATATAATATGTTTTCTTTCAAGATGCTTCATTAAATGGAAGAATCCCGTAAATTGGATTTCTCAAGTTTCGCGAACGGAGAACACTTTCCCGAGTCGCATTATATTATAACCATGATTACTGATTGATGGCAAAAAAAACTCTTAAACCTTCAAATCCCTATAAAAACCAACCGGAAAACAACGTGCCTCGGCCGAAATTCCCGATAACGTATTATGTGGTCGTGATTGTTCTTCTCATAGGAGTCCAGCTTGCCTTTTTCTGGTCAGGCTCAACACAGGAGATACCCTACAGCACCTTCCGCAAGCTTATTGCAGAAAACCAGGTCGTCTCAGTAAAAATATCACCGGAAAAAATCTATGTCAAGCTCAAGCCCGGCGCTGAAACAGGATTGGCCGTAAAAGCACCCCAAAAAGAGGGCCCTGGCATCTCGTTTCCTCAATCTTCATCAAAACAGGATGAAATTATTGTCAATCCGGTGCGCGATGACGGCCTGATTGAACTGCTGGAAAGCAAAAGGATCAAATATCAGGGCCTGCCAAGCAGCACGTGGATCGGCGAACTGCTTCAATGGATAGTGCCTTTCGGCTTGCTTATCGGCATATACTTCTTTGTGTTCCGACGTATGGGCGCACCTGGTTCCCAATTCATGAATATCGGCAAAAACAAGGCGGCGCTCTACGAAAACCTTGATGAACACACCCGTATCACCTTCAAGGATGTGGCAGGTCTTGATGAAGCGAAGGCTGAGGTCATGGAGGTGGTCGACTTCCTCAAGGATCCGAAAAAGTATACAACACTCGGCGGCAAACTGCCAAAAGGAGTGCTGCTCGTCGGTCCTCCGGGTACCGGGAAAACCCTTCTGGCAAAGGCTGTTGCAGGCGAGGCTGATGTACCGTTTTTCAGTATCAGCGGCTCAGACTTTGTTGAAATGTTTGTTGGTGTCGGCGCCGCAAGGGTACGCGACCTTTTCAAACAGGCAAAGGAGAAAGCGCCGTGTATCATTTTTATTGATGAAATTGATGCTGTTGGGAGGAGCAGGGGAAAAGGGGCTATGATGGGCGCCAATGACGAGCGGGAAAACACCCTCAATCAGTTGCTCGTCGAAATGGACGGATTTGCAACCGACAAGGGTGTCATTCTTATCGCTGCCACAAACCGCCCTGACGTACTCGATTCAGCCCTCCTGAGGCCAGGGCGTTTCGATCGCCAAATCATGGTTGACAAGCCAGACCTGAAAGGACGTATTGATATTCTCAAGGTACATACCAAAAATCTTTCCCTTTCAAAAGATGTCAACCTGAAAGCCCTTGCCTCCCAAACTCCAGGATTTGCTGGCGCAGAAATTGCCAATGCCGCCAACGAAGCGGCGTTGCTTGCCTCTCGACGCAACAAGAAAAGCATTGAGATGAAAGATTTTGAAGATGCCATTGAGCGTTGCGTGGCTGGACTTGAAAAAAAGAACAAGGTGATCAACCCGCGTGAAAAACAGATCGTCGCCTATCATGAAGCAGGACACGCCATTGTCAGTTGGATGATGCCTGACAACGACCCTGTCCAAAAAATCTCAATCGTCCCGAGGGGAATGAGCGCACTCGGCTACACCATGAACATTCCGCTCGAAGATCGCTATCTGATGACAAAAAGCGAACTGATTGGCCGCATCTGTGGATTGCTCGGCGGACGTATTGCCGAGCTGATCATTTTCAGCGAAATCTCTACGGGAGCACAGAATGATCTTGAAAAGGTAACCAGCATAGCCTACAACATGGTCACCGTCTATGGCATGAGCGAGAAACTTGGCAACCTTTCATTCTACGAAAGCAATAACCCTTATTACGGCGGCCCTGGCATTGATAAAAAGTATGGCGAGGAAACCGCCAGACTTATCGACAGGGAAGTCATGGGCATCGTTGAAGAATCACGCATTAAGGTGATGAATCTGCTGACACAGAACAGGCAAAAACTTGAACAGCTTGCAGGCGAACTGCTGTTAAAGGAAATGCTTCAGTATTCCCAGATTGAAGAAATTCTTGGAAAACGTCCTGAAGGACTCTTTCCTGTACGCATCGAAGAGGATCTCTTGCTGGTAAATGAGGACGAGAAACAGGAAAAGTCAGCCGTTCAGAGCAATCTGGAACAACTCACCGACAAAGAACAAGCCGAGCTTGAGGAGGCCGTTGCAAGACTCAAACAAGGACGGACAATACAGGAAAACTGAAAAAAGTATAAACACAAAAAGGCAGGGAGTCCATGCCTTTTTGTGTTATGGTGGGTCCCGAGGGAGTCGAACCCCCGACCTACTGGGTGTAAACCAGTCGCTCTAACCAACTGAGCTAGGAACCCTGTTAATACGGCAACAATTATATACATAAATCCACAGAAAACCCAAAAGAAAAAAGCTCTGCGTGTACAGTGATAACAATGCTGGTTATTTGTAAGCCTTCCCGAAAAAGCATAAATTCAGGCCGATAATTTATCCGCAACTCGGCAATTTTTTTACTTACTCATTATGAGATCATTATCCATCCTTGGCAGTACCGGTTCAATCGGACTCAGTACCCTTGATGTTGTCAGACAGCACCCTGAAAAATTCAATATAGCCAGCCTGGCCGAAGGCCATGATGTGGCATTACTTGCCGAACAGATTAAAGAGTTTCGGCCTGAAGCTGTTTCCGTCAGGGATGCTGATTCAGTACAAAAGCTGCAAGTACTCCTTGGCTCTCACAAACCAGAAATCTTTTACGGTCTTGAAGGAGCGGCAACCATTGCTTCCGCCGAAGGAGTGGATATGGTGGTTTCAGCAATTGTCGGAGCGGCAGGCCTTGTGCCAACAGCCAGTGCAATCAAGGCTGGCAAGCATATCGCCCTAGCCAACAAGGAAACGCTTGTCGTTGCAGGACAACTGGTGTCTGATCTGGTAAAAAAACACAACGTAAAATTGCTGCCGGTTGACAGTGAACACTCTGCCATCTTCCAGTCCCTTGCAGGCCACCGTGCAGAGGATGTTGAGCGAATCATCCTGACTGCGTCGGGCGGACCATTTCGCAACACCTCGGCCGAAGAACTGAAAAATGTCAAGCTTGAACAGGCACTGAAACATCCGCAATGGACAATGGGCGCAAAAATCACCATTGACTCCGCAACCATGATGAATAAGGGCCTTGAGGTTATCGAAGCTCACTGGCTCTTTAACATGCCTGCCGAAAAAATCGGTGTCGTCGTGCATCCCCAAAGCATCATTCACTCTATGGTCGAATATATTGACGGCTGCGTCATCGCACAGCTTGGCTCCCCCGACATGCGTGCACCGATAGCCTATGCCTTGTCCTGGCCGGAACGCTGCGAAAGCGGGATCCACAAGCTTGACCTGCCAAAGATAGGGACATTGACCTTTGAGGAGCCTGATATGGTGCGCTTTCCCGCACTTCACCTCGCCTTTGAGGCACTGAAAGCTGGCCGGACTTATCCTGCCGTACTCAACGCAGCAAACGAGATCGCCGTAGCAGCATTTCTTGACAGAAAAATAGGATTTACGGAGATCGCTGCAACCGTCGACAAAACCATGCAGGCTCACGAGCCTTACACGCCTGTCGAAATTGACGAATATCTTCAGGCAGACCGCTGGGCCCGTGAAACCGCTAAAAAACTTATAGTTTAAACCTGAACCAACCAAAACAAGAGGCCGCATAACAGCAACTTCTCGTTTTTTTATAGAAAAAAAGGATTGTCATGGATTTTCTGAGTACCACATTTTTTTTCATTGTCGCCATTTTCATTCTGGTCACCGCACATGAGCTCGGCCATTTTCTGACCGCGAAACTTTTTGGCATGAGGGTGGACAAGTTTTATATCGGATTTGACTTTTTTGATAAGCGGCTCTGGAAAAAGAAGATCGGAGAAACCGAGTATGGCGTCGGTGCCTTTCCACTAGGCGGCTATGTGAAGATAGCAGGCATGGTCGATGAAAGCCTCGACACCGATTTTCAGAACTCGGAACCGCAACCATGGGAGTTCAGGGCAAAACCGGTCTGGCAGCGCTTGATTGTGCTTGCAGGAGGTGTCTCCATGAACCTGATTCTTGCTACAGTTATCTTTATCGGCATAACCCTTGTCCTCGGAGAATCGCGCACCAGCGTCAACAATCCTGCCTTTGTTGAAAAGGGATCAGTCTTTGAATCCATGGGCATAAAAACAGGCGACAAGCTGCAACTGGCAAACGGCCAACCGCTCAAAAGTTGGGAGGATGCGCTTGATCCTGAACTTTTCACCTCCTCTTCGCTCAACTACTCGATCCTTCGCGACGGAAAAAGTTTCACGGTTAAGGCCCCGTCAAACATCATGTCAAGCATCAATAAACAGAAAAGTCTCGGGATACGACCAATAGTCCCGCCGGTCATAGACGAAGTTCTTGAAAAAATGCCAGCTAAAAATGCAGGAATCCAGTCCGATGGACTCATTACGGCGATCAACGGAAAAAATGTCTCTGACTGGACGGAGGTTGTCGGAATCATCTCTGCGAATGCTGGCAAACCTCTCAGTATAAGATGGCAACACGTTAAAGCAACTCAAGGCCACAAAAACAATGCGGAAATCATTCGTTCCCAAGGCGAAACATTCGTCACTATCGTTATACCCAACACATCAGGCAAAATAGGCATTTCACTGAAACAGACGATTGAAGCCGAACGAAGAAAACTCAATATTGCCGAATCGGTAGTCAGTGGAATCAAACAGACCTGGAAAATGAGCGCCATGACCGTTCAGGGATTTGCCAAAATCTTCACTGGCGAGGAGGATTTCCGCAAATCGGTCGGAGGGCCGATCAAGATTGCCAAAATAGCAAGCCAGAGCGCCGAACAGGGCCCTGTCAGCTTCCTCTACTTTCTTTCCATGCTCTCAATCTCTCTGGCCATCATCAATATGCTGCCGGTTCCAGCACTTGACGGTGGACAATTCATTCTGAATGGTATTGAAGGAATCATCCGACGGGAACTCCCCTTTGCAGTCAAAATGCGTATCCAACAAATCGGCATGGCGCTCCTTTTTGCACTTTTTGCATACATCCTTGTCAATGATATTTTAAACCCCTGAGGCAAAGGCCTGGAATCGATGCTCGAAAAACTGCAATCCATAAAAGAAAAACACCTCGATCTTGAGCAATTGCTTGCCGACCCGAAAGCCGCAAACGATCAAGATCGTTTCAGAAAACTCAACAAGGAGTACAGCGACCTCAAGGAGATTGTGCAGGCTTACGACCAGTACGCGCAAAATAAATCAGAGCTGGAAGGGTCACGACAACTGCTGAAAGAGGAGAATGACCCCGACATGAAAGAGCTCGTGCAGACAGAAATCAGCGAGCTGCAGAAAAAACTGCCTGAACTTGAACAGCGCCTCAAGGTACTGCTTCTTCCAAAAGAGGAGGCCGACTCACGCAACGTCATTATTGAGATCAGGGCTGGAACCGGAGGAGAGGAGGCGGCGCTCTTTACCGCAGACCTGACCAGAATGTACCAGAGATATGCCGAGCAGCAGGGGTGGAAATGCCACACACTCCACTTCAATGAAAGCTCCGTTCCCGGTGGATTCAGGGAGATAACCCTCGAAGTGAGCGGTAATGACGTCTATGGAACCATGAAATATGAAAGCGGTGTACACCGGGTACAGCGTGTTCCCGATACAGAAACACAGGGACGCATACACACCTCCGCCGTCAGTGTGGCGGTACTGCCGGAAGCAGAGGAGGTGGATGTTGAAATCCGTCGGGACGATCTGAGATTTGATACCTACCGGAGCGGCGGAAAAGGGGGGCAGAACGTCAATAAGGTTGAAACTGCCGTACGAATCACTCATATACCGAGCGGTATTGTCGCCGCCTGCCAGGAGGAACGCTCCCAGCTCCAGAACAAGGAGCGGGCGATGCAGATGCTCCGCACCAGGCTCTACGACATCCAGCTTGCTGAGCAGCAGCAGCAACGGGCCGATCTGCGCCGATCCATGGTGACAACCGGAGACCGGAGCGCTAAAATCCGTACCTACAACTATCCGCAGTCTCGCGTAACCGACCATCGTATCGGCTTTACAAGCCACGCCCTTCCACAAATTTTGCAAGGCGACCTGCAGGAAATTATCGAAGCACTCAAAATGCATGACCAAACCGAACGACTGCAATCCGAACTGATGTAACCGAAACTGAGGAACCGCGACAACATGGAAATGGAAGCGACTGGAAAAAGCAGGGGAGACTGGATATTACACGGGGAATTTGACCAGACAGTCGCCTATCTCTCCGACCATAAAAAGATGCTGGGGTTCAACCCCTTCTGCCACAGCGTAGAACTCACTGACACCGAAAACGTTTATAAATGGCTCTTCCGGGTTACTGACCCACAAAACAACCCGTTTGATGTGATCTTTTATGTCGAGCAGACTGAAGAGCCTCTTCTGGAGCTGCCGGAGCATATCGAACACACTGAAACGACCAGGTTCTCAGAGGAGATCATCAATCGCTACACCGTAGGAAAAACGATCCGCTGGAAACACTATCCGGTTGCTGATCAGATTGATGATCCAGCCAGGTACCTTTTTGAAGGAAAAGCCTTTGCCAACATGAAGATGCGCCCGGTAGAGAGGGAAAAAACCAGAGTTCAGCTTGAGTTAAAAGTTGATGTCCGTTTTATTCTCTACCCGGCATTCAGAATAGTCCCTCAACCTATTCTTCATGCCATGACCAATGCCGCAATATCCATTATCATGCAGGCATCCACCAACTCAATGTTTCACTCCATCACCAGGGACTTCAACATTATGAACAAATAAAAGGAGAGTAATTTATGGACTTTTATGATCTTGTCACAAGCCGCTGCAGCATCCGCAGCTATGAGCGCAACAAAGCCATTCCCGATGATGTGCTCCACAGGATTCTCAATGCAGGAAGAGTGGCCCCCTCAGCAGCGAACCTTCAGCCATGGCGCTTCCATGTCGTTAAGTCGGAAAAGATGCTTCAGAAAATCTACTCCTGCTATGCTCGCGGCTGGATTCAGAGCGTGCCCTGTTTTCTGATTGTCTCCGGCAACCGCAATGAAGCGTGGGTTCGCAGAAAAGATGGCTACAACTCCATTGAGACGGATCTCACTATCGTCATGGATCACCTTGTGCTTGCAGCAACCTTTGAAGGCCTCGGAACCTGCTGGATTGCCGCTTTCGATCCCGACATGCTTCGCGAAGCGCTTCACCTCAAGCCGAATGAAGAGGTTTTTGCTATGACACCTCTCGGATATGCACCACCTAATGCCGTGCATTTCCCTACATCAAGAAAATCTCTTGATGAGATAACTGAATTTTTATGAATTACTGAATTTTTGCCTTGGAAAGGAATATGGATTTGTCAACTTTTGAAAAAAAGTTTTGATAGTATTTCTCGTCACTGATTTGCGTAACACGCATCACTCCGCCTCTATTATTCATCACTTTATTGGTAAAATTAATGCGCACCCGTGTTTGTTTACCAAATTCACTGATATTAACTGAGGCATCCGTGATACTGTTTTTTTTATACTCCGGGTGATCGGTAAAGGCTCTGGCAAAAAAAGACTCCGTGCTATTTTCAACATCCACCTCTTTCTGAGCTGTTAATAGCCCTAAATCAACATTGGCCTGCTGAACAATAAACCCGTCATCCTGTAACGCATTCATGACCGCCTTCATAACCATTTTTGTCGCACTCTGGTCATAAGTGCGTGTTTGAAATTCGCGTATTTCCAACTGCGTTTTTTCAGCAACTGGCTGAACTGTTTCACAACCACCCATCGTTATCATTCCTGCTGCAAGCAAAAGCAATACTACCTTTTTCATAGCTATCTTTACTAAAATTTACTGCTGTGGTAAGAATAATCGCTTATAAGACCGCTTGTAAACTTTATAATAACTGTCAGTGTCTTTTGTGTGGTTGCTGCTGCGCCAGCTTCTCGTCCGCCTGTGAACAAAGACAATATTCCGGAGGTTCCGGTTGAATATGATGCTTCTGAGGCTATTTTATCATAAATCCATGTTTCAGCTCCCTCCTTGTCTTTTGAGACAATGTTTGGGGAACCAAGAATTTGTGCAACCTCAGCCTGGCTCATCCCTTTTCTGATATCTTTCTGCACTAATCCAACCGTCAGTTCTCTGTCTCGTGACGAAGGGAGCTGCTCTGCATGGTTTGCCGCAGTCATGGTACACCCGGCCAGAGTTAATGCAATTAATCCAGGAAAAAATATTGCTTTCATTGTTGCTTCGGTTTAAATAAACGAACTCCCGTTGTGTCAGATTTTCGGCAGAACGTACCTCTCTGCTGACATACTACCGCTGTAAATATAGTGATTTCATTCTTTTTGGTGCAAGTATTTTGCTCTTCAATCAAATGGAGCACAAACAGGTATAATAAGAAAAACTCACTTTTCCAGTCTTTCTTGCCATTATGCGGGTTGCTGATGAGACCGATGAAGATCAATGCCTGAAGATTGAGTTCAGAAAAAAAAGAGATCGCGGCATTAACACCATAAACAGCTCATAAGAACCCCGAAAAGTGGGACTCTGATTTATCATTGCTGATTTCATTGGCTTCAAAGAAAATAATTTCTCATCTTTGGGGATAACTTTTTCAATGAGCGCACGATGAAACAACTTTTGCTGGGCGCCGAAGCCATTGCGCTTGGTGCCCTTGACGCTGGAATCTCCGGCGTCTATGCCTATCCTGGGACACCTTCGACCGAAATCACCGAGTACATCCAGAACAACAAGGGTGACCGGGAACAACCTGTTCGCTCTGCCTGGTCGGCTAATGAAAAGACAGCTTACGAGGCAGCACTTGGCATGTCGTACGCTGGCAAGCGGAGCCTGGTCTGCATGAAGCATGTGGGTCTCAACGTCGCAGCCGATGCGTTCATCAACTCGGCCATTACCGGCGTCAACGGTGGACTGGTGGTGGCTGTGGCCGATGACCCTTCGATGCACTCGTCACAAAACGAGCAGGACAGCCGGGTCTATGGCAAATTTGCCATGGTACCTGTGCTTGAACCTGCATCACAGCAGGAGCTCTACGATGCTGCCCGGTATGCGTTCGACCTCTCTGAATCCCTCAAGCTCCCGGTACTGCTCCGGCTCACCACAAGGCTTGCGCATTCACGTGCGGGAGTGGAAGGAGCTACGACACGTTCGCAAAACCCGCTCAATGCGCCTTATGCTCCAGAACGCTTTGTACTGATGCCGCATAATGCCCGCCGCCAGTACAACAACCTGCTTGGTATGCAGGTGCAACTTGAAGAGTATTCGGAACAATCATGGCTGAACAGCCTCATCTCCGGGACAGGCACTACTGGCGTTTTGGCGTTTGGCATTGCCTTCAACTACGTGATGGAGGTACGGCAGGCTTTTGGTCTCGACTATCCGGTACTGAAGATTGGCCACTATCCCCTTCCACGAAAAAAGATTGAAGCGCTTTTCAGCTCCTGCGAGGCCATTCTTGTTGCCGAGGAGGGTTATCCGGTTTATGAAGAGCTGCTGAGAGGATATTTCGGCAACATGCAAATCAAGGGACGCCTCGACGGCACACTTCCGCGTGCCGGGGAGCTCAATGCCGATAGCGTCGCTCTTGCTCTCGGTCTTGCAAAAAAAGAGGTCATTCCTGTACCGGCCATTATGGTTAACCGTCCACCGGAACTCTGCAAGGGGTGCGGACACCGCGACCTCTATGAAGCGCTCAACACGGTGATGAGTGCACACGAGCAGCACCATGTTTTTTCCGATATCGGCTGCTACACGCTTGGAGCACTCGCTCCATACAACGCCATTCATACCTGCGTCGATATGGGTGCCTCCATCACCATGGCCAAAGGTG
>JBAXBW010000016.1:0-26596 GCA_037141805.1 Chlorobiaceae bacterium | reverse complement strand
CGCACCTTGTAACCTTTTGGAAGAACAATCTTTAACTGCGCATCGACCGTAAAGTCATTGAATTTGCCTACCATGCCGTGGTGCACCAGCGGGATAAGAGGATGGTTCAGAATTCTGCGAAGTCCACCGCCAGCATCGACAGAGACGCCAGGGAAATCACCATCAACCTTTACTTCGATACCCTGTGAGTCGGAACGGAAACCTGCTTCCACTGTTGCAGGCCTGGTCAGCTTGTCTGCAGGGAAGAGTTCAGCCCAGCGAGCAATTGAGTCCACAATACCGGAACCGCCATGAGAGAAACGCCATCTCGTAACGCCGACAGGGCCTTTTTCACCACTCTGGGTGCCAATGCTGTTGACTTCAATTTTTGAAATTCTCTGGCCACCTTCGTTCAGTGCGGTGTAGGCTGGGCCGATAAACCACAATTCACGAATCCAGTCATTGAACGAGGCGGTTGACTGCATGGCACGCAGGGTGTTTTCCCACGTGTCGATAACATCATTGTTGTCAAGCGGAACCTTCATGATGATGTCATGGAACTGACGTCCCTGCATGTAGATAGGGTTCGGGACATTTCTTTTTACTGCGTCTGAGCGGTAGTAGAAGAGGTTGACAACGGAGCCTTCAAAAGAGAACGAGTGGGAGAAGTCGCCTACAGAAACGGAGCCTTCACCGACGCAGATTCTTCTTTCTTTGGTTTCATTGGCAATATCAGCCTCGACAACCAACTTGTTTTTTGTGCTGTCTACAATTGACTCAATAACAGCCGAAAACCTGACGAAACCTTTTGCTGGATCAAGAGGTTTCACATTGATCTTGATGTTACAGTCTGCCGGTAGCAAAGGAAGCGCAGGTGGTACGTTAACCTTGGCCCTGCATTTTACTTTGCCCCACGAGCTTGAACCGCCCTCGAGTACGATCTCATAATCTGAGTGTGCGGTAGTGGTGTCTTTAGTGCCGAAAAGAGCCATAATGAGTTCTCCTTTTTCTAATGGCGTTGAAATTGGATATGTTCAGGAAAAAATTCACGGAGACTATTCCTGTTAAGTAACAGATTGTAACAAATTTAAAGAATAAAAATCAATAATTAAAGTAAAATATCTCTTGCAGGAAGATCTCTTTGTGATAAATGCCTTTTACTTTGGATGCTTTCCTGTGAAAAGGCCGATTTTTTGCTTGTTTTTCTTCTCGCAGATAACAATTTGATCTTCCTATGACCTCACTATCTCGTGCTATTGACCAATTGAGTCATTCCCGTTATGCGGCTTCCGTTTTGAGTGGTGTTCTTCTTGGTCTTTCGTTTCCCTCTTATCCCTTTATTCGTCTTGAACTGCTTGCATGGGTTGCTTTTGTACCGCTGCTTCTTTCCCTTCGCAGGGTTGAAAAACCGGGGGAGTTGTTTCGTCGTGTGTATCTCTCTATGCTCCTGTTTTGTTTAATCAGCCTCTGGTGGGTAAGTCTTGCTACTCTGCCGGGTGGCGTTCTCACTATGTTTGCCCAGGCTTTTTTTTTGACAGTGCCCCTCCTGGCTTTTTATGCGGTTAAAAAAATGGCCGGGTACCGTTTTGCACTGTTTTCCCTTCCATTTCTTTGGGTTTCCTGGGAATGGGCCTATATGCAGCAGGATCTTTCGCTTGGGTGGCTTACTCTCGGTAATTCCCAGGCAAATTTGAACCTTATGATTCAGTATGCCGATGTGACCGGTGTCTGGGGTATCAGTTTCTGGCTTTTGTGGTTCAATGTGCTTGCAGTTATGGTTTTGACCAGCGGCAAAAAGGAGCTGTTTCGTTTCGTTATCCCCATGGCAGTCATGATTTTTGCGCCTTTATTGTACTCTTTAGCGCTTTGGTCTCATGATGGAGGCAATATTGGGACTGAGGCCAAGCTCACGGTTACGCTTGTTCAGCCAAATATTGATCCTCATGGCAAATGGGTACAGCAAAACAGTAGTGATATTATGGGTCGATATTACCGGATGACCGACAAGGCTGTTCGTGAAAACCGTCCGGATCTGGTTATCTGGCCGGAAACCGCCATTCCATTCCCTATTTTTGATGCAAACTATGCTTATGATCTGCATTCTCTTCGCGTATCGCAGAGGCAGTGGCATACAGCCTTGTTGACCGGGTTTGTCGATGTCATGTTCGTGCGCAACCAGCCTTATGAGACTTATAATGCATCAATGCTGCTTGAACCTGGCAATGGAGCACCCCAGATTTATCACAAGATGCACCTGGTGCCATTTGCGGAGAGGGTGCCTTATCTTGATTATTTTCCGTGGCTTGGTTATGCAACCTTTTCGCTTTCGGGGATCAGGGGATGGGGTCAGGGCAGAGATGCTTCTGTCATGAAGCTTCTTACGGAAAAGTATGGAGAGGTGGTTATCGCCAATTTTATCTGTTATGAATCCATTTTTCCGGGTCATGTTGCGGAGTTTGTTCGTAAAGGGGCAAGGCTTCTTACTCTTGTGACCAATGATGGCTGGTATGCTACGTCTTACGGACCTTATCAGCATCTGGCCATTGGCAGGCTGCGCTGTATTGAGAACCGTCGGGCGATGGCACGCTGTGCCAATACTGGATTGACGGTTGTTCTTGATAAATACGGTCGCACGATTGCGGAAATTCCATGGTGGGAGAAGCAGAACCTGACCGCTGAGGTGCCGCTCGAGAGCAGTTTGACTTATTATACACGCCATCCCGATTTATTGCCGAAAGTTGCTGCTGCCATCTCCGCGCTGCTGTTTTTTGTTGCGTTTTTAATGAATCGGAGAGGGGCGACGCCTACAGACCGTAAGCCTTGATTTTTCTGTAGAGAGTTCGCTCGGTAATCCCAAGTGCGAGAGCGGTTTTTCGTTTGTTACCGTGGCATGTTTCAAGCGCTTCCACGATGGACTTTTTTTCTATGTCGTCAAGAGAGCGCAATGGTGTTGGTTCCTGATCATAACCATTTTCCGGGAATGCTGGCATCAGGGCATTGCTGACCTGCGGAATGGTGGCCTGAATATCGGGAAGAAGTAGCGGCGCGAGCGGTTTTGTTTGAACCAGGTGCTGCAAAAGCAGACGAATTTCACTTACTTCCTGGCGAAGCTGTATAATATTACTGTAGATAAACTGGAGTTCATTTTTTTCTGAACGTGCCGGGTCATGCACCAGACTTTTATACCTGTTTCTCTGTACAAGATGTTTTTCAAGAATTTCCGGGGTGATGTATTTCCCTTTTTCAAGCACAAGCAGCGATTCTATAAGATTTCTGAGTTCTCTGACATTGCCCGGCCAGGGATAGCGTATCAGCATTTCCGCTGCATCAGGGCTGAAGCCTTCAAAGACGATTTTATGTTTCTGTTCAAACTCATGCACAAAATTTTCTGCAAGCAGGAGAATATCCTTTCCTCTTTCACGAAGTGGGGGAATCTGGAGTTCTACACTGCGCAGCCGGTAGAAGAGGTCTTCCCGAAAGTTCTTTTCAGCGACGGCCTGATACATATTTTTATTGGTAGCGGCAATGATGCGGGCATCAGAATAGATGGTTTCTGATGAACCAACCCGTTGAAACTCCCCGGTTTCAATAACCCTCAAAAACTTTACCTGGGTTTCAAGTGGCATTTCACCAATCTCATCAAGAAAAATAGTTCCTCTGTCTGCGCTTTCAAAGTACCCTTTCCTGCTTTGTACTGCTCCGGTAAAGGCTCCTTTTTCATGCCCGAAAAGTTCAGATTCCAGAATGCCGACTGGAATGGCTCCGCAGTTGACAGGAATGAAGCTTTTATCAGCACGCATGCTGTTGGCATGAATAAATCGAGCAAGAACCTCTTTGCCAGCTCCTGTTTCTCCGATAATCAGTACGGTAATATCTGTTCCAGCAACCTGGAGGGCAAGTTGTTTGAGCTGGGAGATCAGGAGTGATTGCCCAATGATTTCGGACTCTCGTTTCATCAGGGTTTTCTGCTTTTGATTCAATGCACAGAGAGGTTATATAGCCGGAATAACAATTCTTGCAAACGGTATTTTTTTTGCAGCAGCCTCAGCTTCCTGTTTTGATGCATAGTTGTTTTTTAGTTGTACCCTGTAGAGTTCTCCCTGTTTGATAGTTTCTGCCGGAGCGTAAAGAGATATTTTTTTTGCAAGCGCTTCAGCATTATCCCTGTTTTTGAAACTTCCGAACCGTACCGTAAAATTCTTTTGTCCGGCACTGGTTGTCTCCTGTTTTGTGACCTTTAGCGATGGTTTTTCAGGTGTTGCCTTCTCGGGAATGGCCACCTTCCGTTCGCGTTTTTTCAGGCGGGAAACAGGCAGATGCTTCGTGGTGTCTTGTCTGCTTGCCAGGGGAGGAACAGGCGCTGGGCTTTCCATTGCGAGACTGTAGGCGGCGATTCGTGATCTGCTGATTTGATCAAGAGCAGGATCAGGATAGAGCGCCAACTGTTTTTGATAGAGAGCAACCGCTTGTGGTCCATCCTCAGAAAGAAGAGCCTCAAGCACCAGCTTTTCAGAGGGAAGAGCAACTTTTTGCCTGAGATTTTCTAACAAATAAACCTTATCTTCTGCCACATAACGCTGGATTTCCCGTGCGTATGATTGCTCACCGGCAGAGTGCAGTACGGGTGGACAGAAGAGCGCAAAAGAGAGCGCAACAGAGAGTGGTGCTGCAATTTTGCGGATAAACAATATCGTCTTGTCAGAAAGCATTGGCTCGTGTTGTTTTCTTGTTGTTCACTGTTTTCGGATATGCGGCCAGTGTATGAATATGCCAAATTTTTTCATATAAAATTCAATTGCATTCCATGCATCTTCTCACAGTCAAAGCTTTTGCAAAAATTAATCTCGGTCTGTTGATAACCGGGAAACGTCCTGACGGCTATCATACGCTTGAGACCATCTTTGCACCCATTAACTGGTATGACACCATCGACTTTAGCGATTCGGATCTGATTTCGATGAGTTGCTCCAACAGTGATCTTCCGGTTGACGACAACAACCTTTGTATCAAGGCGGCCAAATCCCTTCAACAGTTTGCCGGGATACAGAAGGGTATTGCCATGACCCTGCATAAAGAGGTGCCTTTTGGGGCCGGGCTTGGTGGTGGAAGCAGCGATGCGGCAACAGTGCTCAGAGTGCTCAACAATCTTTGGCAGCTCGATGTCCCTCCTGCCGAACTGCACGCACTTGCGGTTAAACTCGGTGCCGATGTGCCGTATTTTCTTGCCATGAAAGGGCTTGCATACGCAGAAGGTATTGGCGATGAACTTGACGATCTTGGCCTTGCCCTTCCTTATTATATAGTAACCGTCTTTCCCGAAGAACACATTTCAACCGTCTGGGCCTATAAAAATTTCTATCCCTGTTTTGATCGTGAGCTTCCCGACCTGAAAACACTTGCTTCAGAACTTTGTCGTTTTGGGAAAAAAGAGGGCTTGCCTGCCTTTGAAAATGATTTTGAGCCAGCGGTGTTCGATCACTTTCCAGCAGTTCGCCTTGTCAAGAGCACCCTGCTTGATGCAGGAAGTATTTTTGCGTCACTTTCCGGCAGTGGTTCAGCAGTTTTCGCTCTTTTTGAGAGGGAAGATGAGGCGGTGGCGGCCATGAAGCGCCTGCCCGAAACGTACCGGATGAGTTTGACACCTCCGGGTTTTGCCATGGAACAGTGATCGCTCACCCTCGTCGCCCCTGCGAAATAATCTCATTCAGCTCCGCTCCGATCAAGCGCAGATCCTCATCAAGAAAATGAGAGGAATGCAGGCGGGCACGTTTGACCTCCGTAACGTCAAGTACAGCATCCATGACATACGGTTTGAACAAGGGAGCGGCGCAGAGCACGGTGCCTTCCGGTCCGGTCACCGATGAGTTGCCCCAGTAGGTGAAGCTGTCTTCGTTGCCCACTCGGTTGACGCAGGCGACATAGCTGCTGAAGAGAAACGAGTAGGTTGATGCAATGGTCTGCCACTGGGTAACAATGGCCGGGTTGCCGCTGCCGGGTGACATGCGCAAAGGGCTCGACATCAGCACAAAGAGCAGTTTGGCACCCTGGTGGGCAAGCAGGTAGGGTACCGAAACGTGCCAGAAGTCCTCACAGATGGCCACGCCGATTTTGCCGAGCCGTTTTGAGGTGACGGCCTTGATCTGCTGACCGGCGGAGAAGTAGCGAAGCTCTTCAAACATGCCGTAGGTTGGCAGGTAAATTTTGCGGTGGATACTGCGTCCGACTCCATCCTCAAACATGAATGCCGAGTTATAGACGCCGTAGTGGTCGCTCAGCTCAATACCGCCGCAGATAATGCAGATTTTTCTGCTCAGTTCACGCAGGGGATCAAACCTGATATCCTCAATGTGCATGGCAATATCCTGTGCCGCATCCTGCACATTGTAGCCGGTCAGCGAGAGTTCGGGAAAGGCGATAGCATCGGCTCCATCCCGGATTGCCTCTTCGGCAAGGGTGCAATGTCGGGCAAGATTCTCATCGAAGTTGGCCAGCGTGCAGTCGATTTGGGCTATTCGCAGTTTTGCGTTCAGCATTGTTCCGTCGGGTTTAATGGTAAGGATAGAAAAGATAGAAGGTAAGCGAAAGCAGGGCAAGGATCCACATTCCGGTGCGTACATCACGAACCTTTCCGCTGAAGAGTTTCAAGAGCACATAAGCGATAAATCCTGCGGTGATGCCGACGCCGATATTGAAGGTGAAGATCATGAGCGCAATTGTGAGAAAGGATGGCAAAAGTTCACTGTAATCACTGAAATCCATCTTTGTTACCGTTTGCATCATGAACATGCCGACAACCACCATTGCAGGGCCGTAGGCGAAAGGCGGAACAATGGTGAGCAGGGGAGAGAAGAAAAGGGCAAGCGCAAAAAGAGCAGCAACGACAATCGCAGTAAATCCTGTTTTACCTCCCTGTTCGATACCGGCAGCCGACTCGATATAGACTCCAGCCGTGGTTGTTCCGAAAAGCGAAGCGGCGATGGTTGAGAGTGCATCAACCAGCATCGGCTTTTCAATGTCAGGCAGGTTATCGTTTTCATCAAGAAGGTTGGCTCTTGAGGATAATCCGAAAAGGGTTCCCATGGTATCCACAAAATCCATCACCAGCACGCTGATGATCACACCGGCAAATCCCCAGGTCAATGCTCCCTGCATATTGATTTTCATGAAGATTGGCTCAATGGAGGGTGGCATACTGAAGAGCGCAGCAGGGAGAGGAACAAGGCCGGTGAGAAGAAATGCTGAGGTGATGACTGCCATGCCGATCAGCAGGGCCCCTGTTATTCTTCTGATCAGCAGAACGGTGGTGAGGAGAAGACCGCTGAGACTCAGCAGTACCGGTAGTTTTGAAATATTGGCCAGTTGTACCGGTGCACCGGGAACACCGAGCGTCACTATGCCCATGTCGTTCAGCCCGAGAAAAGCAAGGAAAAGGCCTATTCCCACCGAAAAGCTGTGTTTTAGCGAAGCGGGAATAGCTTCAGCCAGCCATTGACGCAGCCCGCCGAGGGTGATCAGAGTAAAGAGAATGCCACTGATAAAGATGGCAGCCATTGCTGTTTGCCATGAGTAGCCAAGCGTCTGAACCACAGTGTAGGCCACAAAGGCATTTTCACCCATGTACGGCGCTACGGCAAAGGGGCGTTTGGCATAGATGCCCATCAGCAGCGTTCCGAATATGGAGGTGAGAATGGTCGCCGTCATCGATGCGCCTTTCGGGATGCCTGCCGCAGCAAGAATGGCGGGATTGACTATAATAATATAGGAGAGTGTGAAAAAGGTGGTTATGCCTGCAACCGTTTCCTGCCGGAAACCCGTGTTGTGCCTGTCAAAATGAAAATATGATCGGATGGTCATAGTCATGCTCAGATAGCGGGAAAAGTCTTCGAGAGGGAAGATAAGCATAAAGCGTGAAAACGGTGAGGGATTAATATTCGGCTGAGTTATCAAAAAATGGGGTTGGTCTTACTCAAACGCATATTGAGCATGTAATGATTTTGTGATAAAAGTCATATATTGGCCGGGTAAAAACTATTGTGTCTTGCTGAAACGCTTTACTTCTTTTATGTTGTTACTGACGCTTGATGAGCTCGCGAAAAGAGCTGAAAAGATAAAACTTGTTATTTCCGATAATGACGGTGTTTTCACGGATAACGGTGTTTACTATTCAGAGCGCGGAGAGGAGATGAAGCGTTATTCCATCAGGGACGGTATGGGTGTAGAACGGCTGAGAAATCGTGGTATTGAGACCAGCATCATGACCGGTGAGGTTTCGCCAAGTCTGAAGAAACGTGCTGAAAAGTTGGGCATGAAGAGGCTTTATCTTGGTGTCAGGGACAAGCTTTCCATGCTTGAAACCGTGCTGGCCGAAACCGGCCTTCACCGCTTTGAACTGGCTTATATCGGGGATGATGTCAACGATGTCGACATTATGGAGGAGATAGCCAGGGAGGGTTTGACGGCATCTCCCCGTGATGCAACTGCTTTTGTTGAGCCATATTGTCACTATCGGGCCCAGGCCGATGGCGGGTACGGCGCATTCAGGGATTTTGCCGAGTGGCTCCTTGCGCTCAGGAATTCCTGAGTATATTTTTTTTATTAACAGCGATTCCGCACATTTTCTATAAGAAGTAATGGATGGATCGTTTTATCCAGAGTAATGTAATGGCGGAAATTACCATAGGGAAGAGGATAGTGGGAGATCGGCATCCCGTATTTGTTATCGCTGAAATCGGCATCAATCATAACGGCTCGATGGATGTTGCCAAAAAACTTATTGAGGGTGCCGCTCTGGCTGGCTGTGATGCGGTGAAGTTTCAGAAGCGCACTCCGGAACTCTGCGTGCCGAAGGATCAGCGTGATATCGAGCGCGATACTCCGTGGGGCCGTATGAAGTATATCGATTACCGCTACAAGGTTGAGTTTGGGCGTGATGAGTATCAGGAAATAGACCGCTTCAGTAAAGAACACAATATTTTGTGGTTCGCATCCTGCTGGGATGAGGAGTCGGTTGATTTTATGGAACAGTTTGAGCCGCCCTGTTACAAGGCCGCTTCAGCCTCGTTGACCGATCTTGCGCTTCTGAAGAAAACAGCAGCAACCGGAAGGCCGCTTATTATCTCTACCGGCATGTCCACCATGGAAGAGGTTGAAAAAACGGTCGCTGAGTTGGGAACCGAAAAACTTCTCATTGCTCACACCAATTCAACCTACCCCTCTCCGATTGACGAGCTGAACCTCAGGATGATTACAACGCTTCAATCTCTTTATCCCACCGTTCCGATCGGCTATTCCGGCCATGAAGTAGGGCTTTCCACTACGTGGGCTGCGGTGGCGCTTGGTGCGACTTTTATTGAACGTCATGTTACCATTGATCGCGCTCTATGGGGATCTGATCAGGCAGCCTCGGTTGAGCTTTCAGGGATGGCAAGGCTTGTTTCCAACATTCGCGATATTGAAAAAGCTCTTGGTGATGGCATCAAGCGTGTCTATGACGGAGAAGCAGCAGCACGCAAAAAATTACGGCGATCCTGAGCTGGTGATTTTACTCTCAGTGATAAAAAAATTCTGAACTTTTTTTAATAAAGCATCTCATTATGAGCAACATCAGTAATAACGGCACTGTTCCTGTCCAGGAGTTTGAATACAAGGCTGAAATGAAGCAGCTTCTGGATCTTATTGTCCATTCACTTTATACCCACCCCGAAATCTATCTGAGGGAGCTGATTTCAAATGCGTCTGATGCGTTAAGCAAAGTGCGTTTCAATGCACTGACTGATCAGCACATTCTTGACAAGGAGGCTGAGCTTGCCATCAGGATAAGCATTGATTCCAAAGAGATGACCTTTATCATTCAAGACAGTGGTGTCGGCATGACAGAAGAGGAGCTGATTGCAAATCTCGGAACGGTAGCAAAGTCGGGGACACTCAGCTTTATGCAGTCACTGAAAGAGCAGCAGAAACAACTTGACGGTAACCTTATCGGACAGTTCGGTGTGGGTTTCTACTCAGTCTTTATGGTTACAGAAGAGGTCACGGTTGAGACCAGAAGCGCGAGGCCGGATTCGCAGGGCTACCGCTGGCGCTCGAGTGGCCAGGGTACCTATACGATTGAGAAAATTGACAAGGCTGAACGTGGTACAACAATCTCTTTCAAGCTCAAAGAAGAGCACAAAGAGTTTGCTGAAGAGTATCGCGTAGAGCAGATCATCAAAAAATACTCCAACTTTGTTGACTTTCCGATCTACCTTGGCGAAAAGCAGGTCAACAGTATTACGGCGCTCTGGCAGCGTTCCAAAAGTGAACTGAAGGAAGAAGAGGTCAATGAGTTCTATAAGTTCATTGCCAACGATTATAATGATCCGCTTGATTTTTTGCCTGTTTCCGTTGAAGGTATGGTTACTTTTAAGGCGCTCCTGTTTCTGCCAAAAGAGGCACCACCGGAGATGCTTTATCGCCAGAGTGAGCTTGAAAACCGTGGGCCTCAGCTCTATGTCAAAAAAGTGTTGATCCAGAATGAGTGTCGTGATCTTCTGCCCGAATACCTTCGGTTTATTGCAGGCGTTGTCGATACGGAAGATCTTTCGCTCAATGTGTCAAGAGAGGTGGTGCAGTCAAGTCCGGTCATGGCCAAGATACGCCAGATTCTTACCACAAAAATTCTTGGCTGGTTTGAAACGCTTGCCAAAGAGCAGCCTGAAAAGTTCAAAACATTTTACAAGGCATTTGGTCCCATTATCAAGATTGGTCTGAATACGGACTTTACCAATCGTGACAAACTTATTGAGCTTCTTCGGTTTGAAAGTACCAAGACGGAAGAGGGTGAGTATGTGACGCTCAGGGAGTATTCGGATAGAATGGGCGAAGACCAGAAAGAGATCTACTATCATTCCGGAAGCAGCCGGAGTCAGCTTCTTGCGCACCCTAATCTTGAATATTTCCAGGATATGGGTATCGAGGTTTTGCTGCTCAGCGATCCGGTTGATGTTTTTGTCATTCCTTCGATTCATGAGTTTGACAAGAAGCCTCTCAAGTCGATTGAAAAGGCTGATATTGACTTTTCGAAGCAGAAAAAGGAGAAGGCAGAGCCGCTTGCAGAGAATCTTCTTGCTCCGGTGCTCCAGCTCTTCCGCGAAACCCTTGGTGAAGGGATTGAGGATGTCATTGAGTCACACCGGCTTGTCAACTCTCCCGTAACGCTGGTGAGCGGAAAGGATGGTCTCGACAGCCAGATGGAAAAGATGATGAAGATGATGCAGAGTAACATGCCTGCCGCAAAAAGGATTCTTGAGGTCAATACGTCACACCCGATTATTCGTAATCTTGCCGGTATGATAATTGCCGATGCAAACAATCCTTTGATCAAAACGGTCATGAAGCAGCTTTATGAAGGGGCTCTGTTTCTTGAGGGTGGCCTTGATTCGACAACAGCATTTTTGTCAAGAATGAACGAGTTAATTGAGGCGGCAACTCTTTCCAGATAAGAGGATTCAAAAACTTTTAAACAGTGACTTCGTGAACAAGGGAAGGGTGTTTGATGAAAGGGTTGTTGCGGTTTTTCAGAAGAACGAAATAACTGAGCATTATATTTATAAAAATCTTTCCGGAAGGGTAAGCGGTGTAAAAAACCGCCGTATACTCTCCCAGATTGCTGACGATGAGATGCGTCATTACAGTGTCTGGAAAAATTATACCAGAAAAGATATCAGTCCAAATCGTTTCAAGGTATGGTTTTATACGCTGGTCAGTATGTTTTTTGGCTTTACTTTTGGCATCAAGCTGATGGAAAACGGCGAAAGAAGGGCACATGATCTCTATAGTCGTATTCCAGGCTCATTCAAGGAGATCAACGGTATTGTACGTGATGAGGAAGAGCATGAGCAGGCACTGCTGACGCTGCTTGATGAAGATCGTCTGAAATACACCGGATCGATTGTCCTTGGTTTGAATGATGCACTGGTTGAGCTGATGGGGGTGCTGGCTGGTCTTACCTTTGCTCTTCATAATACAACCGTTGTAGCATTGACGGCTTCCATTACCGGCATTGCTGCCGCCCTTTCCATGGCGGCATCAGGCTACCTTTCAACAAAGTCAGATCCGGGCGGCAAAAACCCTTTTGTAGCCTCATCGTATACCGGTATTGCCTATATCATTACCGTATTTTCCCTTATTTCTCCCTATCTTATTTTTGAAGATCTCTATGTTTGTCTCGGGCTCTCATTTTTTATAGCGGTATGTATCATAGGCTTTTTCAATTACTATATTTCCGTTGCGCGTGACCTTCCTTTTAAAAGCCGCTTTTTAGAAATGGTTGGTTTGAGTTTTACCGTTGCAGCTCTGAGTTTTCTGGCTGGCTATGCCATCCACTTTGCCTTCCCCGATATCCTGATGTAGCTTTCATGAGGCTATGACCGATTGCAGCAGTGAAGTAAATCCTGCTGCATCGACAGGTTGCTCCGTGTTGATTTCAAGAGTGATTTCCCTCTCTTCGGCTGTCAAAGTCTCCTGCTTTTCGAGCTGTGAAGCAAGCACTGTGGTGTCGGCCTCAGAAGCATCATTACGCCGCAGATAGCGTTGGTGTACTCTTTTCATGAGCACCTTTTCCGGGGAAGAAAAGTGCAGAATCCTGCAGGGAGTCTTGAGTCTTTTGGCAAGATCCATAAACAGTTTCCGCTTGTCAGCCATAAGAAACGTCGCATCTACTATGACGGATATCCCTGCTTCAATGCAGAGCCTGGCCACATCAAGCAGTCTGTGATAGGTTTGGTGGTTGATTTCGTCAGTATAGGACAGTGTGCTTTGTTTGCTCCGTTCAAGTGGTTTTAGTCCGGCAAGCCGTTTTCGTTCGATATCTGACCGGATATGGATGCATGGCAGTGACCGGGCTATATCCGTTGAAACTGTTGTTTTTCCACTTCCTGAAACGCCATAGGTCAAGATAAGAAGAGGTTTTTTCGGACAGGAGTAGCCCTGTGCAAGCAGGATATATGAGCGATGTTCTTCAAGTATCTGTTGAGCATGACTTTGTCCGATGGTCTGTGCATAGCGAATGGCGGTTACTTTTGCCCTTACCATTGCGCGGTAGAGTGCATAAAAGAGAAGCAGAGGGATAGCCTTGTAATCGCCCGTCTCCATCATGTAGTTGTTCAGGAGTCTCCAGGCCAATCGCGGCTCTCCGCCATGGTCAAGATCCATGAAGAGAAATGCCAGATCACTGGTGACATCGATATTGCTGAGGTGGTCATTAAATTCGATACAGTCAAAGAGAAAAATCCGGTTTTGCCACAGAACCATATTGCCGGTGTGCATATCCCCATGGCACGGACGGATAAATCCTCCGCTCTTTCTCTGGAGAAGAAGAGGGTAGAGGCGTTGATGCTCTTGAATAGTCCAGGCTCTCAGCTCTTCAAGCTGATCGATTTCTCTTTGGTTTAACGCAATCGACTCCATAGCGGTAAAATTGTGAAGCATCGGTTTGACAAGATTATCCGGATGTCCGCAACCGCTCTCTGCGGGCACAGAGGGCAGAGAGATATGGAATCGGGCGATCATACTGGCAAGATGGTCAATATGGTTCCCGGTGAGCAGCTTTTGAGCAAGCATCCTGTCAAGCTCCATTGTACGGTCAAATCGTACCATTTTAACCGCATAGTCAACAATCTCTCCTTCGGCTTCAACAAAAAAAGTATCTCTGGCACAGACGACCGGTACAACAGAAAGGTAGATTTCCGGGCAGAGCCTCCGGTTGAGGCGAAGCTCCTCATTGCAGTAGTAATGCCGCTGTTCAAGAGTGGAAAAATCCAGAAATCCAAGGTTCAGTGGCTTTTTGATTTTGTAAGCCAGCGATTCGGTAAGGAAAATCCAGGAAATGTGAGTCTCCACCACCTCAATGGTTCCTGAGGCATGAGTGTATGCTTCAGGATGACTCAATGCTTCAACCAGGGATTTCATAAAGGTATCAGTGAGAATACTGAAAAAAATCGGTTCCTGTTCAATATACAGGAGGGAATTGAAGCTGACAAGAATCAAGCGGCTGAATGGATTCCTTTAAAAAAAATGTAAATTGAAAATTCATTGCAGAAATATTCCGCTTTATCACATTCATGTAGTCAACTAACTGTTATGATACATCTTACAAGGATACTTTGTCCGACCGATTACTCCCCGACATCGGATAATGCAGTGCGTTATGCCGTTGAATTTGCCCGGAAAGTTGGCGCTCATGTCAGGTTTGTGCATATCCTCTCTCCCGGAGCTGTTCCTGAAAAACCAGTAGTTGCTCCAGAAGAACCGGCAGCTCCTGCAGTTCAGCCAGAAGAGGATGGCGATGCTCTGCCTGACACTTTCTCGCAGGTACTTATGGCTGAGAAAAAGAAAGGATTGAATGCCGATTTCCGCGTTCTCAAAGGGGAAGCACCCAAAGTTATCGCTGAACAGGCGCACTCCTGGGGTGCTGATCTGATCATTATGGGATCTCACGGTCGAACTGGTCTGCAGAGAATTATGATGGGCAGTGTGGCTGAAGAGGTTTTTCGTTGTTCAGATATTCCGGTACTGCTGGTCAAGGAGCAGGCGGCCGCAAAGATTACTGTGGAATGAGCGTTTCCACATCCAAAGTTTCTTTCACTTTAAGTCCTCTACATTTTATGGAAAATTTCAGGGAATCAATTCTTGCCCTTATTACCGAAACATCGGCCAATTTGCCGAGTGATGTTCGTTGTGCACTTGCTGCCGCTATTGACCGCGAAGATCCCGCCTCCCAGGCCGGTCTTGCCATGTCAACAATCTCAGTCAATATTGATATGGCCGTTGACAATGTTTCACCGGTTTGCCAGGATACCGGTATGCCAACCTTTTTTATCCACACCCCTCGTGGGGCCGATCAGCTTCTCATGAAGCAGGAGATTGAAGCTGCTGTCGTGGAAGCGTCCCGAACCGGCAAGCTTCGACCCAATGCGGTCGATGCCATCACTGGAAAAAACTCCGGCAATAATCTTGGCAGCCATTTTCCTGTTATTCATTTTGAGCCCTGGGAAAAGGATGAGATTGAAGTGAAACTGATTCTGAAAGGCGGAGGCTGCGAAAACAAGAATATTCAGTACTCATTGCCCGATGTCATTCCCGGATTAGGAAGCGCTTCGCGTGACCTTGACGGAGTGCGCAAATGTCTGCTTCATGCCGTCTATCAGGCACAGGGCCAGGGATGCAGCCCCGGTGTCATCGGTGTTGGTATCGGCGGCGACCGTACCAGCGGTTTTGATCTTGCCAAAAAGCAGCTTTTTCGCACCATTGACGATCGCAACCCCGACAGAGAACTTGATGCTCTCGAACAGGAGATTCTTGAAAAAGCAAATACCATGGATATCGGTCCTATGGGATTCGGCGGGAAAACCACACTCTTTGGCTGCAAAATCGGTAAATCGCACCGTGTTCCTGCAAGCTTTTTCGTTTCAGTAGCCTACAATTGCTGGGCATATCGCAGGCTTGGTGTATTGCTTGACCCGACCACAGGATCAATTGTGCGCTGGTACTACAGGGACGCTGATGAGATTAAACGTATGGCCAAAGGCGCGGGTATGCCTCTGACCGGCAAAGAGGTTGTTCTTCAGGCGCCAGTCACCGAAGAGCAGATACGCAGTCTCAAGGTTGGCGATGTTGTGCTCGTCAACGGAACCATGCACACTGGCCGGGACGCCTTCCATCACTACATTATGCACCACGATCTGCCCGCCGGTCTTGATACAACGGGCGGAGTTCTCTTCCATTGCGGACCGGTTATCATGAAAAACGAGGATGGCAGCTACCGGGTTACCGCAGCAGGCCCGACCACGTCGATTCGTGAAGAGCCATTCCAGGCTGATGTCATCAAAAAACTTGGTTTGAGAGCGATTATCGGTAAAGGTGGCATGGGCCCGAAAACTCTCAAGGGGTTGCAGGAGCACGGGGCAGTTTACCTCAATGCCATCGGAGGCGCGGCGCAGTACTATGCCCGTTGCATTACAAAAGTGACCGGCGTTGATTTTCTTGAAGAGATGGGTGTGCCCGAAGCGATGTGGCATCTGGAGGTCAGCTCATTCCCGGCTATTGTCACCATGGATGCTCATGGCAACAGCCTGCATAGTTTGGTAGAAGAGGAATCGTTCCGTCAACTTGGCACTTTTGCCAACGATTCGCACTGATCGTTTTTTCCCTGGTTGTTATGCTCATTTAAAAGAAAAGAGAAAGGTTATGAAAAAGATACGATTTATGGACGTCTCTTTCCGGGACGGCTTTCAGTCATGTTTTGGCGCCAGGGTAAAAACGGAAGATTTTTTGCCAGCTCTGGAAGCAGCCGTTCATGCTGGCACCGATAATTTTGAAATAGGAGGGGGAGCCCGCTTTCAGAGTCTTTACTTCTACTGCGAAGAGGATGCCTTTACCATGATGGATACCGCCCGCAAGATTGTGGGGCCGGATATCAACCTCCAGACGCTTTCAAGAGGCGCCAATGTTGTCGGTCTTGTATCGCAGTCACGGGATATTATCGACCTTCATGCCCGTCTCTTCAAAAAGCACGGTATCACCACTATCAGGAACTTCGATGCCCTGATGGATATCCGAAATCTCTCCTATTCCGGGCAATGTATCCACAATGCAGGACTTCGGCATCAGGTTGTTGTGGCAATGATGGGCCTTCCACCGGGCTTGACTGAAACCTACTGCCATACTCCGCAGTTCTACCTCGACAAGCTGAAGGAGATTCTTCAGGCGGAAATACCTTTCGACAGTGTTGCCTTCAAGGATGCTTCAGGAACAACAACTCCGGCGGTTGTTCATGAGACCATCAAGGGCGCAAGAAAGATGCTTCCGGAAGGGACCGAAATCCAGTTTCACACCCACGATACTGCTGGAATGGGCGTAGCCTGCAACTATGCCGCCATTACCGGAGGAGCCGATATCATTGATCTTTCCATGGCTCCCGTCAGTGGAGGTACTGCCGAAGTTGATATTCTCACCATGTGGCAGAGGCTCAGGGGTACCGAATACACCCTCGACATCGATCAGGAAAAATACCTTGAGGTTGAAGCGCTCTTTATCGATCAGATGTACAAATACTACATGCCCCCTGAAGCGACAGCCGTCAATCCGGTGATCTCTTTTTCACCCATGCCCGGTGGAGCCCTTACGGCAAACACCCAGATGATGCGCGACAACAACACGCTTCATCTCTTTCCTCAAGTGATCAATAACATGCGGGAAGTGGTGGTAAAGGGAGGTTTCGGCGCTTCGGTCACTCCGGTTTCACAGTTCTATTTCCAGCAGGCATTTGCCAACACCATCCAGGGCCACTGGAAAAAAATCACTGACGGCTATGGCAAAATGGTGCTGGGTTACTTTGGTAAAACTCCAGCCGCTCCAGACGAGGAGGTTGTGCGGCTTGCTTCAGAACAGCTTGGGCTTGCCCCAACGGTTGAAGATGTGCACGACATTAACGACCGGAACCCTGAACTTGGCGTAGCCTATAACAAGTTGCTGCTCCAGAACGCCCATATTCCGCAGACTGACGAAAACATTTTTATCGCAGCAACCTGTGGCGCCAAAGGTATTGCTTTCCTTCAGGGCGATTGTTCAACCGGTATTCGCTACAAGGCCGACATCGCGGTTGAAATAAAGGCAACACCAAGAGCCGAGGTTGTGGCAGCTTACCACGAAGCTCACAAACACGACATCCATCAGAAAGAGGTGAACCACCGTCTTGAGGAGCTTTTTTCAAAGTTGCCATCAGCGGTGGCAGTTCCAGCTCCATCAGCATCAAAAGTCATTTCGATGGCCGGGAACTTCACTCTTTTCGTTGATGGTGCCCCGTATACAGTCTCTTTCGCCGAAGGATCATCTATCAATCCCGCCTCCGTTGTTGCGACTGAAGTTTCCGCAGCCCCTTTAATACAGGCGGAGTCATCAGTATTAGCCGGGACACCCGTACAGGCAGTTATGCCAGGCAATGTCTTCTCAATTGCCGTCAAGGTTGGTGAAGAGGTGCGGGAAGGAGAAGAGGTTGCCATCATCGAAGCCATGAAAATGGAAAACCCTGTCAAGGCTCCCTGTGCAGGAAGAATTCTCTCCATTACAGTTGCGAAAGGAGACACCGTTGGAGTTGGAGAGACCATGATGACTATCGGATAGAATCGACGATTTTGGATATTGCGTTCAAGCAGATGCTTGTCTATGGGAATTTCAGAAGACATGAAAAAATTTGAAGCTCTGTGTTCAGGAAACACTGATTGGGACTGTCGTAATAGCAGAACATGACGGGAGTATAACAAACCTTTTTTTTGCAAAGGACAAGCTCCCGGAGGGAATTGAACGCGTTGAAACGGAAGTGCTTAAAAAGGCGTTCCAGCAGTTGAACGGTTACCTTTCCGGTAGCCTGAAAGCGTTTTCACTGCCATTGTCTCCTGCCGGGACACCTTTTATGCTTGCGGTATGGCGCATTCTCTCCGAAATTCCTTATGGCACAACGGTGAGCTACAGAGATGTGGCGGTTGCTCTCGGAAATCCCTTTGCTGCCAGGGCAGTGGGGATGGCAAATCATCGGAATCCTCTGCCGCTCTTTATTCCCTGCCACAGGGTTATCGCCAGCGACGGTACTCTTGCCGGGTATCGTGGCGGGCCGGGATTAAAAAAATTGTTGCTTGAGCTTGAGCTTGAACATAACCTGGCGCTTTGATATCTCATGTTGAGCTGGTTCAGGGTTTCAGTACCACTTCGCAATTCGGATGGAGCTCAATAAAGTGCTCAAGTTCTTCTTCAGGAATGCTGCCAGTCGAAAGTTCAATTTTTTCGAGTTGATGCAAGTGCATGATCGGGCTGATGGTCGTCACAAGGGTATTCGATATATCAAGTTCTTCGAGGTTGACAAGTCCTTCCAGAGCATTAACAGATCCAAGCGGTGTGCTTGCGATGCTTAATTCCCGAAGGTCGGTGAGGCCCCTGAGCGGTTCAATGCTTTTGATTCTTGTTTTATTGCATCGGAGATATTCGAGATTTTTCAGCCCGGTGAGTGGCGTTACATCGTCAATTTTGGAATTGTCTATGCCAAGCTCAATAAGATTCTCGAGGTGACTGAGCGGTTGAAGAGACACGATGCCTGTTTTATAGCAACTGAGCTTTTCAAGGTTGATGAGATCTTTCAGGGGAGAAAGATCCTTGATGCTTGTTTCAGAACAATAAAGTTCTTCAAGGTTAAGAAGCTGACTGATCGGCTCAAGTGAACTGACCTGTGTGCTGGATATCCAGAGAAGTTTCAGACTGGTAAGGTTGCGCAGCGGCTCAAGCGATGAAAAGTCGCAGTCAAAGGCATAAAGGCGTTGCAGCTTTTTAAGATGGAGAAGTGGCTCAAGATTCTCGACAGGGGACTCATCGCAGCGGAGCTGCTTAAGCTTATCAAGTACCCGAACGGGTAACAGATTATGAATCGTGCGGTTGTCACAACGCAGGTGTGTCGTTTCAAAAAAGTCAAGCAGTTCCTGGTCAGACGGATCCCGGACAATCTTCAGGGTAGTTTTAATGACCTCTTTCCAGTCAGCGGTCAAGGTAGTCCACCACTTTTTTCTAAGAGCGCCATCCCGCAGGAGCTCGGCTCTGGAAGTGCGGCGAAGAAACTCAAGTTCAGCACTGTTGTTGATGGTCTGTTTTGCACTTTGCTGCTGAACTATTTCTTCTGCAGAAGGCGCTGGATTATCTGTGCTGAAATTAAGCTTTTCAGTAAGGCAGCGGGTATACCACTCTGCTTTTTTCCCCTCTATGTTCTGATGGTGCAGTTCCTGTGATTGCTGGTCAAGAGAGGAGATATCTTCAAAAATGTCGTTCCCGCATCGAGGGCATATAGCACTTGTTAGAGAGAGAGGGAAGCCGCAGACAGGGCATTGATTGTAGGTGTTTTGCTCCAAAATAGTTGTTTGTATTATTTTATTGACTGAGAAACCCTGCAAGCAGTTGCATAAATAATAAGAAAAAAAAGCGTTACTGCCATAAAACAAGGAAAAAATTTTCGGCAATTTTCTGTTCATCGGTTTCAAGGATGAGCCGGAAGCGTGTGCAAGGATTTTGTCGGGTGGGGGCGATAGAGTCGCAAGAACCGAAAAAATGTACTACTTTGGGGTTCACATGTCGTGATGCCTGCAGTTCACAGTTATTTGGAAAGTCACCATTCCTTTCCCATTCACAGGATGAATTTATATAGATATGGATTTTATACATTTACATGCTCATACGCATTATTCTATGCAGAGCAGTCCGATTTTTCCGGATGAGATTTTTTCTGCAGCGGTAAAGTTTGGCATGAAGAGCATTGCGGTCACCGATTATTGTGCGATGTTTAATATGCCGGAGCTTTTCAGTGAGGCAAAAAATGCAGGCATCAAGCTTATTATTGGCAGTGAGCTTCTGTTGCTCGAAACCGATGCACACCAGCACAGCCGCATTCCTGTCTCTCCTTCACTGGTGCTTCTTGTTCAGAATGATGCCGGATACCGAAACCTCTGCATTTTACTTTCAAGGGCGGCCAGGGAGGGTTTTGTCAATGGTATGCCGCATATTGAGAGCCGTCTGCTTGAAACCTGTCATGAGGGTCTGGTCGCTCTTTCCGGATATTCCTCAGGCAGAATAGGCAGGGCGCTTCTTGCCGGGGCCATCGATGAGGCTGAGACCTTTACGGCCTACTACCAGGAGATTTTCGGGGAGAACTTCTATCTTGAACTGCAGCGCCATAACACTCCTTTTGATGACAAGCTCAATGAGCAGACTATTGCCATGGGAGAAAAATTTTCCATCGAACTGGTTGCGACCAATAATGTGCACTATCTCGAGCGGAAGGATGCTGGTTGCTACAGGGCTATGGTCGCCAATCGAACCAAAGAAAAACTCTCTAACCAGCATCTGCTTGCTCTTGCTGGCAGCGATCATTATTTGAAGTCTTCCGATGAGATGTGCACCTTGTTCAGCGATGAACACGGGGAACTGAGCAATACCTTGCTGATTGCTGAAAAATGTTCTTACAGTTTCAGTAACAAAGAGCCTATTCTGCCGCATTTTCCTCTTCCCGAAGGCTTTGATGACGAGTTTGCCTATCTCCGACACCTGACCTGGGAAGGGGCAAAGGAAAAGTATGCTGATGCTGAAGCCGATGGAATCACGGCTGAGGATGTGCGTGCGAGAATAGAGCTGGAGCTTGGTGTGATAGAAAAAATGGGATTCAGCTCCTATTTTCTCATTGTCAGCGATCTGATAGCCGCATCCCGGCGTCTTGGCTATTCGGTGGGTCCTGGTCGTGGATCGGCAGCAGGGAGCATTGTTGCCTATCTTACCGGGATTACAAGAATTGATCCGCTGAAATACAAGCTGCTGTTTGAGAGGTTTTTAAACCCCGAGCGCTCTTCGATGCCGGATATTGATATTGACTTTACCCCTGTCGGCAAGCAGAAAGTTCTTGAATATACGGTCGAAAAATATGGTACAGAGAGTGTTGCAAAAGTGATCGCTATCGGTACGTTTGCTGCCAAGGCAGCAATTCGGGATGCAGGAAGGGTGCTTGAAGTTCCTTTGTCGCTGGTAGATAAACTTGCAAAACTTGTTCCTGTCAAGCCGGGTATAACTCTTGAAAAAGCGTTGAGTGAATCAAGAGATTTGAAACAGTTTGCTGAAAGCCTTCCTGAGCTTCGAGAGCTTATGGAGTATGCCCGTGCTCTTGAAGGTCGTGCCCGGAATGTTTCAATGCACGCTGGAGCCGTGGTTATTACAGATGGTCCACTTGAAGAGCAGGTTCCTCTCTATGTCTCGAACAAGATTGAGACTGAGGCAAGAAAATTCGCTGATGAGTTTGATCTTGATGAACCGGAACATGTCAGGGGAAAAGCTTCTGACGGTCATGATGAGAAGCAGGTAGTTACCCAGTTTGACAAGAACTGGATTGAAACTTCCGGATTGCTCAAGATTGATTATCTCGGCCTTGAAACCCTTGCCGTCATTGATGAAACCCTCAGGATGATCAAGCGGCGGCACAACCTTGATATTGAGCTTGAAAAGGTACCTGTGACCGACCGTAAAACCTTTAAAATTTTTCAGGAAGGCAAGATGGCCGGGATTTTCCAGTTTGAGTCGTCTGGTATGCAAAGCTATATGACGCGCCTGCAGCCAACCCAGATTGGTGATATTATTGCCATGAGCGCTCTTTATCGTCCAGGGGCGCTTAATGCAAGGATTGATGAACGGCGCAATGCTGTGGATCTTTTTGTTGATCGAAAGCATGGTCGGGAGGCTATTGATTATATGCACCCCATGCTTGAGGAAATTTTAAAAGAGACCTATGGCGTTATTGTCTATCAGGAGCAGGTGATGCAGATTTCCCAGGTGATGGGCGGGTTCTCGCTTGCCAAGGCAGATAATCTGCGCAAGGCCATGGGAAAGAAGAAGCCTGAAATCATGGAGAAATACAAGGCCGATTTTGTTCAGGGCGCTGTTCAGCAGGGAGTACATGATACGCTTGCAACAAGGGTTTTTGAGCTTATGGCCGAGTTTGCCGGTTACGGGTTCAATAAAAGTCATTCTGCGGCTTACGGTGTTCTTGCCTACTGGACAGGCTATCTCAAAGCTCATTATACTATTGAGTTTGTTACGGCTGTGCTGAACAGTGAAATAGGTGATATTGAACGGATGAAGCATTTGACCGATGAGGCAAAAAGTTTCGGCATATCGACTCTCCCGCCTTCGATCAACAAGAGCGATGCGCTTTTTTCTGTTGAAGATGATGCCGATGGGCGCTCATTCATCCGCGTAGGACTCAGTGCCATCAAGCAGGTTGGTGGTGCGGCAAGAGCGGTTGTGACCTCAAGGCTCCGCAGAAAACGGGACTTTGTCAATCTGTTTGATCTTGCAGCATCGGTTGATCTGAGAGTCATGAACCGCAAGGCGCTGGAGTGCCTGATTCTTTCGGGTGCGTTTGACGAGCTTGACACGCATCGTGCCAGATTGATTGCCAATATCGACAAAGCCATCAAATTCGGTCAGATGCAGAATCGTTCAGTGACGCTTGGTCAGTGCGGCTTTTTTTCTGCCGAAGAAGGCGCCTCGCTTGAGGAAGAGCACTATCCCGATATGGAGAATGCCGAGATGATGCCTGAAGCTGAAAAGCTCCTTCACGAAAAGAGACTGGTCGGTTTTTATCTGAGTCATCATCCCCTTTCCCCTTATCGTCGTGACTGGCAGGCTTTTGCAACGCTTCAGCTTCAGTCAAAAGAGGTTGTTGCAGCAAAGCAATATAAAGTTATTGGTGTTATTGTATCGGTAAAGCCTTACCAGGACAGGAAAGGAAAGCAGATGCTTTTTGGCTGTATTGAGGACTTTACGGGCAAGGCTGATTTTACGGTGTTTGCCAGTCTCTACGAGCAGTATGGCCATCTTATAAAGCCAGAAGAGGTGTTGATGCTTGTTGTTGAAGGCGAGGTGAGTGGCGGAATGCTCAAACTGCTTGTCAGAGATGTTGTGCCGATCAAGAAGGTTCGGAATAACCTTGTCAAAAAAATTATCCTTAAAGTTGATGCGGACGACCAGGTGCAGATGGAAAAACTTGGCAGGGTCAAAAAAATATTTGAATCGTACAAGGGGGGGACACCGGTAGAATTCGAGGTAAAAGCGCAGTCGGGGGAAAATATTGAAACAATTGCTATCTTTGCCCGAAGTACCCCCATTGATCCCGCAGAAAGTACTATTGAACAGCTTGAGGAAATTCTTGGTCCTGACAATGTGCGGATTTCCGGGTAGTCCGGGTTAATTATAAATTATTTGTTACCTTTCCCACTGGCTGATTGTAATTTTGACGTTAAGACTATCATTAATTTAAACTGGTATATATAACAATGAGTGGAAAATATCTTGAGGCAACAGACACGAATTTTCAGGCAGAGATTCTTGATTCTGATAAAGTAGCATTGGTTGATTTCTGGGCTGCCTGGTGTGCCCCGTGCAAGGTGCTTGGCCCTGTGATCGAAGAGCTTGGCGGTGATTACGAAGGAAAGGCGGTTATTGCAAAACTCAATGTTGATGACAACCCTAATACTGCCGCCAAGTATGGCATCAGAAGCATCCCGTCAATACTTATCTTCAAAAACGGTCAGGTTGTTGATCAGATGCTGGGAGCGATGCCGAAGAACATGATCGCAAAGAAACTTGACGAGTATCTCGGCTGACAGAGCGGAGCCACGAAACCTGTTACCCCAGCAGCTAACGGCGGGGTAGCAGGTTTTTTTATTTAATTCCTATTTCCCCGAAAAACATCATGGAGAGTAGCGTACGCGATCTTATTATCATGGGCACTGGCCCTGCTGGTTATACAGCCGCTATTTACACTGGAAGGGCAAATCTCAAACCTCTCGTTATCGAGGGCTTTCAGCCAGGTGGTCAGCTCATGATTACAACAGATATCGAGAATTTTCCCGGTTTTCCTGAAGGTATTAATGGACCGGAGTTGATGGGAAAAATGCGCGAGCAGGCAGCAAAATTTGATACAGAGTTTATCGCCGGGAGTGTTACCGAGGTGGATCTTTCGAGAAGTCCATTTTGTCTGACACTTGAGGATGGTCGAGAATTTTTGACCCATGCACTCATAGTTGCAACCGGAGCAAATGCCAAATGGCTTGGCATAGCCTCGGAAGCGCGTTATCGTGGCAAAGGGGTTTCGGCCTGCGCCACCTGCGACGGTTTTTTCTTTCGTGACTGCAATGTCTTTGTTGTCGGGGGAGGCGATACTGCCATGGAGGAGGCTCTTTATCTGACCAAGTTCGCTTCTCATGTTACTCTTGTTCATCGCCGTGAAGAGTTCCGTTCATCGAAAATCATGAGTCTTAGAACCAGAAAAAATCCGAAAATCAGCATGATGCTGAATGAGGTGGTTGACGAAATTCTTGGTGACGGTGAAAAAGTTACCGGAATCAAACTGAAAAATGTTCAGACGGGAGAGCTTTCAGAACATGCCTGTGACGGTGTTTTTCTGGCTATCGGTCATGCACCCAATACAGGGTTGTTCAAAGACCAGCTTGATCTTGATGACTACGGCTATATTAAAACCAAAAAATCATCGACAGAAACCAACGTTACGGGTGTTTTTGCCTGTGGCGACGTTCAGGACTATGTTTACCGTCAGGCAGTCACGGCTGTGGGTACGGGATGTATGGCGGCTGTTGATGCAGAGCGGTTCCTTGAATCGATACGTTGAGCGTCACCAAACCCCGGTCTCAGGCGAGCTGGCTGTTGAAATAGTCCGCAAGAACCTCATCGAAGCCGTAGGCAAGCTCGACTTGTCCGGCTTCATCCCGCGAAAACCACCTGAGCATTTGCCCCTCATGCAGGATAATGTATTGGATATCAAAATCTGCCTCTTTCATAAAGACATACTCTGTCCGGTCTGAGAACTCATAGATACGGAAAAGTGTGCACCCCTCAACATTGACTTCTATCTCTTCCAGCATCTCTCTGACAATGCACTCTTCCGCAGTTTCATTGTCTTCAATGTGTCCACCAGGCAAGTCCCAGAGATTGGGATAGGCAATGGTTGGAATGTTATCTCTCAATACCAGCAACACTTCTTGAGAGCGGTTATAAAAAATGATGCTTGCGCCGCAGTGTCTCATACTGCCGCTTCAGGATCTTCTGAACTTTTGGAAGGCAACTGACCTGGGGAGTTCGTGAAGTTTTTTTTTGTCAGTCCAGCAACAAGGACTCCCACTCCGAAGGTCAACGCTCCTACAGCGGCGCCGGTCAAGGCATGAAGAACCAGAGGAATGCCAACGACTGGCAGAAGCAGCGCCGCGCCTGCGGGAAGTTCTGGAAGCGTTATCGGTTTCTGAGGCTGTTGTGGATTATCTTCAGGCATAATAAGGACTGTAGTACTATTGATGCAAAAATGCGCTGGCGTTTATCACCCTGACCTGACGGGGTAATATAAGGATCTCTTTGCAATAAATAAACCTTACTGAGGCAAGCAGCAGTGAAACACATCACTGAAATTCTGGCCCCAAGGTAATCCAACCTTAATCCTCATCCTCCTCAGCTTTGCCGTTGCGATGGCACTTCATGCAGTTCTGGTAATTGTAGATTCCCTCTTCACGATGCTCCGAGGCAATATTGGACTGCGAGTGTTCATGGCAGTTATAACAGGTGTATTTTTTGTAGTTACCAGGATCCGTATGGCACGTTTTGCAACTTGCCCTGTGATCACGGTCAAGTCTGAAATACTGGCTATGGTTAAATGTTGCTGGTTTCCAACGGGTTGTGCTATGGCAGGTTCCGCAGCTTGCCTGCGATTGGCGATGCATATCGTCAGCGGGCTGATCAGCTTTGTGGCAACTGATGCACTGTTTTCCGGATAACGCAGTAAACTTTTTGTGGTCAAAGGTGGCTGGTTTCCACTTGGTTGTACGATGGCATTCAGCGCAGTTTGTAGAGACGCTCTGGTGCAAACGGTCATTTGGTCGATCGGTTTTATGGCAACTGATGCACTGTTTTCCGGATAACGCAGTAAACTTTTTGTGGTCGAAGGTGGCTGGTTTCCACTTGGTTGTACGATGGCATTCAGCGCAGTTTGTAGAGA
>JBAXBW010000015.1:0-26770 GCA_037141805.1 Chlorobiaceae bacterium | reverse complement strand
AAGCTCTTCAACCAGGGAATGATTCTTGGTGAAGACAATGAAAAAATGTCGAAATCACGCGGAAATGTCATCCCGGCAGACCACGTCCTGCAACGATACGGTGCCGATGCCGTACGCCTGTATGAGATGTTTCTTGGCCCACTTGAGCAGGTTAAGCCATGGAATACCAATGGTATCGAAGGGATAAGCCGTTTTTTGTCGAAAGTATGGCGACTGATTTATCCGACACACGAAGGTCCGGCAACTGTACTCTCTTCAGAATCAATATCCGAAGAGTTGCTAAGACGAATGCACAAAACCATCAAAAAAGTTGGCGAAGACACGGAAAACCTAAAATTCAATACCGCTATTTCCGAAATGATGGTCTTTGTCAATGAACTCACCAAAGCTGGATGCAATAATCGTTCTGCCATCGAAACAATACTGCTGCTGCTTGCACCCTACGCCCCGCATCTCACTGAAGAGCTTTGGGAGGCCATCGGTCACCGCTCATCAATCAGCTCGCAGACCTTTCCCGCATACGATCCAAAGCTGGTCGAAGATACAATGATCACTATTGCGGTACAGATCAACGGAAAACTCAGAGGCACTTTTCTGGCTCCGGCTAAAAGCCCCAAAGAGCAGCTCCTTGCAGAGGCAAAAAAAGTTGAATCGGCACACAAGTTTCTCGAAGGCCAGACCATTGTCCGGGAAATTGTTGTGGTAGACAAACTGGTCAGTTTTGTGGTGCAATAACTTACAAAGAGTTTGGATTACAGCATCACAATTGTTGTCAACAAGATTTTTTTTATGTAACATTCGTGTAGAGTGCGATAAAAATTCTATCCGGCTTTTTTTCTCACCTTTATCAACTTATTTTTCTCCTCCACGAATACCTCTGACGGGATAAACTTTGTCTTTTCAACACATAAAACCTGGTATCAATGGCTACAGACGAAACAACCTCCAACGCACAGCAGACTGCGGCCTCCTCTACTGCCGAAGTGTCGATCAGTTCTGTAATGTCTGAAAAGCGGAAATTTCCGCCTCCGGCCGATTTTGCACTCAATGCCCATGTCTCCTCCATGGAAGAATATGAGAAACTCTATGCTGCCGCTGAAGCAGATCCGGATACTTACTGGGGAGGAATTGCTGAAAAGTTCCACTGGTTCAAGAAATGGGATAGCGTTCTGGAATGGAATTCTCCCTACGCGAAATGGTTTAAAGGTGGAAAAACCAATATCTGCTACAATGCCCTGGATGTCCATGTCAACAGTTGGAGAAAAAACAAGGCTGCCATTATCTGGGAAGGCGAAGAGGGTGATGAGCGAGTTCTGACCTACGGTGAACTGCACCGCCAGGTCAGCAAGTTTGCGAACGTGCTGAAAATCGCTGGCATCAAGCCTGGCGACAGGGTTGCGATCTATATGGGCATGGTTCCTGAGCTGATTATTGCCGTTCTTGCCTGTGCACGCGTCGGAGCAGTCCATAACGTTATTTTTGCCGGGTTCTCTGCACACGCCATCACCGAGCGAGTCAATGATTCACGCGCCAAAATGGTTATCTGCGCAGATGGCACAAGACGCCGTGGCAGCTCCATCAACCTGAAAAATATTGTTGATGAGGCGATCGTCAATACCCCGTCAATTCGCAGTGTCATCACCCTGAAGGTCACCAACGAAGAGGTACACATGCATAACGGGATGGACCATTGGTGGCACGACCTTATGGGCCTTGCCGCTGATGAATGCGAACCGGCAGAACTCGATGCAGAACACCCGCTCTTCGTACTCTACACCAGCGGATCGACCGGCAAGCCAAAAGGTATCCTGCACACCACCGCAGGCTACATGGTTCACGCTGCCAGCTCATTCAAATACGTTTTTGATATCAAGGATGAGGATATCTATTTCTGTACAGCCGATGTCGGGTGGATTACCGGACACACCTATATGGCTTACGGTCCTCTGCTCAGCGGCGCAACCATGCTTATGTACGAAGGCGCTCCAAACTATCCGCAGTGGGATCGCTTCTGGGATATCATCAACCGCCATAAAGTCACCATATTCTACACCGCACCTACGGCTATCCGCGCCTTTATCCGCGCAGGTAATGAGTGGGTCACCAAACACAACCTCAGTTCACTCCGCCTTCTTGGAAGCGTAGGCGAGCCAATAAACCCTGATGTATGGATGTGGTATCACAAGGTAGTCGGGCAGGAAAAATGTCCTATTGTCGACACCTGGTGGCAGACAGAGACCGGCGGCATCATGGTCTCCCCTCTTCCAGGTGCGACCCCGACCAAACCCGGCACGGCTACCCGTCCACTCCCTGGCATCGCAGTCGATGTGGTCCACAAGGATGGCACACCATGTGTAGCCAATGAAGGCGGATACCTTGTTATCAAAAAACCATGGCCGTCAATGCTCCGTACCATCTATGGCGATAACGAACGCTACGAAAAAACCTACTGGTCGGACTTCGCTGGCATGTACTTTACCGGTGATGGCGCCCGCAAGGATGAGGACGGCTATGTCTGGATCATGGGACGTGTCGATGATGTGGTCAACGTTTCAGGCCATCGCCTCGGCACCAGTGAGGTCGAAAGTGCACTGGTATCGCACGAAGCCGTTGCAGAAGCTGCCGTTGTCAGCCGTCCTGATGAGCTGAAAGGCAATGCCCTTGTCGCCTTCGTTACCCTGAAAGATGAGTATGTCGGTGACATGACACTCCGCGAAGCACTGCGCAACCACGTTGCCAAGGAGATCGGGCCTATTGCCAAGCCAGACGAAATCAGATGGGCCAAAGGACTTCCAAAGACCCGCAGCGGAAAAATCATGCGCCGTCTCCTTCGCGAACTTGCCACCAGCAATGAGATCAAGGGAGATGTCACCACGCTTGAAGATTTCGGTGTTCTTGAGAACCTGCGTGACCAGGAGAGTGACTAAACCTCTCTCTGTTCCCAAATAATGTTCAAACAAAAAGCGCAGTCGATACTGCGCTTTTTGTTTTTTTTGCTTTACCTCTTCTTGCTCCGCAAACCGAGAGCAAGAACCCGGTCACTGAGTAGCGCGAAGCGAGTATCGAAGTGACCTCACCCTTGCAGGATAACTTACCGGTAGCGCCAGTGCAACATAACACACCCGGAGATATTACACCCGGTTGAGCAGCCAGATCGTAAAGTTTAGATATGACGCAAAACTCACCCACAAGAGATAGGGGATCAGAAGATATCCCGCAATTGGAGAAACAGCTCTGAATTTCACGATGGTAAACACAATGGCAAGCCAGAGCAGAACAATCACTGCCAAGGCAAGCAACGGTAAGTGAAGTCCGAAAAAGGAAGCTGACCAGCCAAGATTCAGCAAGAGCTGCACAGCAAAAACAACAAGCGCTCCCTGTATCTGTTTTTTTTCACCCCACTGTTCAACGACAAGAGAAAGTGCAATGCCCATAAGCAGGAACAGTAAACTCCATGCCGGGGGAAACAGCCAGTCGGGCGGATTCCATGACGGTTTTTTAAGGAGCGAATAGTACCACTCTGAGCCTGGCACTGGCGTAAAGGTACTTCCCGCATAAGCAAACACAAAACACAAACCAATGCAGAGCGCAAGCCTTGGAATATTGAATTTCATCATTTTATGCATTAAAATTATAACGCCTGTTATCTTATAAGAATAAAGGAACAGATACCGCCTGTTGTAAATTCCCGGGGCAACAAGATAGAATTAGAACTATAGCCCTCTTGCTCTTCTATACCTTCCTGTTTTCAGGAAAAAGAAATGTTATATTAACCGCCCATTAAATTTTATCATTACTGTTTCATGGAAAATACAAGCAATGAGCTGCGGGCTGCAATCAGGGCGGTTCGTGCTGCAGGCAAAATAATCCTGGAAAAATTCGGAGAACTCTCTCATCCTGAAATCCAGACAAAAAATTTCAAGGATTTCGTCACCGATGTTGACAAGGCCTGTGAAGCTGCGATAAGTTCTATTATAACAGAAAATTTCCCTGAAGACAGTATGCTCTGCGAAGAGGGCACCGCCATCAAGGGAACATCAGGAAGAACATGGATCGTCGATCCACTTGACGGCACACTTAACTTTATTCACTCTTTTCCTGTCTTTTCAGTAAGCATTGCTTTAAAGAACAGCAGCGATGAACTGCTCGCAGGCGTTGTCTATCAGCCTGTTTTAAACGAGCTTTTTACCGCTGAATGTGGTAAGGGAGCATACTTGAACGAGAAAAAGATTACCATTTCGGAACGAACAGACAAAGAGAGTTTTCTCATGGCAACCGGCCTTCCATTCAGCGAGTTCCATTACCTCGACTCCACCATTGGTATGCTGCGGGATGTCATTCACGATTCTGCCGGTATCCGGCGTGCAGGGTCAGCCGCCATTGATCTTGCGTATACAGCCTGCGGACGTTTCGATGGCTTCTGGGAATACAAGCTCTTTCCATGGGATTTTGCTGCCGGAGTTCTGCTCGTTCGGGAAGCTGGAGGAAAAGTCACCAACTTTAGCGGAGATGCTGATGTCATTACAGGACAAAGTATCATCGCGGGCAACAATGTAACCCATAATCTCCTTCTCGATAAAGCATTAAAACACTTCACCACAGAATCGTTACAGAAGTAGTTCGTGCAGATGCCTGAATTTTTACTATCTTCAAGGCATGAGGTTTTTCATCATATCCGATTTGTCTCCATTTCCTGATCGGCCAGCCTTTCGGGAGTAACAATTACAGCATGCTTATTCACCAGCGCACCATTCAAAAAGAGGTTTCTCTTTGCGGTACCGGACTGCATACCGGCGAAAAATGTATGATTACCTTCAAACCAGCCCCAGCAAACTACGGGTACCGTTTTATTCGAACCGATATTGAAGACTGCCCTGAAATACCGGCTCTGATTGAAAATGTGGTTGATGTATTGCGGGGTACAACCATTGGGCTCAACAGTGTAAAGGTTTATACTACCGAACATGTTCTTGCGGCTCTTTACGGCCTCCAGATCGATAACTGCTGCATAGAAATGAGCGGCCCGGAACCTCCGGTTATGGACGGAAGCGCGCACCCTTTTGCCGAAGTGCTTCTGGAAGCAGGTTTTCATAAACAGGAGGAGCCAAAAAATTATCTGGTTATTGATGAAACCATTGAATACCACGACTCCAAAAACAGCGTTGATATTGTTGCACTACCGCTCGACAGCTTCAGAATAACAGTCATGGTGGATTATAAAAACCCTGCACTAGGCTCGCAGCATTCAGGGCTTTTTAACCTGGAAGAGGAATTTTTCAAGGAGTTTTCACCATCCAGGACATTTTGTTTTCTCAGTGAAGTGGAGGCACTTGCAAACCAGGGTATTATTAAAGGTGGCGATGTAGACAACGCCATTGTCATCATCGATAAAAGCATGAGAAAAGGGGAACTTGCGGACCTTGGAAAAAAACTTGGCCTTGAATCCGATAATCTTGTGATTGGTGCAAACGGTATTCTCAACAACCGGGAACTGCGCTTCAATAACGAGCCTGCACGGCATAAACTGCTTGATCTTCTCGGCGATCTCGCCCTCCTCGGTATGCCTATAAAAGCACAGGTACTTGCGGCACGACCAGGTCATGCTTCGAATGTAGAATTCGTAAAGCACCTTAAAAAATATGCTGATCGCAACAAACTTTCCCGGCAGTACCAGCACGAGAAAAAAGCCGGAGTTATTTTTGATATCAATGCAATCCTGAACATCCTCCCCCACCGTTATCCGTTCTTGTTGATCGACAAGATTGTTGAGTTCAAGCTTGACGAAAAAATTGTATCGATCAAAAATGTCACCATGAACGAACCATTCTTTCAGGGTCATTTCCCGGGAAATCCCATTATGCCGGGCGTTCTCATTCTTGAAGCCATGGCCCAGACCGGAGGCATCATGATGCTCAACGGTAACGATAATATCAAGGAGAGTGTCGTCTACTTTATGGGTATCGACAAAGCCCGCTTCCGCAAGCCGGTTCTTCCCGGCGATACGCTTGTCATTGAAGCAATCATAACCAACAAGCGCAGAAGCGTCTGTCAGTTCGACGCAAAAGCATACGTAAGGGGTGAGCTGGTCTGCGAAGCATCGCTTATGGCTACTGTTGCGCAAAAAAACAAATAACGCGCATACTCAGAGATAACCGGAAAAGTCCCTGCTCTCAAACAACGCAGGGCTGTATCCTGCTGATTACAAACAGAAAAGCTTGATGCAAAGGCATCTTCGAATTGACTTTCCACACTGTATCAGCAAGTTATCAATATTGAGGCAACAGAAATTGCCTGGAAACAAAACTCATGCGCTGTAATCCAACCCTTTGTGAATTCTGTAAAATCTCACACAATACAGAACAAAAGAATAGAGAAGCATAACAGTCGCGAGGTATAAAAAAAACTCTTTCAAAGGATATTGCCTGAAAAAAGGATGCGGCCAGACCATGACTATAAACATCATGGAAACAAAGCCTACTGCCCATTTGCCCGGCCAGAGGGATGTGGTAACCACGGAATGACGGAATTTAACATATCCTGCGCCGATAAAAATCATGATATCCCTGAACACGGCAAAAAGCACAAACCACAAGGGCAATTCCCCAATCCAGAGAAAATAAACTGCCACGCTGGCCAGACAGAGCTTGTCGGCAAGTGGATCAAGAATTTTTCCCATTTCAGAGACTTCATTTGTCCATCTGGCCGTCTGGCCGTCAAACCAGTCGGTCAGAACAGCAACAATCATGATAACAATGGCTGTTTTCAGATGGCCTGTATGAAAATAATAGAGAAACCAGGGTATCAATACTATTCTCAGGAAGCTGAGAGAATTCGGCAGATTAAAGATACGACCTTCCACAGTGATGAATTTATTATTGAGTCATATCAGCTCTTTGTAAAAGATAACAACGAAGCACGACGTTGTCAAAAGCTACCGAATGACCATATCGGGCGATGCGTTGACAAACTTTGACCAGCTCCTGCCCCCGGCCCGGGCTTTCACGCCGGGAAGGAAAGGTTCCCGACTTTCGCCTCTGAGCAGATCACACAACGCTATACCAAGTGCATCAGTAACGTCATAGGGCTCTGGAACCGTACCAAGACCGAGCATCCTTGCCACCATAAACGCAACCTGTTCCTTGCTTGCCGCTCCCTTCCCCGTTATCGCTGATTTAACCTCTCGGGGTGCATACTCGTGAAGGATAAGACACCTGCTCATTGCAAGAGCAATAACCGCACCCCGAACCTGTCCGAGCTTCAGCGCTGACTGCACATTTCTGCTTAAAAACGCCGTCTCAAGAGCCACCCGTTCAGGATGAAAATCAGCAATCACCTCTTCAAGCTCACGACATATCTGACCGATTCGCTCAGGATGACTTTGAGAGGAATGAAGCCTGATCAGACCGCACACCAGCACAGAGACCTTTCCAGAATCGCAGTGAACCACACCATAACCGGTATTCAGACTTCCGGGATCAATCCCGAGAACAACCATACTCTACTCGTTTAAGCTGTTCATGGCACTTTCACTGATCTCCATATTACTGTAGACGGACTGTACATCATCATTACCTTCAAGCGCGTCTATCAGCTTGATCACTTTCCGGGCATCCTCCGCTTCAAGCTCAATATAATTCTCCGGTACCAGATCAATTTTTGCATTCTCATAAACTATACCTGCCGCTTCAAGCGCTTTTTTTGCCGATTCTAGATCCTTTATATCAGTGACGACATTAAAATAGTACTCATCATCACTGTTGAGATCTTCAAGGCCTGCATCCAGAAGCAGCTCCATAAGAAGATCCTCACTGGCTGCCGACCTTGAAACTTCAAGGGATCCCTTCCGCTGAAACATCCAGCTCACACTCCCGCTTTCACCAAGCGAACCATTATTTCGGCTCATAATATGACGGAGATCGGCAACAGTCCTGTTACGGTTGTCGGTTGCTGTCTCAATAATAAGAGCAATTCCCGCAGGGCCATACCCTTCATAGGTAATCTCATCCCAGATGACACCATCCAGTTCTCCAGTTCCCTTTTTAACCGCGCGCTGAATATTATCCACCGGCATGGAATTATCTCTTGCAGTATCGATTGCCAGCCTGAGCCGGGGATTGCCCGAGGGGTCTCCTCCTCCCATTTTGGCTGCAATCGTAATCTCCTTAACCAGTTTCGTGAACAAACTGCCCCGTTTCTGATCAGTTACCGCCTTTTTTCTCTTGATCGTTGCCCATTTGCTATGTCCTGACATAATAAAAACTGCTGAATTATTTATTCCCGAACCACCCTGCCTATGATAATAGATTTATTTTCTTTAAATAAAATCAAATCCAACTGCATTTGTGCAAGTTACTAACAAGAAAAAACAATGACAAACGCGATGATTGCCTATCAGGGGGAACCAGGAGCATACAGTGAAATCGCCGCACTCAGGATAGGAGAGCCAAAACCCTTTGAATCCTTTGAAGAGGTTTTTGCTGCCGTTGAAAACCGTAAGGTCGCTTATGCAGTAATACCGATCGAAAATTCGCTCGGAGGAAGTATTCATCAAAACTATGATTTACTGCTCCAGCATCCAGTCACTATTGCAGCCGAAACCTTTGTCAAAGTTGAACACTGTCTGCTCGGTATCCACGGGTCATCAATAGAAACTGCCATAAAAGTACTCTCGCACCCCCAGGCATTGGCCCAGTGCAGAAATTTTTTTGCGACCCATAAAACGCTCAAAGCCGAAGCAGCTTATGACACCGCAGGAAGCGCAAAAATAATCTCAGCAGAAAAGGATCCCAAAAAACTTGCCATCGCATCAAAAAGGGCTGGCGAGCTTTATGGCCTTGAAATCCTGCGAGAAAACCTTGCCGATGAAGAGTGGAACATTACCCGGTTTTTCTGTATCACTCATACCGAAAATCCCAAGCCACTGGAACCTCAAAAATTGACAAGAAAGCTGGACACCTCGCAGTACAAAACCTCCATTGCTTTTGCCCTCCCCAATGAACAGGGATCGCTTTTCAAAGCACTGGCCACCTTTGCCATGCGGCATATCGACCTGACAAAAATAGAGTCAAGACCATTCAGAAAAAAAGCGTTCGAATACCTTTTTTATGCGGATTTTATCGGGCACCAGAAAGACCCTAATATTCTCAATGCCCTCAACCATCTCAAAGAATTCGCCACAATGGTTAATGTCCTTGGAAGCTACGGAGTAGTCGCAGAATGAAGCAGAGACAACTTGACTTTTTTTCTCCTGTCGGGCAGGAAATCAACACGAACGTCACTGCGACCATACCCGAAAAGCCCACTCTTTTTCTGATTGATGGCATGGCCATGGTCTACCGGGCCTTTTTTGCCCTGCAGCGGGCTGGCATGACCAGTCAGGATGGAATGCCAACCGGCGCTATTTACGGCTTTGCGACCGCACTGCTTAAAATCTTTGAAACCTTCAGACCGAACTACCTCGCCGCACTCTTTGACAGCAAGGAAAAAACATTCCGGCACGATCTTTACCCCTTGTACAAAGCCAATCGGCTGGCACCACCTGAAGATCTCATCAAGCAGCTTGATGCCATCTTTGAACTGCTTGACGCCTTCAATATTCCCCTCATCAAAGCCGCCGGATATGAGGCCGACGATCTGATCGGTACAACTGCCAAAAAATTTGAACAGTCATGCCAGGTTTTCATTGTCACCCCGGACAAAGATCTCGCCCAACTGGTTCACGACGGGGTAAAAATCCTGAAACCCGGTAAAAACCAGAATGAGCTTGAGTTGCTCGGAACAAAAGAGATTACTGAACAATTTGGAGTTCCTCCTCAACTCTTCACCCAGTTTCTGACACTCTGCGGAGATGTATCCGACAATATTCCAGGAGCAAAAGGAATCGGCCCCAAAACGGCCTCCGCCCTGCTTGGAAAATACCACTCCCTGAAAAATATCTATACCCATCTCGATCATCTCTCTCCGAAAACCCGGCTCAGTCTTCAAGAATTTCAACCCCGGCTCGATCTGATAACACAATTGGTCACCATACGCACCGACCTGCAGATCGACTTGTCCCTGCACGAGCTTGCCTGCGGATTGCCTGACCGGACAAAACTGATGCCGCTGCTGAAGAAGCTCGACCTTAAAACCATTGCATCCAGAGTACCGGCTATTTTTGAGCCACTTTTGCAGAATCCTTCAGAAGAGACTCCGCCTTATAATGACCCGACCGGATCACCCGGGGAGGAACACTCCACGCTCCTGCATCCGCAACCCGGCACAGAGTATGCCCTCGTCGATACGGAAGAAAAACTGCTGGCGATTATCGAGTCACTGCAAAAGGCATCGCGTATTGCCGTTGATACCGAGACAACCAGCCTCGATACCTTTGAAGCCGAACTGGCTGGGATCTCTCTCTCCGTTGAAGCAGGAAAAGCCAGCTTTATCTCTTTTGCACCCGATGCCATTGACCTGAAGCATGGACTTGATCTCCTCAGGCCTCTGCTTGAACAGGCCTCTCTGCCAAAAACCGGCCAGAACCTTAAATACGACATACTCGTCCTGAAAAAATATGGAATCGATCTTTCACCTGTTGGATTCGACTCCATGATTGCCAGCTATGTACTCAACCCCGAAGAACGACACAATCTTGATGATCTTGCAGCCAACCATTTAGGCTACCGGACCACAACCTATGATGATCTGGTCGGATCAGGAAAAACAAAACTGCACATTTTTGAGGTTGATCCAAACAAGCTTTCCGACTATGCCTGCCAGGATGCCGACCTTGCCCTTCAGCTCGAAGGGAACTTCAGAAGTAAATTTGCTGAAAAAAAAGAGCTGCTCTGGCTCTGCGAAAACATAGAATTTCCGCTGGTCAGCGTCCTGGCTGCGATGGAGTACGCAGGGGTCTCTATCGACACCCCGCACCTGGCAAAGACCTCCGATATGGTCAAACAACAACTCGAACTTTTGACAGAACAGATTTATGCTGCGGCAGGATCTTCCTTCAACATCGATTCCCCGAAGCAGCTCTCAAACATTCTTTTCAACGTGCTAAAGCTGCCAACAAAAAAAACCACAAAAACAGGTTTTTCCACCAATGTTGAGGTACTCGAAGAGCTTGCACCCCTTCATCCGCTTGCCAGCACCCTCCTCGAATACAGGACAATGCAGAAACTCAAGAGCACCTATATCGACGCATTGCCCAAAATGATCAATCCTGCAACAGGAAAACTGCATACCTCATTCAACCAGCATATAACCGCAACAGGAAGACTCTCTTCCTCGAATCCAAACCTGCAAAATATTCCCATACGCACCGCGCTCGGCAAAGAGATACGAAAAGCGTTTATACCCTCATCACCCGACAATTGGCTTCTTTCCGCCGATTACTCCCAGATTGAGCTGAGAATTGCTGCTGAAATCTCCGGAGACCCTCAGCTCATCGAAGCATTCCGCAACCATGAAGACATCCACACCGCAACAGCAAAAGTGATCTTCGGCACTGATGAGATCTCCGGCGATATGCGACGCAAGGCAAAAGAGGTGAATTTCGGTGTCCTTTACGGCATCATGCCTTTCGGTCTCTCAAAGAGACTCAACATTTCACGATCAGAGGCATCAACCATCATTGATACGTACAAATCGAAATATCCTGGTCTTTTTATTGCATTGCAGGACATTATTGAACTCGGACGAAAAAATGGTTATGTCTCCACCCTTCTTGGTCGACGCCGTTACCTTGCCGACCTCAACAGCCGGAACACCAACCTGCAAAAAGCGGCTGAACGGGCGGCCATGAATACCCCCATCCAGGGTACGGCAGCAGACATCATCAAGTGCGCCATGAACCTTTGCAACCAGCGCATGAAAAAAATCTCCATGAAATCCGTCATGCTGCTGCAAGTCCACGACGAACTGCTCTTCGAAACCACTGACGATGAAAAAGAGCCGCTTTCAATCATGATTAAACAGGCAATGATAGACGCAGCAATCACTTGTGGACTTAAAAATGTGCCTGTCGAGGTCGATAACGGTCTGGGAAAAAACTGGCTTGAAGCCCACTAAGCATTGACTTACAGGAAAAGTTTTTCTATATTCTGCAATAATTGAAACAGGATCGTTCAGACAAAAACAACCAGGATACCGCATGACCATCGCAAACCGGTTTGTGATTCTGTCTGAATTCGGCAGAAAATTATTGGCATCTCTGTCTGAGCGCCTTTCAATGGATGCATTTGCTCTTTTTCTGACACTGATCTTCTCTTTATCATTTACTCCAGCAACTCTCCTGGCTGAAGACAAACAGCCACGCGATACAAAGAACGCCGAACCAGCAAAAACTGCAAAAGGGCTTCTGGCCAGTACAGAACAGATCATTGAGCAAATGATCATGAAAATAGATATTCAAAAGGACAACGCAACTGAATCGACAGAGCTGGCTGAAAACCCGAATCCAACATCTTTTTTCTCCTGCATACCAAATATTAAACCCATTATTGGTGCAATTACCAGTACATTTGGCTCCCGGATACATCCTGTCTACAATGTCTCTCTTTTTCACTCAGGCATTGATATCTCCGCCTCCGAAGGAACCAGGGTACAGACAACAGGTGACGGAATTGTTGCTTATTCAGGATATGACAAAGGTTACGGGCAAATAATAACCATCAATCACGGCTACGGCTATAAAACCATTTATGCTCACCTGTCAAAATCCCTGGTACGACAGGGCCAGAAAGTCACACGGGGCGACATCATTGCGTTGTCAGGAAACACTGGCATATCAACAGGGCCGCATCTCCACTATGAAGTACTGAAGGATAACGTAAAAGTCAATCCAACAGCCTATTTCTTTGATGAAACAAACCCGGACAAGTTCATCACGACAATAACTCTTAAACTGAACAACTTGCAGTATGTACTGGAATTTAGACCTTGCTCGTTATATAGCTGATGCTCCATGGCCTGTAACAAAAGATGAAATCATCAATTACGCAAACAGAACCGGAGCACCGCAGCAGGTTATTGAAAACCTTGTTGATCTTCCCGACAGCGATGAAATGTATGAAAGTCTGGATGAAATATGGCCAGACTACCCTACTGACGAAGACTTTGGCTATGGGGATGAAGAACCATTGACGTAGAAGAGAACAAAACGGAATTCATGTTTGGCAAAAGCGCTCACTTTTATCGCCTTTGTACTTTTTTTTGCCTTTTCTGTTCATGGTCAACCTGACAGCAGAGGTGAAAAGGGTACTTCCGCTCCTCCCTCTGTAGCCAAAATCAATTTCAGGGGCAATACATCGATTAGCGAGGAGGAACTTCGCCTGATTATAAGTACCTCTGAAAACAGATCTTTTCTGGGACTTGGCCTTTTTGGCGGTGCACAAAAGCCGTTCAATTCCGAAGAGTTTGCAAAAGACATCTTTCTGATCAAAAAGCTCTATACCTACAAGGGATTTTTTTTCACCGGTGTGGACACCACAATTGTGCAAAAAAATAACGGTAAAAAAGTTAACCTGGACATCCTGATTCATGAACATGAACCATCAAAAGTTGATGTCTTTCATTACGAAGGCCTTGATCGTATTCCGTTAGAACTAGAAACAGAGTATCGCAGCAAAAAAAAGCTTGCCGTAAATGATGTTTTTTCTGTCGAACGACTTATTGAAGAGCGTGACCGTACCATCTCTTTTTTCAAAGAGTACGGTTTCACTTTTTTTCACGAAGACAGCATCCGCATCAAGGTTGATACCGTTGGGACTCATGCCGGAATCTTGTTCAGGCTCAGCCTGCCTGAAAGACTGAAATACGGCCCGGTCCATGCTATCGTTCATAACCAGCAGAAAAACGACACCGCTCAGAAAGAAAGAAATTTTTTACAGGATGGCATCAAGGTAAAAGTTCTCGGAAAACAGAGGATTTCGCCCGCTCTGATCACCTCATCCATTGAATTCCGACCAGGAGATTTTACGCGCCAGAGTCTTGAACAACGCACCTTGCAGAATCTCGGCGCAACAAATGTTTTTTCATCCGTTTACATTACACCCGATTCGGTGCGCTCTGGCAAACTCTACACAACAATCAACCTTGAAACAGCTCCCAAACACCAGATAGAACCGAAAATCCTGGTTGATAACCGGTATGGCCCCCTCTTCTTCGGCACATCTCTGGCTTATGAAAACAAAAACTTTTTTGGCGGAGGTGAGCAGTTCCGAACAGCAACCGAATACGGAACCCAGGCCAGTTCCAACAGCAAGCTGCTGACAAACCTTAATCCAGACCAATACACAAGGATAATTCCATACGAATTCAGTCTGAGAAGTACTCTTGTCATGCCGGTTCTCAAAAAAACCGGCAACTTCTATTCGACAACCGTTGAATACGCAACTACAAAACAGCCCGTGCTACTCTCAAGCAGAAGCGGATTGATCCGCGGAACCTACAACGCCCGCCTGAATCCTTCATCACGCCTGAATTTTGACTTTTTTGAAATCGAGTGGGTCACAAAAGACTCCCTCAGAGGATTCAAACAACTCTTCAAAACCGATCTCGCCAATAATATCGGCATTGACCCCACCAATGAAGCAGCGGTCAACGCCGGAATTGACAGTCTGATTAACACCCACGTCAACCAGACATTCCGGCTTCGCTTCAACTCTACAAACCGACAGAACTTTCTTCCGGCAAAAACAATATGGAACATCGACCTTCTTCTTGAAGAATCCGGAAGCCTTGCCTGGCTGATAGACAAGTATATTGACACAAAACAGTACAGCGGGTTCACCGATAAAGATCCCCAGATATTCGGCACAACCTATTCACAGTATGTAAAAATGGAAAACGGATTGGGCTTTTCAAAAAATCTGTCAACCAATAGCCAACTTGCAGGAAAAGGGAGGATAGGATGGATGATGCCCTATGGCAAAGCGGATGCAACACCTGAAGAACGCCGTTTCTATGCCGGAGGAGCAAACGGCATGCGGGGCTGGCTGTTCAACACCCTCGGGCCTGGCAGCAGTGCTAGCGAGGCCGCAGCTAATTTCGGTGCTGACATCAAGCTTGAACTCAGTCTGGAATACCGTCTGAAATTTTTTAGATTCCTCAACCAGTCTTCAGGAGTAACCTTCTTTACCGATATCGGAAACATTTGGGACCGAACCGGGCCATACGCGTTCACCCCTGAGTCCCTGACAAAAGATTTCGCCTGGGACTCAGGGGTGGGGCTGAGAATAGGCTCACCTATCGGCCCATTCCGTTTTGATTTTGCCTATAAACTCCATGACCCGACTGAAGTGAAACCATGGCGACTCTCAACCTTGAACCTCGGTAAATGCACCTTCAATTTTGGAATTGGTGAGGCTTTTTAATTATTTGCCCAAGTTATTTTTTCACGATTAAGTACCTTATCCCATGCCAGCACCATCCACACTTCTCGCACCTTCCATTCTTTCAGCAGACTTCACCCGACTTGAACACGCAATTGCGATTGCCACAAAAGCTGGCGCGGACTGGATGCACTGCGATATCATGGACGGCAACTTTGTCCCCAACATCACCTTCGGACCATTCATCGTACAGGCTATTGCGGCTTGCACGCCGATGATTATCGACACCCATCTGATGATTGCCGATCCAGACCGCTTCATTGAAGATTTTATCAAAGCCGGTTCTCACCAGATTACCGTGCATCAGGAAGCCTGCCCTCACCTTCACCGCACCATTCAGTTCATTAAAAGCCTTGGTGCAAAAGCCGGCGTCTCAATCAATCCGGGAACTTCGCTCTCGACACTTGATTCCATTCTTCCGGATCTTGACCTTGTCCTGCTGATGACAGTAAATCCTGGTTTCGGGGGGCAGAAGTTCATCCCCTCATCAATTGGAAAAATCCGGCAGCTTCATGAAATGCGCCAGCAGGTAAATCCGCAGATGGTCATCGCCATTGACGGTGGAATAACAGAAGAAAATGCCCAGGAAGTGGTTTTGGCTGGAGCCGATGCGCTGATTGCTGGCACTGCATTCTTTAAATCAGCCGATCCGGCAGGCACGGCTGCTAAAATCAGGGCTATGACCAGATAATTTCGCGAAGCTCGGGGCTGATATGCAGCCCCTCGCCTATCAAGACGGCGTCAAACGATGCCGTCTCGACAAGGGCAATATCAGCAGAGGTTTTCAGACCACTTTCGGCCACCGCTATAATCCCGGAAGGAATACAGGAGCGCAACATTACCGAGGTCTGCAGATCAACCGAAAAGTCCTTTAAATTGCGGTTGTTGACCCCGATTATAGCGGCACCCTTTTCAATCGCGACATCCAGCTCTGAGCGGTCATGCACCTCCACAAGCACATGCAGGCCTAGAGCAGCAGCAAGCTGCAGATAATCTCCAAGTTGTGTTGTATCGAGCGCAGCCACAATCAGCAGAATGGCATCAGCACCAATCAGCCGGGACTCAAAGATCTGTGACTCATCAATAATAAAATCCTTGCGCAGGACTGGCTGCGGAAATGAGCGGCTTACCTGTTGCAGATAGTCGATGGAGCCCTGAAAAAACAGGCGATCAGTAAGCACCGAATAGGCCGCTGCGCCAAGCTCCCCATAGCGACGGGCCATCACCACAGGATCAAAATCGTGGACAATTAGACCACGCGAAGGAGAGGCTTTTTTGATTTCGGCAATAAGCTTCAACCCCCAATCCCTACGCTTGATGGCACCGGCAAAATCACGGGTGGAAGCCAGAGAGCCCTGCAGCTCCAGATAACGCTCTGCAGGCTTCTCCTTTCCAAGCTCCACTATTTCCCGCTTTTTCTCCTCTAATATCCGGGTAAGATAGGTCATGGCAGATCAGTCAGCGGAGGCCATTTCGCGCAGCTCGCCTTCGAGTTCAACAATCTGGAGGATGTTGTCAAGGAACCAGGGATCAATACCGGTCGACTGATGCAGCTCATCGATGGTAGCGCCAGCCTGGAAGGCATAACGAAGATAAAACATACGATCTGCTTTGGGGATCCTGATTTTTTCAAGAATATCCGCTTTGGCAAACTTCTTTTGCTGAGGAGTCATATCAAGCACATTCATGACATCCTTGCCGTCGGAACCAAGCCCTGCACGACCGATTTCAAGCCCGCGGAGGGACTTCTGCAGCGCCTCCCTGAAGTTTCTTCCGAAAGCCATGACTTCGCCAACAGACTTCATCTGGACACCAAGACGGGCATCAACATTCTTGAACTTTTCAAAATCCCAGCGAGGAATCTTGACCACACAATAGTCAATAGCCGGTTCAAAACTTGCCGGAGTTGTTTTTGTAATATCATTGAGAATCTCATCAAGCCTGTAGCCTACCGCCAGTTTTGCCGCCACCTTGGCAATCGGAAAGCCGGTTGCCTTTGATGCCAGCGCCGAACTGCGCGACACACGGGGATTCATCTCAATAACCACGATACGACCATTGACAGGATTGATCGCAAACTGAATATTGCTGCCGCCGGTTTCGACACCGATCTCCCGGATAATTCTGATGGAGGCATCCCTGAGCTCCTGATACTGGCGATCCGTAAGCGTCTGAGCCGGTGCCACGGTAATGCTGTCACCGGTATGCACCCCCATCGGATCAACATTCTCAATAGAGCAGACAATAATCACATTATCAGCCAGATCACGAATAACCTCAAGCTCAAATTCTTTCCATCCGATCAAACACTCCTCAACAAGCACTTCACTGATAGGACTTTCCGTAAGTCCTCTGCGCACTGCTTCATAATAGTCGGCTTTTGTCTCGGCAAAACCGCCGCCGGTTCCACCAAGAGTAAACGAAGGGCGAATAACAATCGGAAGACCGATCTCGTCAAGAGCCTCTCTTGCCTCTTTTTCGTTGCGGACAAAAACACCTTTAGCCATTTGAAGGCCAATTTTCTTCATCGCATCACTGAAAAACTCACGGTTTTCAGCTTTTCTGATCGCACGAAGCTTGGCGCCAATAAGTTCAACTCCATTGCGTTCAAGAATACCAGACTCAGCCAGACTGACCGCAATGTTCAGAGCCGTCTGACCGCCCATCGTCGGTAAAAGCGCATCGGGTTTTTCACGTTCGATAATTTTCTGCACATATTCCGGCGTAATCGGCTCGATATAGGTCGCATCAGCAAACTCTATATCCGTCATAATCGTCGCAGGATTACTGTTGACCAGCACTACACGGTAACCATCCTCCTTGAGAGCACGGCACGCCTGGGTACCGGAATAATCAAATTCACAGGCCTGACCGATCACAATAGGACCAGCGCCAATCACTAAAATCGACTTGATATCTTCCCGCTTTGGCACGTTTTTTCGGGTTTAATACTTGGTAAGCTTTAAGAGAGGTAATGTACAAAATATTTCACGAGTTTTGTTCCCCCAAGCGGAGGCAAACTACTCGACAACACGGATCTGCTCCTGATGAAACCCGCCCGACTCCCTTCTCAGCCATGCGGTCACCTCCTTTGGTTGCCCATTCATCAAGGCAATGATCAGCAACGTATGACCCGAGTGAGCAAAATCCACATCATGGAGTGAAGGAATCGCCGGGGAATTGATGTGGGAATGATAAGAGCCGATAATATTGTAACCATGTCTTGACGCTTCCCGCTCTACCTCAAGGTACTCCTGATTGGTAATCTCGAAACCCTGCTCTTTGCCAAAATAGAGACTGTTTCTGCAGGGGGCCACCTCATAGACAATGTTTTCGATATTTCCCCTGTGATCATTTTCCCGTATTCCGACAAGCAGCCCGCAACACTCGTAAGGCAACTCCCGAAAAGCCTGCTCCTGGATAATCTCGAATTTACGCCGGAATAGTTTCATAGTACAAGTCCCCTGGCACCAATGTCTCTCCGGTAATATGCGCCGTCAAAACTGATCTTGTCAACAATACTGTAAGCACGGTCAATGCTCTCGCGGAGGGTGTCGCCAAGTGCTGTTACCGAAAACACCCTGCCGCCCGCAGTAACAAGCTGACCGCCTTCAAAGGCCGTACCAGCATGAAACACCAGGCAATCATCCATTTCAGCAAGATCGCCAGCAAGAGTAATCCGCTTGCCGGTTTCATAATGATCGGGATAGCCGCCGGAAGCGATTACCACCGTCGCAGCCGATTTCCGGTGCATCTCGAACGGAACTGCATCCAGCGTTCCATCAACACTTGCCTGCAGAGCAGCTACAAAGTCACTTTTTAACAAGGGAAGCACCACCTGGGTTTCGGGATCGCCGAGACGTGCGTTGTACTCAACAACAAAAGGTTCTCCCCGGTCAATCATCAGTCCGACATATAAAAAACCGGTGTAAGGAAAACCCTCTTCGGCCATACCCTTGAGGGTCGGCCTGATAATTCGCTCCTCAACCCTCTGCATGACCTCAGAAGTCACAATCGGGGCTGGAGCATAAGCACCCATTCCACCGGTATTTTTTCCGGTATCTCCGTCGCCGATACGCTTGTGATCCTGTGCCGGCAAAAAAAGGCGATAGCGGACACCATCGGTCAGGGCAAAGACGCTTGCTTCCTGACCCTGAAGAAACTCCTCGATAACCACCTCATTTCCGGCATCTCCAAAAATACGATCTTCAAACAACTCCCTGATTGCCCTCAGCGCCTCCTCTTTACCGGAGGTAATAAAAACTCCTTTTCCCGCACAAAGACCGCTTGCCTTGATCACCAGTGGGTAGATGGTCTCCGGGGAGCCGATAAAGCTGCCAGCCGCATGAGCATCCCGAAAAACATGGTATCCAGCAGTAGGAATACCGTGACGCTGCATGAACTCTTTTGAAAACACCTTGCTTGACTCAAGACGGGCTGCCGCTTGTGCAGGGCCGACAACCAGCTTCTGCGCATCATGGAAAAGATCCACAAGACCCAGCTCAAGCGGAGCCTCAGAACCGACAACAGTCAGATCAATACTGTTATCAACAGCAAACCGGAGCAGATCATCCAGCGCTGTTGCTTTCAAAGGCACATTACGAACCTTTCCTCCCATCAGGGCTGTTCCGCCGTTTCCTGGCGCTACAAAAACACCCCGCACACGATCACTTTGTGCCACCGCCCAGCAAAGGGCATGTTCACGGGCACCACTTCCTATAATCAAGACATTCATAGCGTTCACTCCGGGCACTGGCTGTATTTCATCATCTGGTTTATCTGACATGGTTTGTTAAATTGCACTTGTACACCTTAACAAACAGCATCGCTATATAAGGCACTTGGCTTCAAAATAAACAATAAAAAAATAATTCGCTTACACTCACGATCCTCGATTGTCAATTATTCCTGACTACTATGCCACTCTCCCCGATAATTTCCCGTTATCTACTTCCTGTGGCGCTGAAGCTTCTTTATGCAAGCCTCAGAATATCGATAACCCCCGAACCATTGCAGGTTTCATACAAAGGAGCCATCATTGCATTCTGGCATGGAAAAATGATCGCCGGCTGGCTTCTTGCCAAAACCCTCTCTCCCTCAAAGAACATTACTGCTGTCGTCAGCCTTTCTGAAGACGGACGTGCTCTTGCTGACACCCTTGAACGACTTGGTTTTTCATTGATCCGCGGTTCCAGCTCAAAAGGAGGCAATAAGGTCAAACAAACCATGCAGGAAGCCCTTCAGAAAGGGGATATTGTCGTCCTGACACCAGACGGACCACGAGGGCCGGTCAACCAGTTCAAATACGGCACCTTGCGGCTGGCCTCAAACAACCACTACCCGATTGTTTTTGCCGAGATAAGCTATGCAAAAAGATGGACGCTTAAAAGCTGGGACCGATTTGAAATTCCCAAACCGTTCAGCAAAACCTCAGTCAAACTCCATCTGCTTGATCTTCCTGCGTTCAACAGCGATAACGAGCTGCAATGCTATACAAAAAAACTTTCAGACCGTCTCAGCCATGCATAGTCTATTCTCCATCCTCCTCAGACCCGTCGCACTACTCTATCGCTCTATAGTGCAGTCTCGCAATACACTTTTTGATCGACAGATTTTTAAATCATGGAAATCTCCTATTCCTGTTGTTTCAATCGGAAATCTTTCAGCAGGCGGCACGGGGAAAACTCCTTTTGTTGACTGGGTTGTCAAGTACTATCTCTCAATCGGCTGCAAACCTGCGATTGTGTCGCGCGGGTACCTGAGGGAGTCAAGAGGCGTACAGCTTGTATCCGACGGTCAAAGGATACTGCTCAGCAGCAAAGAGGCTGGCGACGAAACCGCGATGCTTGCATGGAACAACCCTGATGCCATTGTCATTGTCGCAAAAAAAAGAGAGGATGCTGTAACCTGGATCGCCAACCACTTCGCCCAAAGAGCCCCCTCGGTTATCATTCTCGACGACGCATTCCAGCATCGCCAGATTGACAGAGCACTCAATATCGCCATCATCAATGTCGAAGAACCTTTTTTCAAGGCAAAAATGCTGCCAGAAGGGCGCCTGAGAGAACCACTGAAAAATCTCTCACGAGCCGACCTGATCGTGCTGAACAAAATTACTGATCAAGAAAAAGCTGACACGATCATGAAAGAACTTGAAAATAATGGCAGACCGATTATCAAAGCACGCCTTAAAATCGGAGAGCTGATCTGTTTTTCAGGAGAAACCAGCACTTCGGATGAACCCTGTTTTGCAAAAAACCTCAATGCCTTTGCCTTTGCAGGTATATCCAACCCGAAAAGCTTTGTGGAAAGCCTCACAAAAGAGGGAATAAACGTTGCCGCACACCGCTTTTTTAACGACCATGAACCTTATAGTGTAAAAAAGCTGCGCGCTATACGCCGTAAAGCCGAAGAAAACGGACTAAGCCTCATTACAACGGAAAAAGACTACTTCCGTATGCTCGGGCATCCCGAACTCATACGCATTCTAGCCACCATGCCCTGTTACTATCTGAAAATCGAAACCGACATTTTTGAAGGCAAGGAGACCATGCAGTCCATGCTAAAAGCCGTTATTGGCAAATAAGCCGCGCGTACCAGGAGAATCCCATGATTCCCGGCACAACATCCATTGATTTTTCTTACTCCTTCACGATGCTGGAGATTGCCTTGAACCGCTCTCCCTCAGCCACACGCAGCAGTTCAAAAAGAGCCATTTCGGTACTGGTCAAAGAAGCACCGGCTTTTTCAATACAACGAATCCCGAGAAGCTTGTTTTCTTCAGTTCTCGATGAAACACAATCCGTCACTATATGAACATTATAACCAAACTCGAGAAGCTCAACAGCGGTCTGATACACACAGACATGGGTTTCCATACCTGCAACGAGAATATCGTTACGATTGAATAAACGAAGCTGACTCATAAACTCAGGGGTTCCACAGCAACTGAATGAAATTTTTTCAACAGGAAGAGTGCCAGGCAACAGCTCCTTCAGAGAATCAACAGTACGACCAAGTCCTTTAGGGTACTGCTCGGTCAAGAGAACCGGCACATCAAGAATCGTACAGGCCCTGAGCAACTTTTTTATATTTCTTTCCAAAACCTCCGGCTGAAAAACAGACTGGGCAAGCCTGCCCTGCACATCAATAATCAAGAGAAGTGTTTCTTTGGGAGTAATCATAGGAAAAGGTTATTTCAATGAAGAAAATCGGACCAGAAATACTTCGTCGTAATACGGAAGAAAAAAAATACTTTGTTGCAAGGGCAAAAATAACTTTCATTTCTTACGAGAATGACACGAGAGCCCTTGACAGCAAAATGAAACGAGTCGGTGAGCTGGCTACTCTGACCTCCGGTTTTTTTCAAAGGGAATACCTGCATCACCGGGAGATGATGCCCTGCCAACAAACCCGGCAAGCACAACGATCGTTATAATATATGGCATTGACTGCACTAACTGCGAAGGAATCCAGCCAGTCTGAAACCAGATTTCCATCGATTCAGTAGTGGCAAACAACAAACTTGCAAGGGCAGCGCCAGCCGGAGTCCATTTACCGATAATCATGGCTGCAAGGGCGATATATCCCCGGCCTGCCGACATATTATCGGTGAAGGTGTGTTGCTGAAAAACGAGAAACGCGCCCGCAAGGGCAGCAAGGGCACCAGACACCAGCACGCCGGAATAACGCATACTATCAACATTGATTCCCGCACTGTCAGCCGTTGCCGCACTTTCGCCAGTTGCACGAAGCCTCAGCCCGTAAGGTGTCCTGAAAAGAATAGGTTGACCAGCAACAACAGAAACAACCGCCGCAAGAAAAAGCGGATCCATAAAAAGAGAGGGCACCTCAATACCGGCAATCCGCTCCGAATTCATCGAACTCCCGAAGAGAAGAGTGAGCCCAAAACGAGTCGCGCCCATAACAAGGATATTGATGGCAATACCAGTGACAATCTGGTCAGCCTTCAGAGTAACCGTAATGAAGGCAAAAAGCAACGCCACACCAAGACCGCAGAGAAGAGCCAGAAAAATCCCGAACAGCGCAGAGCCTGTGCGGTACTGACCAAAAGCCGCACCGAATGCGCCGACAAGCATCATGCCTTCAAGAGCAAGATTGACCACCCCGCCGCGTTCCGAGAATGTTGCACCTACAGAGGTCAGAGTGTAGGGCACTGCAAGACGTGCAATTTGCAGAAGAATAACAAGCGGTTCAACGCCCATAATAAATTAAGAATGAATAATCCTTTCCGGTAGTTTTTCCATCCGTTTTTTACTAAATTTAGATTCTAATAAAAATAGTCAACTTCACCTGTTTTATCACCATCTGCTCAAGTTTTTTTGGGTGAAACAAACATAATTACTCCTGATAATCATGCCAAAATCTGAGACTACCAACAAAACGGCTGCCAGTAAACAATACATTTACAGTTTTTCGGGCGGCTCTTCTGAAGGTGATGCGTCCATGAAAAACCTGCTTGGAGGAAAAGGCGCTAACCTTGCTGAAATGGCCAATATCGGATTACCGGTTCCTCCGGGATTCACCATTTCAACCGAAGTTTGTACGTACTATTACGACAACCAGAAAAACTACCCAAAAAATCTTTTCGAGCAAGACATCCCGAATGCACTCAGCAAAATTGAAGAGACATTAGGCAAAAAATTTGGTGACCCCGAGAACCCCCTTCTGGTTTCGGTGCGCTCAGGTGCAAGGGCCTCAATGCCCGGCATGATGGACACCATTCTCAACCTTGGACTTAATGCCGCCACCGTTGACGGCCTGGCAAGAAAATCAGGGAACCCTCGTTTTGCCTGGGACTGCTACCGTCGCTTTGTTCAGATGTACGGTGACGTCGTGCTTGATCTCAAGCCAACCGACAAAAAGCAGATTGACCCCTTCGAAAAAATCCTTGAAGCAAAAAAACACGAACTCGGTATAGAACTCGACACTGAATTTACTGTCGAAGATCTTCAGGATATTGTTGGAAAATACAAAGCCGCCATTCTTGAAAAAACCGGTCGAACATTCCCTGAAGACCCCCACGAACAGCTCATTGGAGCCATCGGTGCCGTCTTCAACAGTTGGAACAACGAGCGGGCCATCGTGTACCGCAAACTGAACCATATTCCCGGCTACTGGGGCACCGCCTGCAACGTTCAGGCCATGGTCTTCGGCAACATGGGAGAAGATTGCGGCACAGGCGTCGCCTTCACCCGCGATGCGGCCACCGGCGAAAACATCTTCTACGGCGAGTTTCTCATGAATGCACAGGGAGAGGACGTTGTCGCAGGCACAAGAACCCCGTTGAAAATTGACCAGCTCAAGGCAGAAAATCCCGGCATTTACGACCAGCTCGAAGAGATCCGCTCCATTCTCGAACACCACTACCACGACATGATGGACATCGAGTTCACCATCGAGAACAACAAACTCTTCATGTTGCAGTGCAGGGTCGGCAAGAGAACCGGCATGGCGGCAGTAAAAATTGCCGTTGACATGTTCAATGAGAAGCTGATCGACGAAAAAGAGGCGCTCATGCGCATTGAACCCGAACAACTCAACCAGTTGCTGAGGCCAGTCTTTGACATGAAAGAAAAACAGGCGGCAGTTGCTGGCGGGAGACTCCTTGCAACAGGCCTGAATGCCGGTCCAGGAGCCGCAACCGGTAAAATCTACTTTAATGCCGTTGATGCTTACGAGGCTGGCAAGCGCGGCGAAGCGGTCATTCTTGTCCGTATCGAAACATCGCCTGAAGATATCAAGGGCATGAACGCTTCCGAAGGAATTCTAACTGCCCGTGGCGGCATGACCTCCCATGCAGCGCTGGTTGCCCGTCAGATGGGCAAGGTCTGCGTCGCAGGATGCGGAGCGCTCAATATCGACTACCAGAGAGGGGAAATGCGCGTTGCCGGAAAAGATATCGTCCTTTTAGAAGGCGATTACATCTCCATCGACGGAAGCACCGGTGAAGTCATTGCCGGAAAAGTTCCGACCAAAAACTCTGAAATCATTGAAGTTCTGGTTGACAAAACCCTCAAACCGGAAGATGCAGAGACATGGCCTATCTACAAACAGCTTATGGAGTGGGCCGACAAATACCGTAAACTCAATATCCGCACCAACGCCGACCAGCCAGACCAGGCAGAAATTGCCATCACCTTCGGCGCTGAAGGAATTGGCCTCTGCCGTACAGAACACATGTTCTTCGGTGGCGAGCGTATAGATGCCATGCGCGAAATGATTCTGGCCGACGATGTTGAAGGACGCAAAATAGCCCTTGACAAGCTGATTCCATACCAGCGTGAAGACTTCTATGGACTCTTCAAAGCAATGGGGTCACGCCCGGTCACCATCAGACTTCTTGATCCTCCACTTCATGAGTTCCTGCCGCACACCGACAGCGAAATCAAAGTTCTCGCCGGGAAAATGGGGAGATCCTTTGAAGAGGTGAAGGGTCGCATTAACGATCTGCATGAATTCAACCCCATGCTTGGCCTCCGTGGCTGCCGTCTCGGCATTCTTCATCCCGAAATTACCGTCATGCAGGTACGGGCAATCATCGAAGCTGCATGCCAACTGAAAAAAGAGGGCCTTGAGGTTGTACCAGAAATTATGGTGCCACTCATCAGCACGGTCAAGGAGCTTGAAATCACCAGTGAAATCATCCACAAAACCGCACGCAGCGTCATTGCTGAACAGGGAACAGGAGTGAAATACCTGGTTGGCACCATGATTGAGGTACCACGCGCCGCGATTACCTCCGACCAGATTGCCACCGCCGCTGACTTCTTCAGTTACGGCACCAATGACCTGACCCAGATGGGACTCGGCATGAGCCGCGACGACTCCGGACAGTTTCTGCCAGTCTACCAGCAGCAGGAGATTTTTGCACGTAATCCTTTTGAATCTCTTGATATTGAGGGCGTGGGCAGGCTGATGAGCATCTCCGCCAAAGAGGGACGTGCCGTCAAGCCAGAGCTTAAGCTCGGCATCTGCGGAGAACACGGCGGGGATCCTTCAACCGTCGAATTCTGCCACCAGTTAGGACTGAACTATGTTTCATGCAGTCCTTACAGAGTGCCGATTGCCCGTCTTGCAGCAGCAAGAGCCGCTCTGAAAGGCTGAACCGGCACAAAATACTCGTAATGAAAAAGGCGGCCCTACCGGGTCGCCTTTTTCATTACGAGTTCTGTCCGAGTTACCATAAAGGTTACGCCTGTGCCTCTATTTTCTTGAAAAACATGCATCCACCTTCTGCGACAACATCCTTGCCAAAACAGGTGCCTGCAGCCGAATCGTTAACCTTTGGAGTATAGCTCTGACAATCCTGACACTGTTTGCCTTTTTCAGCTTGCTTCTGATAAATAATTTCCATATTGAATTTTTGCTTCTCT
>JBAXBW010000014.1:0-26998 GCA_037141805.1 Chlorobiaceae bacterium | reverse complement strand
ATATGCTGGGTAATACCACCAGACTCACCAGCAACAACTTTGCTGTTTCGAATATGATCAAGCAGAGAAGTCTTGCCATGATCAACATGTCCCATAATGGTCACAACCGGCGGACGTGTCTGCAGATCAGCTTCTGCATCTTCCTCAACAATAACGGCCGTGGCCTCAATTTCTGAAATAAACTCTGCTTCAAAGCCGAATTCAAGAGCAATCAGCTCAATTGACTCTTTGTCAAGCCGCTGATTGATCGTTACAAACTTGCCAAGGGCAAAACACTTCTGGATAATTTCCTTTGCAGTAATTCCCATAAGCTCAGCCAGCTCATGCGGCGAAGCATACTCGGTAACACGGACAATCATCCGTTGCGATTCACGAAACGCCTCATCTTCCTCATGTTCACGCTCACGCTCATTTCGGCGCATTTTGCGGAATTTCTGACGCGAACCAGTCCCGCTACGATCATCAATAACACTGATCGTTTTTTGAATATTCGCAGCGATTACCTTGTCATCGACTTCCGGCTTCTTTTTCTTCTTGCCTTTTTTCTTTTTGATCGAAGAGCTTTCAGCGACTAACGGCTTTGGCTTCGCTTCAACAACAGCTTTAACCGGTTTCTTTACAGCAACCACTTTCTCTTCTTCACGGGGTTGTTCTGGAACCTTTGTTTCAAACTCGTCTTTCAAAGCATCAGCCTGCTCCTGGAAATTCTTTTTCCGGTTTTTTTTATTCCTGCCAGCCTGCATATCAAGGGTTCCGAGCACCGTAAGTCCACCCATCATCTGGGGAGCATCAAAAGAAACCAGATGTTCATTGACCGAAGGTTCATCTTTTACTGGATCTAATTCGACAATATCAATGATCTCAGACGCTTCTGGTTCTGCAAGAAGCTCAGGTGATTCAGGTGCCTCTGAAGATTCTTCGGAAGAGATTTCCAGAGGTAACGACGATTCTGGAACATCCTCTGTGACGACGGCAGAAACAACCTCTTTTTTTTCTTCATGAACAACCGGTGCTTGAGCTGGAGAAATTGCCGGAGACAGCAATGTTGCCAGGACTGGCGAAGTTGCAAAAGTTACGGGAGTTACCGGAACTGGCGGGGGGCTGAGAGTTTCACTGAGATGCTGCTCTTTTTCATAAGTTTTTCGGGACTGTTCTTCGAGCCTCGACAAGCGCCTCTCCTTCTCTGCCCTTATTTTTTTAGCCTCATCGACCATTTTCTTTTCAACACTGAAATGACCGAAAATCAAACTGTGTATCTCTTCGCTCACCATAGAGGATGTAGAGGCCACCCGGACTCCTTCCTGCTTGACAAAAAGTAATACTTCCTGCGGGCTTACCTGCAGTTCTCTTGCTATATCACTTATCCGATATTTCTTTTCCATGTCCTCAAGCTCCATTACATCCTCCTCTGGATTTATAAACTCTTTACTACTTTAGCAATGCTCAGTCTCTGCACGATGCTCATGATTCATCAGCCGTCAATTCATCCGACTCCGTGTCTGTAGTCTCATCATCAAAAAGGCCCTTCAAGTCTGCCTCGGTGAACTGCTCCTTTACCGTTTTATAGATATTTTCAGCAATCTTCTTCCAGTAGCGCTTTTCATCGTCAGTGACTTTGCGTTCCCGCGGTTTTACGCTACTTTTATAACTTTTACCAAAAACCGTCTGTTCTTCTGTTTTAGACGATCCCAGAAGAGAGAGTTCAATCTCATCCACTCCAGCTTTCAGTACTTTTTTGGCCGTATCAAGACCGCCATCCAGAAGCTGGTAAATCATATCATCACCAAACTCTTCACGAAACTCGATAATATCAATATCCGTAGGATCTTCTGTCGATTTATCGATGACATCCCGATACACATCTATCTCATAGCCGGTAAGCTTTTCTGCCAAATGAATATTATTTCCATTCTTGCCTATTGCATACTTGATCTGGTCAGGCTTGAGCATCACCCTTGCTTTCCGGGTTTTCATATCCGCATGAACAGTCAGAGGATCTATTTTAGCTGGCTGCATCGCCCTTGAAATGTAAATCTGTGGCTCATCTGCGTAATAGATGACATCAATATTTTCGTTGTTCAGTTCCTTGACTATACTCTGGATACGTTTGCCCCGGTATCCGACAGTAGCTCCAACAGGATCAATCCTCGCACTGGTTGATTCGACGGCAACCTTGGCCCGTTCACCAGGCACTCGGGCAATGGCCTTGATGACAATAAGACCATCCAGAATTTCCGGAACCTCATGCTCAAACAGTTTGTATAAAAAACGGTCATCTACCCTCGACACAATGACCTTCATGCCACCATCAGCTTTTTCCCGCTCAACAGTACTGCCGTCATCAAGCCTCACTTTTGCTTTCTCTCTTTCGATACGTTTGACATAGAGCTTCATCCTCGGAGTTCTGCGGGGATTATCCTTTTTCATCATTTCCGACTTCGGCAAAACAAGCTCAACACGATGATCTTTTGATGTATTGTATGTAAAAATAACCTCATTCGCCCGGATCTGATAAACTTCCCCGGCAACAATCTCTCCTACTTTTTCAAGACACTCTTCATAAACAACCAGACGTTCAAGATCCCTTACTTTTTTCTGTACAGACTGTTTGATAATCTGTATCGATTTGCGAGTCAGATAGTCCTCAAGTCTTATCGGGCCTTCCTCATAGTAATCACCTGTTTCGAGAGAGTCATCGATTTTTCTTACCTCTTTCAGGGATATCTCGATACTTTCAATATCTACTTCATCGACAATTTTTTTTAGGATATAGACCTCAAAATCACCCCGTTCGGGGTTGATGAAAATGTTGGATTCAACTTCAGGATCATAATCCTTTCTGAGCTGTTTCTGAATAATATCCTTGAGAAGATCGGCAATATCCATTTTAACAGCCGCACTTTCAGTGCGTTTATCCAGAAAGATTTTCGACTGCTCAATTTCTCCAAATGCACTGGCAATCTGCAATCTCCTGTCCTGTCCCTCATCTTTTATCTTCTTTTTGACCATCTCTTTCCTGGATTGTTCATTTTGTAAAAGAAAATTTTCACTCCCCCGTATAAACCTGCTAGAATTCCGCCTCAGGAACCGCACGGATTACCTGATTAAGATAAAGTGTGATCCCTTCCGTTTTCGGCTGCTGCCTTTTTCTTTTGTCTTTTTCCGGCATAATGACAATCCGCGCCTCACTCTCCCCGGAAAGAGATGCCTCCAGAAGATGACCTCTCAACTCTACCTGCTCACCAGAAGAGTCGATATAGCTGATCTGCATGAGTTTTCCGATATGTCTTATGTACTGCCGGGAAATAATGATGGGTTCACCAAGACCAGGAGAGGAGACCATCAGGTCAAAATTTTCACCGATCAACTCCAATAGTTCATCGTCACCTTCAAGCTTTTCCCTGATCCGTCTGCTGAGATAAGCGCACTGATGAATGCGGATACCACTATCAGCATCCACCAGTATCTCTATTTTTCTGGCACTTCCTTTTCCTTTTACCTTGAGATCAATAAGATAGACCCCTTCACCCCGAGTACCCTCAGACTCTGCTATAACCTGGAGAACACAATTCCTGATGCGCTCTTGCATGAACACCTCATACAAACTTTTATAGAAAACAAAAAAGTGGGGAACCCCCACTTCAGATAAAGATAATTCCACACCCCTTTTCAAATCAAGCACGCCATTATACGAATAAATCTGTCAACAGCAAAATGCCTTATGTAACATCACTCTCTTTATCATTGAGATGACTTTCGATAACTTCAAAATCAGCCTCTTCGAGCTGCTCCCCTGAAGAAAATGAGACTGGTGAATTGCTGGTGTGATCAAAACCGCTTTTATTGAAGGAAAAAACTTTCCCTCGTAAAAAACGCACCACTAATCTCATCACCAGACGTATCACTATAGAAAAGAGAATAACAAGAAGAAAAAATTTCAGCATCGCAACAGAACGTTATTGTTGATCATTTCAGGGGTCAAATTCTAACGCCCAACTCTCTGCCTGGTTGCTTTGGCTTATCCAGCATGCAGCAATGCCCTGAACCGAGCCTCATTCACCCTGTATTTGAATACCTGAACACCATCAACGAAGATGACTGGAATTTTAAGGCCAAACTCGGCAAGGAGTTCCTGCTTGTCGGAAATATCTATTTTTTCAAAATCGAAAGGCATCGATAAAGCCACTTTTTGCAGAACTTCGACAGCCTCATCACACAGACAGCACTGCTTTTTTCCGTAGAGCGTTACTTTATGTCTTGTTATCGTCATAAGTCAAGCGGTTCCCTGGCAGCATGTTTATGCAGAATATGAAGCACTGCCTCCAAAGAGAGTGTTGTCTGTTCAGAGGTTGCCAAATTCTTCAGGGTGTAGTTACCGGTGGTATATTCTTCCGTGCCAATAAACAACGCATAAGAGGATCGTATCCTGTTTGCTTCTCTCATCTGCGCTTTCATACTCCTTGCCGCCAAATCTACTTCGGTACTTATACCCGCCTTGCGCAATTGCCAGGCAATCTGCTGAGCGTGATCAATCAGATCCTGCTGCTGCACAACTACATAAACAATCGATCCAGAAGGGTTTAGTGCCGCAAAAAGACCCTGCTTTTCCATCGTTATCAACAGCCTCTCCATTCCAACTGCAAAGCCGGATGCAGGAACATCTGCAGAACTGCCAAGTTCACGGGCAAGACCATCGTAACGCCCACCCCCACCAATGGCATCCTGGGCTCCAAGCTCTGAACTTGTTACTTCAAAAGCTGTATAACAATAGTAATCAAGCCCCCGCACAAGACGATGATCGATATCGTAAATAATATTCCGCTCTGAAAGGTAATAACGCACTTTTTCAAAATCCTGAAGAGACGAGTCGTTAAGATAATCATACAACCTCGGCGCTCCTTCAACGAGCTCCTGAACTGCAGGATTTTTTGAATCAAGAATTCTGAGCGGATTCTTTTCAAGACGCTCTTTAGATGCCTCGTCAAGAATTTCGCAAAAGGGAGCAAAATAGGCCCGTAATGCCTCCCTGTACCGAGCCCGGTCTGCAGTGTCACCAAGGGTATTGATTCTTAGTTTCAGACCCTTTAAGCCCAGAGATTCAAAAACTTGCATCATCAGAGTGATAACTTCGGCTACCGCCGCAGGCGAGGAAGATCCAAGCAGTTCGGCTCCAAACTGTGAGAACTGACGCTGCCGTCCTGCCTGCGGTCTCTCCTTGCGAAACAATTCTCCCAGATAGTAGAGTTTATGGACAGGAGCCGAAGAAAACAGATTGTTCTGAAGTGCAGCTCTCATGACCCCGGCTGTCATCTCGGGACGCAACGTCAGTGAGCGGCCTTTCGGGTCAGGTTGAAAGGAAAACATCTCTTTTCCAACAATATCTGTGGTCGAGCCAATGCCTCTCTGGAAAAGCTCAGTATATTCTATAACAGGAGTACGTATCTCGCTGAACCCATACAAAGATGCGAGGGTATGCACAATCCGTTCAACATATTTCCATTGGGTGGACTCTTCAGGAAAAATATCCCTTGTGCCCTTGACTGCCTGATACTGCGACATAACTTATATCTCCGGAAAATCCTTTTCCTCTTCCCTGAAAAGCTTGATAATCTCTTCAGGAAATTGAGCGAGAACAAGCCTCTGACGAACATCTTCCCTGCCTGCCAGTCTTGTAATTCGACCAAGGAGCTTCAAATGCTCTGCAAGCATCTCCTCTGGAGTTGCAAGAAGAAACACAATTTTTACTGGTTCACTATCAATTGAATCGAAATCAAGTTCGTTCTTCAGCGTCGCAAAAGCCATAACCGGCCGGCTCACGCCAGCACTTTTGGCATGTGGAAGGGCTAATGTCTTGCCGATACCCGTCGACATATCCTGTTCGCGCTTAAGAACATCCTCCCGAAGCTTGCTGATATCCGTTACTCCGGGATGACCATCCACAATGGAAATCATTTTTTCGATGACCTGGCTTTTCACGGAGAGGTCAAGATTCAAAACAACATATTTTTCGGAAAGAAGACCTTCTATTTTCATTATGACAACCTCTGGCGATTAATATCTCCTGCATGTGAATGAATGTTCTCTGCATGCTGAACTTGACAGGGAATATATAAAAACATTTAGCTTCGCTACCCCAAACCTGTTACGTCTTATTCAGAGATGAAATGTAATAAAGTATATAAATGGCGAAACAAACAGAATCGTATCAAATCGGTCAAGCACTCCGCCATGTCCAGGAATCAAACTGGATGAGTCCTTTACTCCGGCATCTCTTTTAAACATTGATTCAATAAGGTCACCAGCCGGACTTGAAAGACCGATCAGCAATCCTGTCAGCAGCGCTGCAGTTAATGACAACTGGGGAATAAAATATCCATAAATCATTGATGCAGAGATACTTCCTGCCAAACCAGACAAAAAACCTTCCCATGTTTTTTGGGGGCTCAAGCGCTCAAAAAATTTTCGGTGAATAAATTTCCCACCAAATGTGCTTCCTCCGAAATAGGCAAAAATATCGGCAGCCCAGACACAAACAAACATAAGAAAAACCATGATCTCTCCTTTCCCGCCTGCGGCTTCGAGACGAAGCCGCAGCAAAGAGCCGAAAGAGAGATTTACATAGAGTAAGCCGGGTAAAATGGCACCAAGATTAAGCAGAGGAGAACCCTCCTTCAAAAAAAGCTCCATAACCAGGAGAGCTAGAACGACCAAAAGTAACAACTCCCAAACTTCAGCAAAGTGAAGGTAGAAGTTCCCCTGAAAAAGGAGGGTTATCAGCAACACAATCCAGAGCGCTGGCGGATGAGCCTTATGCCGTGCAAGACGATGAAACTCAAAAACAGCAAGAAGAGCCAACAGACAAAAAAAGCAGAAAAACCACAAACCGCCAACCTTGATCAGCCACAGCAGAAAGGGAATTCCGGCAAGCGCCACGATGACCCTCTGCAATAAATTAACACTCAAGAGTTTACCCATACATCCTTTTTTAAACAACTCATCAGTTTCATTGTCTGGCACTTCAGCTTAAGGGCTCTACCCTCGATGACGATGCAGTCGAAAACTGCAGAATAACCATAACGAACAAGATTAAACTTCCTGCAACAACAAGCCACCACCACGGTGTATTAACTAAAGATGCCGGACGCGAAATCATTAACGAATCCCCATCTCCAGCAAAAAGTAGAAGAAGCAACGCTGCAAGATTGTTCGCAAGGTGAACAAAAAAAGAGACCGCAATATTACCAGTTTCGCTGTAAATATATCCAATATAACACCCAAGCAAAGCAAGAGGAATAAGATTTGCCGCACTCAGATGAAAAAAAGCAAAAACAAATCCTGTCAAAATAACAGCTCCGCCAGTCGACATGGAACGGGTATAGTTCTGCTGAATATAACCTCTGAAAAAAAGCTCCTCACAAACAGCGGGCGTAATCGCAAGAACAAAGGAAACCGTGACAAACTCCGGAACGGTACGAACCAGCGCGAGCTCTTTAATAAACAAGTCCATAACATCACGCTGCCGAACAACCTCTGCTCCTGCTGTACCAAGAGAGGGCCACAAATAGATATCTTGAAGCGCTGTCACCGTATACAACAGCGGTTGAAGCAGAAAAATTCCACTGACGGCAAAAGCAACTGCACCAAAATCAACACTCCTGCGCACTCCTAAATAAGCGAGACTCTCCGGGGAAAAAGGATTTTTCTTGCCAGTATGCCAACCAGCCAGCAACAGAACTGGCAGAGCAAGCACAAGAATTTGCCCGACAGACTGAATCGTGCGAAGGAGAGTAAGCATACTCTTGTCGAAACGCAAAAAAACTATTCTCTGTGGAAGACCTCCGTTTACGAAAGAAAAGAGTAAGGAACCCGCTATTGGGTAAAGTCCCATAATAATGATCAACAACAGAGTATTGGCAACAAAGGAAGGGCGCTTTGTCCTGAAAGGATCCGAAACGGAAAATGTGTCCATCAATCTATCCTGGAATACAATGAATCTGTGAAAATTTGATTTATCTTCCTGAAACTCCAAAGACCAGTCCATGATACAAATAGGAATTGCTTAAAGAAAAAACAAGAAAAAAACAGCAGATAACCACAGAAATCTGGTCATTTTCTGCCTACAAGCAATATATCCCTTCCATAATTAAACTTGCCTGACAGCAATGAATTTCCTCTTTCTCAACTCCTCACGAAGTAAATGGGGAGGGGGTAATGAAAAATCGTTACTTCTTGCCACAAAAGCATTGAAGTCACACCAAACAGTTCTGGCTTATCGAAATGAGCAGGTTGGTAAACATTTTAATATTCCAAAATACAAACTGCCTTTTCTGAATGAGGCTGACTTCTATACCATCGCAAGATTAATCGTAATTGTAAAAAAACATAACATCGACGTTGTCATACCGTCAATGCGCAAAGACTACGCCATTTCTGGAATAATCTGCAAAATCTGCGGTATCAAAAATGTCCTATGGCTGGGCACGACGCTGGATCTTAAAAACAAATGGATTTATAATCTCGTCTTCAATATGATGGCAGATGGAATTATCGTTAACGCAAAAAAAATCAAGGAAACACTTCTCCTTTCAAGCTATATGCGTCCAGAACGCATCAAGGTTATCTACTATGGATTGGACCCCGAGCTTATCAGCAAACAATCCAAACAGGATATCATGGCTAAGCCATTTCAGTTTATGATAACAGCAATGGGCAGAGTTGAACCTAACAAAGGGTTTGACTTTTTAATCAGAAGTTTTGCCAAGTTTCTGGTGTTGACCGATGCCTGTGATGCCGGTATTGTTATCATGGGCCAAGGAACACATATAGAAGAATACAAACAACTTGCGTCGAGCCTTGGAATTTCCGACAAAATCATCTTCACCGGATTTACGGAAAATCCTTTTCCCACCATGAAAATAAGTGATATTTTTACCCTTACCTCTATTATTGAAGGGCTCTCTACAGCGCTGCTTGAAGCGATGTATCTCGGCAACGCCCCTATCAGCACCTATGCCGGTGGTGTTGAGGAGATAATCACCGATAAGGTAAATGGCTTCCTTGTGCATTATGGTGACGAAAAAAAACTTGCTGGATTACTCACAAAACTATACAAAAATCCTGTTTTGAGAGCGACAATCGGAGAAAAGGCCTGCCAGACCGTAACGCCAATGTTTTCACTTGATAAACTGCAAGAAGAAATTCTCGGTTTTTGCAGGATCTTCTGACATAAATTACAAAACCCATGTACCAGTCAAGGCATCAGCTTCTTTTAAAAAAAAAGTTAAAGAACACTCTGGCATGAAAATAAAAAAGGATCACAGTACTTTTCGTCAGCGCTTTGCACATGGCCTCCAGTTCATTGCAGTCAGGAAGCGAAGAGGACTAACCCTCCAGGCTCCGCCAAAAAGTATTGTAATTCTCGCACGAGAATGCTACGGAGACTGTATTCTACTTACACCCTTAATCGGGAGCCTGCGACAGGAATATCCTGATATCTCCATTTACATCGTTGCTTTCAGTCAGATCATTTTCAATTTTTTCAGTGCCGATCCGAATATTGCAGGAGTCTACCATGCAAAAAGAAACATACATCGCTACTTTAAAGGTATCTTGCTGAAAGAATTTGACTTGCTTTTCAATCCAAAAGATCACCCATCAACTCATTTTCTTATTCAGTCGGTACTTATCCGCGCCAAGCATAAGGTGGGACACTTCAACCCTAACCACGAAGGGATATTCGACCACCTCATCACTCTTGAACAAAACGCTCATGAATCCTCAAAAAACCTTTCCCTCCTTAACGCTCTCAACGGAAATCAGGTACAACCACATTGCAAGCCATATCTGCCACCAATGCCGGTTTCACCTGAAATAACATCATTCCTGAATACACTTCCACAAGGTAAATTCCTGGGCATCAACATAAGCGCCGGGCACATTGGCGGACACCGTACCATCCAGCAGTGGTCAGAACTAATCAAGAGTTTTCAAGACAATACATTTATTATCTTCTCAACTCCCCATGACTTTGAAGAAAAAAAAGCACTTGAACAACTACACCAGAACGTCCTGAAATCCCCCTCAACAAGCAACATTTATGAAGTGGGAGAAATTGTAAAAAAACTAACGCTTCTCATTACTCCTGACACTTCCCTGGTTCATATTGCTGCATGTTCTGACACCCCTCTTATCGCCCTTTACAGAAAATTCCTTGCTGACCGAACACAATTCGGCCCATTAAGCAGTATGCAGAAGGTTATCATATCGCAAACACCGGACATCATTGATATTGATCCTGTCGAAGTTTCAACAGCATTACATGAGATGCTGAAAAAGCTTTCATGACAGGCGATTTCACCATAAGCACGAAAAAAAGCGGAGCGCTGGCACAAAAAATCCGCTGTCAAACTCAAAATAATCAACAAGAAACACTCTATAATCAAAGCAATAGTCTCTCAATAGCATTCTGCACTTGGTAAAGTAACCTATGATTTCAACAGAGTCATGACGATAACCTCATTGCTGATCAGCCTTCTAACTATTGCTGTTGTACTGTTCATTATAGCCAGCTACCGAAAGCATTGCAAAAAAAAGGTTCTGAGGCGAAGCAAGGAAACATGGGCTATCGGCATCTACGAAGGAGTATCACCTCTTGAGTTGTTTCCGTCCAAAGGCATTACAAACCCTGTACTGACCGCAAAAGAGGTCAGCGATATCTCTGCCCGTTTTGTCGCCGATCCATTTATGATACAGAATGAGGCTGGCTACCATCTTTTCTTTGAAGTATTAAACGACAAAAGAAACATCGGTGAAATTGCATATGCCTTCAGCCAGAACGGATTGCAATGGAAGTATCGAAAAGTCGTTCTGAAAGAGCGTTTTCACCTCTCTTATCCCTATGTCTTTATGGCAAAAGGCGACTATTATATGATTCCTGAATGTATGGGATCAGGGGGTATTCAACTCTATAGGGCGACGCATTTTCCTGATGAGTGGCAGCATAGCGCAACCCTTGTCAAAGGCAAAAAAGGCTTTGCTGCAACGGTTGATCCATCAATTATTCACTACCAAAACCGCTGGTACCTGTTCAGTTATGCGCGCAAGACAAAAAGCCTTCACCTTTTCATTGCTGAAACCTTGACCGGGCCCTGGAAAGAGCACCCGAAAAGTCCTGTCGTCTCCAACAGTCCCCAATTCGCTCGCCCTGGAGGGAGAGTAATTCTTTACGATGGAGACATCTATCGATATGCACAAGATGAGATCCCAAACTACGGCACCAAAGTCTGGGCATTCAGGATAACCGAACTTACAGAAAACAGTTATAACGAAGAGCTGGTATCGAATACACCAGCAGTGGGGCCGGGCAATGAATGGTGGAACAGCTCAGGCATGCATACCGTCGATCCGCATCAGAGAGCAAATGGTGAGTGGTGGGCGCTGGTTGATGGCTTCTCAATACAGCAGCAAACACCGTAAAAAGGTGTCAATGAACCACTGATTTTTGAAGAGAACTTTATCGTGATAAAAGGAACTTCGTCTATAATACCGGAAGTACAAATATTAATTTGAGCGAAATTTGCTTACATTTTAGCACGTTCCACCGGAAATATAGAAATATAGAATAGTCAAACAACAGGAAACCGGTCACCTTATGCTCCATGCCAGATAACCTGACCTATGCTTTGACCACAGCCGAACAATCGAAATGAATACTATGGACACCGCAACACCAGGAGACAATTTCAAAACGAAGCTTCATCATTTGAACTCACTGCTCCTCATTGCCTTCGGTTTCATATTACCCATCTCCGTTGCGCTTGCAAACATCTTCGGCCTGCTGATTTTCCTGCTGTGGTTGATGCAGGCAAATTTCAGACATGACATCGACAAGCTACGCAACAACATTTTAGTCAAGGCGATACTCGCCTTCTGGCTGCTGCATCTCATCGGACTACTCTGGACCAGCGACCTGACATCCGGCATACAGGTTATCGCCAAAGAATCTCTTCTACTGCTTCTACCGATCTTCATGATGGTTTTCAACAGACAGTCCACCGAACCCGCTATCGGTACATTCATGGCAGCCATGCTGATGTGTTGCGCAGTTTCGTTTCTCATGTGGTTCCAGGTTGTCCCCCCGAGCCACTTCATGATCAACGAGGGCGATCCGATAGCATTCATGGGCCGCATTTCCTACTCCCCTTTTCTGACTATTGCCATTTACATTTCGCTTTTTTACCTGCTGCTCGATCCGAAGGCAGGTAAAAGAAAAAAAATCTTTGCTGCAGTAATGGCGGCTTGTCTGTCGATCAACATGTTCATAATCAATGGGCGGGCTGGACAGGTTAGTTTTTTTGTCATGATCGTCATTGTCATCTTCCAGTACTTCAACAAAAACCTGCTTCGTGCTCTCACAGTTGCAGCCATCGCTCTTCCGCTGCTCATTTTCAGTACTTACAACGTCAGCAGTACTTTCAGGGAGAGAGTAAATCTGGCCGTTTCAGAAACCGAACACTACGGCGACGGCCAAAACACCTCGGTCGGCCTGAGAATAGCCTTTTTAAGGAACTCCCTTGATATTATCAGAGAAAATCCGCTGTTCGGTGTTGGCACGGGTGATTTCAGCCAAGAGTACGCAAAAGTGAACCAACGCAATACACCAACTCTTTTCGCTACTGTACAGCCTCATAACATGTATGTGCTCGAACTCGTGCAGTTTGGGATGATCGGCCTCGCCTCGCTTCTGTCGATTCTCTATGCGCAAATCAGAATTTCCCGGCAATCAAACATCCCGCTACAAAAACATTTTGGTCTCGCTCTGCCAATTTTGTTTGCCGTAATCATGCTGAGCGACAGTTACCTGCTTGGGCACTATACAACAATGCTGTTTATCTTTTTCAGTGCCATCCTCTACCAGGATTATGCTTGAACAAAATACCTGCTTTATCATGGGAGAAGTTCTGGTTTTCCTGCGAACTGTATGTCATACAACATTTTGTAAACGCCATTCCGTACAAGCAATTCTTCATGGCTTCCTGCTTCAACGACCTCTCCTCTTTCCATCACAATGATTCTGTCGGCATTTTTGATGGTAGAAAGTCTGTGGGCGACAACAAGAGAAGTCCTGTTTTCCATGGCATGGTCGATGGCTTGTTGTACCACTTTTTCTGACTCGTTGTCGAGTGCGCTGGTCGCTTCATCGAAAATCAGAATCTCCGGATTTTTAACCATGGCACGTGCGATTGCGATACGCTGACGTTGTCCGCCTGAAAGCTGTATGCCCCGATCTCCGACCATTGTTTCGTATTTTTGCGGTTTTTCCATGATAAACCCGTGAGCATTTGCAAGTCTGGCCGCTTCTTCGACGCGGGCACTGTTAACCTCATCATGAACGCCATAGGCGATATTCTGTTCAATCGAGTCATTGAAAAGGATGACCTCCTGGCTTACAACCCCAATCATTTTCCTGAGCTGTTTGTAATCGAGTTCACGAATGTCGATACCGTCGATGGTGATTCGGCCAGCATCCACGTCGTAGAATCGCATTAGCAGATCGACAGCGGTAGATTTACCGGATCCCGACTGGCCAATCAGTGCGACCATTTCACCTTTTTTGATCTCGAAGGAGACGTGATCGAGAATATTGGGAGCATCGGGTTGCTCCTTATTGTACTTGAAGCAGACATCTTCAAACCTGATGGTGTTCGAAAAACTTGTGATCGCAAGAGTTCCGTTGATAATGGCAGGTTTAGTGTCGAGAAGTTCGAATAACCGTTCGACGGAGATCAGACCCATCTGCACAGAAGTATTGGCTTCGCCAAGCGATTTGATTGGACCCATGGTGGAATAGAGGGTAAAGGCAAAAACAAGCAGTTCATTGGCCGTCATGGCACCATGAAACACTTGAATGCCACCAAACCAGAGTACCATTGCGATGGCCGCTATGAGAAGTGTCTCGTTGATCGGACTGATCAGGTTCCTGAGTTGTGCGATTCTGATGCCTATTTTCCGAAAGTCTTTAGTGAACGACTTGAACTTCTCCAGCTCTATCTCTTCGAAAGCGGTAGATTTAATAACTTTGATACCGTTGAATTTTTCCTGAAGCACGGAGTTCATGTCGCCCATCCTTGTCTGAAAGCTCAGTGCAAAGCCTTTGACGTTATTGCCGATCATGCGGACAACGAAGAGAATGCACAGCAAGGTCAGGGCTGAAAAAAGGGTCAGTTTCCAGTTGAGGGCAAGCAGTACACCAATGTAGACAATGACTGAAAAGGGGTTCTGCAGGAAATTGACGAAGGTCGAACTGATGCTGTTGTTGACATTCTCCACATCGTTATAGACGTAATTCATCAGATTCCCGACGCGGTTTTTATTAAAGTAGTCGAGGTGCATCTCGATGATGCTTCTGAAAACGTCGTCCCGGAGCTTTTTGGCTGTTTTGCTCTGTATTCTGAAGATGATCTGTCCGTTGAGGTAAATGAACAGGTTTTTTATGGCGAATGTGGCGATAAGGAACAGGCATATTTTCAACAGTGCTTGTTCCCGAGTGGGTGCACTGAAAATCTCCTTGAATTTCTCAAGCGCCCATGCTTTCAGACGCTCGGTATCATTAAGGTTTGTGGAACGCAAAACTTTTTTTGGTTCAGGCGTGGATTGTGCGGTTGGTGTTGTCAGGATATTTTGTTGTGTCAACGCCCGCGCCCCGGGATTTGTTGAGTACTCAGGTAATGTGCTGATCTGTACGGTTGATCCTGTAGAAAAGACCTCGTTCAACAGAGGAAGGATGGAGTAGATCGAGACGACACTAAAAAGTGAGGTGATCATGCTTACTAAAACGACCAGGACGATTTTACCTTTCGATGGAGCGAGGTATTGGAGAATTCTCAGAACTAACTTCATGAACGCTCTTCAATAATTAGTATTGGGGTTGATTGAAATTATTGATGAATATAATGCAATAATCCGAAAGTTGGTTTTATTCAAAATAGTGTGTTCTCTTTGTGCTCTTATAATGCTATTCTGTTCAGGGAGAGTTACTGGGAAGTTAAAGTCAGTGCCGTTTTTACTTGTTCTTCGAATGATGGATTTTCCTTTTTTATATTTTAACGTAACAGCCTTGCCGTTGCTCGCAATCTCACGGCACATCATTTGCTGTTGTCTATAAGGTATCAACATTTACTGGTTTCGGTTGTCATGAGTCCCTTTATTGGCAGGCTCGGCGAAAAAAAACGGCAATGGGTCAAGTCCGCACTGGATGCGGCGATGTTCGGATTCGTAAGTCTGCTGGGAGTATTTGCCCGGTTGATGAGTTGGAGATTGGCTCGACGTGTTGCCTGTTTGCTCGGAGATATCGTGCTTCGTGTTGGTCTCCGTCGTGAGCTTGTGTACCAGAATATTGCTCTTACTTTTCCAGAGAAATCGTCTGAAGAAATTCACCGTATTGCTGTAAAGGTTTATAGGAATGTTGCTGTTACGTTGCTTGATGTCCTTCGGTTTCCCCTCATAAGGAACCATGATGATGTTGCCGCACTTATCGATCTGGATCCTGAAATATACTTGCGAAGAACCGATAATGGGCGCCAGGGGGCCGTGGTTGTTTCAGCTCATTATGGTAATTGGGAGCTGATGGCTTTTGCTTTTGGCTTTTTATTTTATCCGATAACTATTGTCGTCAAGCAGTTAAGTAATGTCACCATTGACCAAAGCATGAACAAGCTTCGTACAATGCGCGGGAATAGTGTCTTGTACGATTATCAGGCTATTCGAGAAGGGCTGAGGCAACTGTCTGACGGGAGAGTGCTAGCTCTACTTGCCGATCAGTCGGATCCGAGCGGAACCTATTTTGGAGAGTTTCTTGGCAGGAGGGCAACAATGTTTCATGGCGCAGCTTTTTTTGCGCTCAAGGCAAATGTGCCGCTCTTTATCGTGATGTGCAGAAATACTACGGATGGTAAATATCAGGTTGATTTTCACGAGATAGAAACTTCAGATTTGACTTTTTGTAAAACGGATATTGCTCTTCTTTCTTTGCGTTATACACGAGTTATTGAAGATTATATCCGCCGTTGGCCGGAAGAGTGGTTTTGGTTGCACAATCGTTGGAAAAATGGTGGAGATGAACGTGTTTTGGATTTGGATAAAAAGGATACTATACAATAGCGCACATGAGAATTTTTTTTGTTTGTGATTCTCAATATTTTCAATTTTTATAATTCAATGACTTAAATATTTTCTTCGGTAAGATTGAGGGCTTATGCTAAGCATCCTAAAATGGTAAAGTTAAATTATTTTTTAGATACAGTATGTAAATGATAAACGCATTCAGTCAAATTAAAAGGAAATTATTGCTTTTCAAAAAAGCTTTTTTTTGTGATTTTTTCAGATTTCATTATTCTCAATTTGGTGAGGATATTGTTCTTGCAGAGCTGCTAATAAAAGAGCTTCACAATGGTTTTTTTGTCGATATCGGATGTTTTCATCCAAAAAAATACTCCAATACCTATAGGCTTTATAGAAAAGGCTGGCGAGGTATAAATGTTGATATGGAAGAAGATAAAGTTAGTCTTTTTAATATCATTAGACCAGGGGACTATAATGTTCTGAGCGCTGTTTCCGATAAACAAGAAAATGTAACGCTTTATAGGTACGGTATTTTTGGCGTAGGCTCGACAATTGATCCAAATTGTGCAGCTAAAACCACTGAAAAAGTTTTTGATAAACAACAGATTATAACAAAGACTCTTAATGAGATAATTGAAGAAAGTCCATACAGGGGAAGGCAAATTGATATTCTTTCAATTGATGTTGAAGGCATGGATTTCAGGGTTTTGAATTCTCTTGATTTTGAATTATATAAGCCAAAAATTATTATTATTGAAGATCATAATACCAATATAGAGACAATATTAAAAACAAATATCTGGATTTTTCTAAACCATAAAGGCTATGTCTTGCGTAGCTGGACTTTTTACTCTTTAATATTTATTTTGCCAAATTCAGATATATTAAAAGAAAGAGAGTATCTATCAACAATAGAAAAAAATTGAAATTAATAATAAATATAATCATATTGTCTTCCCTTAAATACTTGAAATTATGGCTAAAATATTTGAAATAATTGGAGATAATATTGTATCGATGATTAATTTTAAAACAAAAAGAACGTTAAATAATAAAAATATTTTTGTCCCAATTATCAATGGTTTAAAGGTCGGAGTAAGTGGTGAAAAATGGATGTCTGGGGTGCTGAAAGAAATATTTAGCTATGATTTTGATGGCGCTTTTTATGATGTTGGAATAAATCTAGGTCAAACTATGATAAAAGTTATGACTTTAAATCAAAATATAAGCTATGTGGGTTTTGAACCAAATCCATCTTGTTTATTTTATTTACAGCATCTTATTTCTGCAAATAAATGGAGTCGTAATATCATAGTGCCCGTTGGGCTTTCGGATTCTGATCAGTTGGTACCGTTATATGGTTCAAGCGATACAGATCCTGAATCGACAATTATTAAAGAGTTGAGGCCATCAGGTGATTATGTACAAAAAATTGTTCCTGTTTTTCGTTATGAATCCATTATGTCGGATGTTTTTAATAAAAAAGTCTCTGTGATAAAAATAGATGTAGAAGGTTCAGAATTGGAGGTCATAAAAAGCTTGAGTTCCTTGATTAATAAAGATAGGCCAGTAATCATTATGGAGGTATTGCCTCGGCTGCATGATGACCCGTTTAAATCCATGCGCAATAAAAAAATGATTGAATTGATGACGGATATGCAGTACTCATTTTATCGTATAATAAAAACATCGCAGGATACCTATGCTGGCGTATCTGCTGTTAATAATGTAGGTGATTATTCTGATCCTGTCATGAAAGATCATATTGTTCTTCCAAATGAGCATGCAGCAAGAATAAAAAATTTCTTGACAATTCTGTAAGTGTCTGTAAATAAATATGGACGATGAACAAACGCACTCCACAACGCATCCTCGTCATAGTACAGCGCTCCAATGGCGATGTTTTTCTGAGTTCACCGCTGATTGAGGGGCTTTTTCGTGCCTATGGTGGTCCGCATATCGATCTTCTGGTCAACAGCGATACTCTGCCGATTGCCCGAACGCTGCCGCATATCGTTGACATTCATCAGTTTACCTACAATGGTGACGGGAGAGGGCGAGGAACCAGGACTTTGCTTAAAAAGATTGTTCGTCGTTACGATTTGAGCGTGAATCTGACAGCAAGCGACCGGTCAGTGCTCTTTGCGCTGGCCGCTGGCCGCAAGGCTATCAGTGCTGTGGAGCACAATATAAAAAAATCGTGGTGGAAACGCTTGTTGCTTTCGGCCCATTACGATTTTGATTCCAGCAAGCACATTATCGAGAACAACACTGCTGCTCTCGACTTGCTGGGCATTGGCTCTGGCAAACCGACGGTTTGTTCGTATTATTCCGAGACTGCGGCCCAAAGCGTTAGCAATATGCTCGAGGATCGCGGAATTCACAACTTTATGATCGTTCATCCCGGCGCGCAGTACGATTACAAGGTCTATCCAGAAAAACTTCGCAATGAGTTGCTCGAACGACTCGATAGCCTTGGCGTGCCACTGGTCATTACGGGCTCGAAGAGTACGCTTGATCTGGAGATTAAACGGAGGCTTCCAAAGTTTGCCAATGTTCACGATTTCATCGGGTTGACCAGCATGGATGAACTGATTGCGCTCAGTGACCGGTCGATTGCCTATATTGGGGCAGATACGCTGACCATGCACATTGCCGCTTCGCAGAACCGCCGCATTTTCGCGATTTACGGACCAACCATTCTCAGTATGTGGTCGCCTTGGTGCAATGAGTTGCGCAGGGCTGCCCGCACGAACAGATCAGTGCTGACTTATGGGAATGTCACCATTTTTCAGGCAGATATGCCGTGTGTGGCCTGCGGCAAGGCGGGTTGCGACGACCATCATGGTGTAAGCGAGTGCCTTTACCATATCGATCCTGATGTCATCTTTAACGAAATCAGAGAGTGGCTAACAACATCTCGGTAACGATCCTTACCAACAATTCAGGAGCTTATCTTTTTGAGTGTTTGAGCGCTCTTGAAGCGTTTTCTGAGGTGGTGATTCTCGATAATGGTTCTACTGACGACACCATCGCCATTGCTTCGGGCTTTACGAACGTTACGCTGCACGAGCACCCGTTTATCGGGTTTGGCCCGATGAAGAACATTGCAGTTGATAACGCTTCGAACGACTGGATTTTATCGGTTGACAGTGACGAAATTGTAATGCCAGAGCTGGCGTGTGAAATTCTGAGCCTCAAGCTTGATTGCAATACGGTGTACATGATGGATCGCGATAACTATTATCATAGCAGGCTGATTCGCGGCTGTGGCTGGGATAATGATCGGGTTGAACGGCTTTTTAATCGAAAGAGCACCCGATACGATGACAAGCTAGTTCACGAAGGACTCATTATGAATGGCAACCTGAAAACCGAACTGTTGTCGGGCAGGTTGAAGCATTATCCCTACGACAATGCATCGCAACTTCTTCAGAAAATGCAGCATTATTCCACACTCTGGGCTGAGGAGTATCATGGTAGAAAAAAGGCTTCACCCCTCAAAGCTCTGGTTTACGGAATGCTCACTTTTTTGAAATCGTACCTGCTCAAGAATGGTTGGCGATTCGGTTATGAGGGACTGCTGATATCCGTGTCAAATGCGAACGGCGTTTTTTATAAATACATCAAGCTTTATGAAGCCGACAGAGAGCATCGCCTGTAGCCTCGTTATCACGACCTACAATTCTCCTGAAGTGCTCGAACTTGTTCTTCGAAGCGCACTTGCACAGTCCGAGCCGCCTTGCGAAATCATTGTTGCCGATGATGGCAGTGCAAGTGATACTGCGAAGCTGGTTGATGCATATCGCGTAGCATCGATGTTACCGGTGGTTCATATTTGGCAGGAAGATCTTGGTTTTCGAGCTGCAACATCACGCAACAGGGCGATTGCAGCGGCAACGGGTAATTATGTGGTGATTGTTGACGGGGATATGCTGTTGCACGGTGACTTCATCAAAGATCATAAACGAATGGCGCTTAAAGGGAGTTTTATTCAGGGATCAAGAGTGCTGTTATCGCAGGAGTACACCCCCATTCGGATTGCGACAAAAAATATTTCGGTTTCGTTGTTTGAAAAAGGGTTTGAAAATCGTAAAAACGCCTTGCGATTTCCTCTTCTGTCTCGTTTATTAGCGTTCAAAAGCAGGTCGGTTGCGGGAATAAGAAGTTGTAACATGTCGTTTTTCAGGAACGACTGTATCCGTATCAACGGTTTCAATGAGGATTTTGTCGGGTGGGGTCGGGAAGATAGTGAATTTGCTGTTCGGCTTGTCAATAGCGGCATTTTACGGCGTAATGTCAGGTTCAGCGCTCTTGCATGTCATCTCGGGCATCGTGAGAATCCGAGGCAGTCGCTTGCCGACAATGACCGGATACTTGAACAGGCTATTGTCGGCAAGCTGACCACATGCCGGAATGGCATTGATAAGTATTTTGTAAAAGAATAATTATGAAGCTCAGCGCATTTACCTTTATTAAAAATGGGATGATCCTTGGTTTTCCCTTCAGAGAATCAATTTGTTCCGTGCTGCCGATTGTCGATGAATTCGTCGTCAATGTCGGCGACAGTGATGATGATACTCTCGAAAAAATCAGGGAGATCGGCGATCCGAAAATACGGATTATCCAGTCGCACTGGAACGACAAGATGCGGGTCGGCGGGTATGTGTACGGTCAGCAGAAAATGATTGCACAATTCAACTGTACCGGTGATTGGGCGTTTTATCTGGAAGGAGATGAAGTTGTGCATGAGGAGGATCTGCAACATATTGTCGAAGCATGCCGGAAACATCTATCGGATGAGCGTGTTGAAGCGCTGACGTTTGACTACTACCATTTCTATGGTAATGCAAACAGTTATCTTGATTCGCCTGCATGGTATCGCCGTGAGGCCAGGATTATCCGAAATTCGATACGCTCTTATGCGCCCGACGGATTGTATTGGCACGTGCTCACCAGCAAAAGCAAGATTGCCCGTTATCCGAATGCCGCTCATACCGGCGCATCAATCTATCACTATGGGTGGGTACGGAGCGAGGAGGAGATGAACCGAAAATCGGAACATGTGCAGAAGTATTGGAACAAGCACCATAAGCGGATTGACTACGGAGAGATCGACCAGCAGATTATCCGTCTGTTTACTGGTTCTCATCCTGCAATTATACGAGAATGGCTTCCAGCAGAACCGGGAGTTTTTCAGGCAAATCCCAATTATATGCTCACTCGTCGGGAGAAAAAGCATCGGTTTATGTTACGCCTCGAACGCTGGTTCGGTCTGGAATTGGGTAAAAAACATTTCATCGCGATAAAGCCGTGAACTCAGGAAAATTCATGGTGCATCGACTTCACTGAAATCCACTTTACATTGTATATTCGCACACTCACTTTAGCCTGATTGCTTTTCCGGGTTCGGGGTACCGGTCAACCATACATCCTGTGTTTATGAACTCTTCCATTGTTTTACTGCCAAACTGGATAGGAGATCTGTTCCTTGCCCTTTCCGTTGTGATGCGATTGCCTGAAAGTCGGCGAACACAGACTACGCTGCTGGTTCCCATGCAGATGAGCGGTTTGGTCAGGATGTTGTGCGATTTGCCAGTGATCGAGTATGGCCGCAGTAATGCAGATGATCGCAAGCGTACCGTGGAAGCTGTGCGTAACGGTGGATTTCATACCATGTACCTGATTCCATTTTCGTTCTCTTCGGCATGGTTTGCAATGAAAACCGGTGTGCCTGTCAGAAGGGGCTTGTCACGGGAAATGAGGCGTTTTCTGTTGACCGATCCGTTGCAAAAAGATGTTATTAATAATAATAACAACAAGTTGCATCACATCACCCATGAGTATGCTGAAATTCTTGATTCGACTTTTTCTGCTCCTGAAGAGTGGACTGGTGTAACTGTTCTCCCCGACATAACGTATCGCGATTCAATTGTTTATTGCCCTGGCGCTGCATACGGTCCTGCCAAGAAATGGCGTCACTTTCCTGAACTGGCAGTGTTGCAGGAGCGCCACAACATTATCATACTCGGATCGCGTGACGATGGGGAATCGGCGCAGGAGATTGTGCGCATGGCTCCCGAAAGGGTGCTAAATTTGACCGGGAAAACGTCACTGCTGGAGGTTGCCACTATCATATCAAGCGCTCGTGCCGTCGTTTCGAACGATTCCGGTTTGATGCATCTTGCCGCTTATATAGGCACCCCAGTTATCGGTCTCTTTGGTTCTACAAGTCCAATATGGACACGTCCCCTCGGTAAAAAAAGCATTGCGCTCAATGTGCCTGAGCCATGTGCACCATGTTTCGATAAGATCTGCCGCTATGAGCACTATCGTTGTCTTGAGAACATTACGCCGAATGCTGTTGCAGTGGCAATGGAAAAGTTATGCGATTAGACGGGAGCGCGTTAGTGAGGCATCCTGAAGTATCAAATTTTTCTGAATAATAGATCAAGCCAATATTTTCTTATAAACTCAACGACCCCGCAGGCGGAGCCACAGAATTGAAAAACTGTCTCCGAAAACAGCAAACCAAAAACGATTTGGGAATGGATCATCATCTTCCCAACATCGCTTCATAATCAGCAGTATATTACCATGCGGACAATCGAAGAGGATACGCTAAATTGAAAAAAATTCCGGAAACTTATATATAGTTTTCTCTATGGCCACTTCGATCAAGCTGGCAAGCCAATCCGAAACCCTTGACAAAGTTCGGGCATGGCGGGCGTCGGGGAAAAAAGTAGTCTTTTCAAATGGCTGTTTCGACATACTTCATGCCGGTCATGTTGAGTACTTGACAGCAGCGAAAAAGCTTGGCGATGTACTCCTTATCGGGTTGAACAGTGATGCTTCAGTCCGCCGACTCAAAGGCCCGAACCGCCCGGTCTGTTGCGAAACGGACCGCGCTGCGGTGCTCTCTGCTCTTCAGGTTGTCGATGCAGTCACCCTTTTTAACGAAGATACACCTGAAGAACTTATCAGCACCTTGTTACCCGACATTCTTGTCAAGGGATCAGACTGGGCGGTCGAGTGTATTTCCGGAGCACGCGCGGTACTTGAACATGGGGGTGCAGTGCTGACCATACCCTTGCTTGAAGGCCGCTCAACAAGCGGGATTATCGAAAAAATCATTCAGCTTTACTCTCAATCATCGGCCTGCAGTGGAACGAATTAAACACTACAGTCTCAAACTTCTCACCGCCTTTCTTGCATTCATGCTTGTGCTGTCGGTTACCTCCCTGATTGTCCTGAACAGCGGAGTACTTGACCGATTTGCCAAACATCTTGCTATCAGCCTCTTTAACGAGAAGCTGTTAGGACGGCTGGAACTGCAGGAGTTGCATTTAAAGTTTCCGAACAATGTCACCCTCATCAATCCCCGAATTTATGAGCCGGAAGAAAAAACACCAGCTCTTGAAGCCCGTTCTCTTTCACTGCAGTTCAACTTTCTCACGCTCCTTCAGCCTGACCTCAAAACACTGTATGTACGTCGCCTTACAGCCGATTCGCTCAGAGCAAGGGTTATTGAAGAGAAAAACGGCAAGCTTAACCTTGAGCTTATTTTCACCTCCCGCGACCCCGATTCAACCAAAGCACCGCTGGAACATTTTTTCTGTAAAAACCTGCGGATTAACAACAGTAATCTCTCTTACTCCAGGAAAATCATCCGTGAAAACAACGTAAACTTACACGCAAAAGAGATAAATCTGGAGCTTTCAGAATTCACGGTCAAAAAAAAACTTTTGAAGGGAACACTCGACCACCTGAAGTTCAACATTCCCCAGAGTCATTTCTTGTTGCAGCAAGCCACAGGAAAATTTCTATTTTCTGAAACCCGTTCTGAGGTTCTTGCCTTGAAAGCCAGGAGCAGTCATGGCCATGCTGAGTTCTCGGCCACTTTTGATCACTTCAATATTTTCTCCCATCAATTACAAAATCAGCTCGCTCTCAGTACCTCCTTCCTGAATATTCAGGAGCTGGCCATACAGAGCGACGACCTGAAACTCTTGCGCCCTGAACTTGTTATCCCTTCAGGTCTCTACACTCTTAAAGGCAACGCCAGAGGGAAAAAAGACAATGTTCAAATCGTCGATGCGCTTCTGACGCACCTCAAAAGCAGAGTAGCTGTAAAAGGAGAACTGCTGAACCTGCTGAACAGAAATGCCTTTGCTTATGTAGTGAATTGTGATAGTTCCAAAGTTACAGAGCCCTTTTTTGAGTCACTCATGAAAGAGAATTCGCAAAAGGAAATTGCCCGCAAAACCGGCGACATTACCTTTTTTGGAACTGCCAAGGGTAATCTGAATACCATAAAGGCTGATATTACGACTCTCTCTGCTGCAGGAAAGGCATCAGTGAAAGCCGAAGCATCCAGGAAAGAATCAGCACAGCTTTCTTGTAAGGGGACGTTTGTCCTGAAGGAATTCAAGCCCCAAATCTTTATGGCACCTGACCCAGGAAAAAGCCTTGTCAATGCTTCTGGCAGTTTTGAGGGAAAAACGGATAACATGAAGGTCCAGCAACTAACACTTGACACGAAAGTAACCGATTCCTTCTGGAAAAATCAGCCAGTAAAAGAGGGCTCCATCTCATTGAATTACAGCAATAACCTGCTGAATACTTCCCTGTTTCTGAAAAATGGCCAGACAAGTCTTACGCTTGACGGCGGAATCGACTTTAAAGATAAAGCTCCCCGTTACCATGCGTCAGGGAAAACAACAAGATTCGATTTTTCAAAACTACTCGATTCAAATAAGTTTACAACTGATCTTAACGGAGTCTTCTCTATACAAGGTTCAGGATTTGATCCCGGAATGTTGAACGTCGCTGCGGTTATGCAGTTTGCACCCTCGACAATCAACAGGTTCGAGCTTAAGGAACATTCGAAAGCATCCATCGAAATTGTTCAGAACCCAGCCTCATCCCGTATAAGCATAAACAGCGACTTTCTTGACATTCTTGCTGAAGGCGATTATTCGTTTGAAGAACTGATTAACCTTGAGAAGCTTGCCGTTTCGGGTATTTCAAGGGAAATCGCTGGACAGAATATCTGGCAGGCTGCACTTCCAGCCCCTGTTGCTACTGGGAATACACTTAAGAAGCCATTTACAGTCAACTATCACATCACGGTCAAAGATATCTCGCCGCTATCGCTGTTTTTGCCGCTGCAGAACCTTACCCTGCAGGGCCGGGCTGAAGGACGTGCTGTATACCGTAACGGGCAATGTTTGATCCGTTCTTCAATCAACCTTGCCAGTCTGCACTCTCAGGAAAACTTGTTTCTTGAAAATCTCTCTCTGGAGGCAGGAGTGGAATGCAACAACGAAGGAGCTCCGCACGCTTCAGTAACCGGCAAAGCTTCCTCAATAACAATTGCCGGAAAAAAAGCTGGCACTGCAGTTTTTTCGACCAATTATACTCCATCACACCTTGATGCCGCCCTCGACATTGCCATTCCTGATCCTGCACAGAGTATGTCGGTTCAATTTACAGCATCAAAAAGCAACAGCGGCTATGAGTTGCTGTTTAACCACCTGTCGATAAAAGATGCTGCGGGAATATGGCATGCCGCAGAGAATTCACGTTTCATGCTGGGCAAAACATCGGCGAGATTCAACCATTTTACACTAGAAAAAGGAAGGCAACGAGCGGTGTTTGATGGCGAACTGAGTAACTCGCAACCGGGCAGTTTTCAGTGTTCCTTGTCAAATATTGAACTTAACGAGTTGAAGCGGTTTGCCCTTGATCCCACCCTTGACAAGCTTGCTGGCACAATCAATGCGTCGTTGACGGTCAGTGGAAACCCGGCATCGAAAACAAGTTCGCTCACCCTTAACGGACAAGCAGTCCGTTATGGTAAATTCACGATAGGAACACTGCAAGGCCATGCACTTCATCATGGCGATCAGCTTCGTTTTGAGATGCACAGCAGCGCACCCATTCCGGAGAAAATTACAGAAAAAACATCCCCATCCGTAAACACTATCGATGGAAGCGGCACGATTCCTCTGGTTCTCAACTACTATCCCTTGCAGTTACATACTGCTGAACAACAAACGATAAGCACATCATTCCAATCGGATAATCTTTCTGCGCAGTTTCTTGAATACCTGCTGCCTTTCTTTACCTCCGCTGAAGGCATCATCCCGACAACGCTTAAAATTGAAGGAAAAACACCAAACCCGGACATTTACCTGACCGCTCATCTGCGTAATACAAAAATTAAAATAGAGCCTACGCAGGTATCCTATCAACTCAATGGTGAGGTCTATGTCACCCCGAAAGCCATCGAACTGAGAAATATAACCGTCAGTGACAACCTCCATGGAAACGGAAAAATTAACGGTGAGGTGATGCTTGAAAAGCTGGAACCAAAAAAGCTGAATCTTACCGGCAAATTTAACAAGCTCCTCTTGTTTAACAAAAAAGACAAACAGGATGAAACCTCGTTCGGCAGCATTACCGGTTCAACCAATAATATCCTTTTTCATGGTAACCTCTCCGCACCGGTGGTTGAAGGAGAATTAAGAATTGATGCGACGGATTTCTCGCTCTACCGAGCAGGGGCCAATGAAAGTGCAAAGTATCTTGGCGTTGATAAATTTATTGAATTTGTCCCCCGTTATCCCTCCCGGAGTCCGGTAGGCAGCATTGGAAAAAATGTCCTTCTGACAAAACCGACTGAATTTTATTATTCGCTGATTGATATCCTCCAGATCAATAACCTGCGACTCAGCAGTATTGAACCACTCAAGTATACCGTTATTTTTGACCGCATCAGAGGCGAACAACTTGAAACGTCAATCAACAATCTTTCCCTGATTGTCAACAAAAACAATCAGCAATACCGATTGTTTGGATCGGTAAACATCATCGG
>JBAXBW010000013.1:0-27591 GCA_037141805.1 Chlorobiaceae bacterium | reverse complement strand
TTACCCCCTATGCCGTTGTTATTTCCGGCGGGCAGGGAACCGTTGCCAAGCTCTTTGTGCACGGTTCCACCGGCAAGGTTGGCGCTGTCGGGCAGTGGGATGCCATCACTTTTGATGAAGCAACTGACAAGCTCTTCAAGGAGCGGGACGCCATACCGCTGATGAAGGATTATATGGAGTCCGGCTCCTTCTCCCGTGCCGGAGCCGGTGGTGAAATTACAGGAAGCGCCTCGATTGTGCTGAACGGCAATATCAATCAGCCGATTGAAACCGTGTTGCAGAACTCAAACCTCTTCAGCCCGCTCTCCCCGGAAATAAACACCGATACCGCCTTTCTTGACCGTATCCACTACTATTTGCCTGGCTGGGAGATGCCCAAGTTCGCCCCAAAGCATTTCACAAAAAACTTTGGCTTCAGTACCGACTTCTTTTCGGAGTGCCTCAAATCACAACGCAAGATAAACCATACCGACGTTGTCGAGGAGTTCTTCGCGCTTGGCTCTCACCTCAAGCAGCGTGATACAAAACCTGTGAAGAAAACGGTTTCAGGATTTATCAAGCTGATCCATCCTGACGGAAAGTACATCCGGGAAGAGGTGCAGGAATATTTGACACTTGCTCTCGAAATGCGGCGTCGTGTGAAGGAGCAGCTTAAACGTATCGGCGGCATGGAGTTCTGGGACACCAACTTCTCCTTCATCGACAAAAACACTCAGGAAGAGAGCTTTGTCTCCCTGCCCGAAGAGAGAAGCTCTCACCTTATCGAAAACTCGCCCCTTCAGCCAGGCGTCTGCTACACCGCAACAAGCGATGGAGAGAACCTGACCCTGGTGAGGATTGAGACCGCCGTTGTTACCGGAAGCGGAAAACTGAACATCTCCGGCACCAACAGCACCGCACCAAAGGAAGACATTAAAAACAGCTATCAATACATCAAGGCCAACGAGAAAACCATTCTCAACGAGCAGCACTCCCTCAAGAACTACGATATCTCTATTCAGGTGACATCACTCCTCGGCTCAACAATTGCGTCTGGAATAGGGGCTGCAGCCTACGTCGCCATCATCTCCGCAATCTACAAAAGAAACCTCAAGCCAGCCCTGTCAATACTTGGTAACATTTCCATCGGCGGAGCTATTGAGCGGGCATTGAACTTCTCAGATAAGGTCTCAATGCTCTCTGAAAACGGTGCGAAACTGGTACTGGTACCCATGAGCAACCTCAACGAGTTGCAGGATCTGCCGCCCTCTGTGCTCGGGGCAACGGATGTGCCCTTTTACGGCAATAACCAGATGCTGATGCAGAAGGTGATTTTGGGGGAGTGAGGAGGATTTTGAATTTTGTTAGGTGATTGAATATCGTGCGCCGTAGATAAGCAGGTGCGACGTGAAGTAGTGACGATCATGGGGGGCATAACTTGAGCAGTAGGTAAAGATAAGGGCTCCCTGCCCGCTTCGGCCTGCCCGACCGGAACGCTGGGCGTAGTTGGAGGGGTTTGGCGGTGCGTTACGCATGTGGACAACGCTGAGTGAGCCGATATCGACGCCAAGCTCCATTGTGGGGGAACAGAAGAGCACACTGATCGATTCAGCCCTTATCTTCTGCTGGTCAGCCACCCGCTTGCCTTCGTCGGTGAACCAGTCGGCCCGGAATCGCTCTTCACGCTCAAGGCGTGTTTCATTATTCAACTGCCCGGTATGGTCTTCACTCCGCAGCCGTTTCATGGTTGAAAAATCGCGACGATAGATTGTTTTAAAAAAGAGATTGGGTTGGGGTATCTGCTTTTTATAGGTGCGTCGTTTGATAAAGTCTGCCTTGACCGTTACCCCGTCTCCCGCTTTCCAGAGAACCTTCTCCAACCGTAAACGGTAGATTTTTATCTCGTCATTTTGCTCACTCCTGGCGGGAAACGATTTCAGATAGTCGGCCTGCTCCAGCAGCTCCATCGTCTGCAAGATCAGATTTTTGTAACCCTCTTTTTTGAGGTCAATCTCAAGGTTTTGCCGCTTGACAAAATCTTTGATGAATTTCCCCAGAGAGCTGGCAGGCCCCATGCTTTTGGTGTAGAGTTTGGCAGTTTTGCTGAGTTTCTGATACCGGATGTACCAGGGTTCCTGAAGCTTCTCGTTGCGATCGAGAGTCCAGGGCTGTTTTAATATCTCACGGAACTGCCGCTCGGACTCCTGTATGCGTGACTGTGTAAGAAAGTTTTCACTGTGTATGGCATATTCCAGACGAAAAAAATCGAGAATGGTGGTAACCAGCTCTTTACGATCGGCATGATTCAGCGTCCCAAAGAGCGGCGATACGGCCCAGAATTCATCCGTAGCAATAATCTTCATCAAGATCTTCATACTCAATGGCCAGAAGGGCGCATTGTTCGAGGTTGGGCAACACCACTCGCCAGCTCCGCCTGAGGTCAGCCATGGAGCGATAGAGCAGAAAATCCTGAAGGGCCTGCTCGTATTTTCGTCGAACAGGAGCTAACATTGAATCCTCGCTCCTGTTGGCAAACTCCAGAAACGGGAGCCCCAAGGCCCTGAAGACGGCCTCACCAAGAGTGGCAAAGGTGAGTATGCCTGCTGGGGCCTCCTGATTAACGCCTGACTCAATGGCCGCCGGGAGAAAGTGAACGGGCAAGCTTTTCGTTGATAACCTGCCCGGAGGTAAAGGGGCATCCAAACAGTTTTGTGGCAACGTTGGCAACTGCTGCTTTCTGATGCTCCATATCGCCAACACTATCGGAAACCATGGTAGCCGAGGTACCAATACTCACAATCTGCTGAACGCTGTTCGATCGAATCCGGCGAATCAACATCGAAACATCCGCACCCTGCCGACCTCGATAGGTGTGCAGTTCATCGAATACCAGAAACCGAAGATTCTGGTAGATACTGTCTCGAATGTTTCGCTCGCGCACACGGGTCAATAACAGCTCCAGCATCATGTAGTTGGTCAGCAGAATATGCGGAGGGTTTTCCCGCATTTTTGCCCGTGCATCCTCACCCTCCTGACCTGTATACTGGCCGAAATTGATCGGGAATGCCTTTCCCGTAGCACCCTCATAATTTTTCCGGTATCGGGTGAACTCTTCAAACTGCGAGTTAATGAGGGCATTCATGGGATAGACAACAACCGCAGTCACCCCTTTAGCTGCCGGGTTGGAAAGCAGGTGGTGAAAAATAGAGCCGATGTAGGTCAACGACTTGCCCGAGCCGGTGCCGGAGGTGACGATAAAATCCTTGCCGCTGGTACCTGACTGTATTGCCTCAACCTGATGGCGATAGAGTTTGTACCCCTTGAAGATGTCGCCAATAGCGCTATGCAATGTCTTCGATTCAATCAGCTTTTCGAGCCCTCCGAACATCTCAAACGAAGGGTTAAACTGCAACAGTGGCTCTGGCCATAGCTTGCCTGTACTTAATGCACGGTCAACAACCTGGCTGATGTCGGGGTCAGCAATAGAGATGAAGCTGCGGATGTAGGAGGAATAATCCTCGATGATACTGGCATGGGTGTGGAAAACATTCATTCTGCGAAACTTCCCCCTCTCAGATTATTGTGGTGAGCAACGATCTTCTTTTTCTGTTACCGAGACAGATAACTGCCTCCCGAAATCATGGGCATCCTCGTTTCCTGTCAAATAATGGCGCTCATCCTCAATGGAGACCATCATTTCGCAATAACCGCAAGCGAGGAATGATTACAACGCATCACTTACCCGCTTTGCACATGAGAGGCGTGAAACCCGCTTGCTCAAAATGATGATCAGTGGTCAGTACATCAGTCAGGTTTTTCTCTTTCATAACGATAAATGAGAGACAATCAGTGAGCCCCCACTCTTTATCCATGGGAGATGCATAAAAATCCATTGCTTTTGAAAACAGTTTCGGCGTAATTGAGACTACCTCCACATCGTTATCATCACGAAGATTATTAATAGTATCAATCGCTAATGCACGCCATTGCAGCTTGGCCAGGGCATTTGCAATTTCAGTAAGAACGGCCTCAGTCGTCAGAAATGAGCCATCAATTTGATCCGCCAGGCTTGCCGCCTGACGATGAAATTCATCTTGAGCATTCAGCAAGGCCAAAATGTAGCTGGTATCAATAAAAAGTGATTTCCTCATCGCTTTTCTGTTCCGTATAAGTAATGATCATGTTGAGAGGCCAAATCAGAAACTCCTAAATCCATTGCTCGTTCTGAAAGTCGTTGCAGAACATTCTTTTTGGGTTCAGGTTGCTGTTGACTCTCTATTTGAATCAAATACCTGTGATTCGGTAATAAGTCAACCTCTCCTTCAGGCATAAGAACATGTCCGTCATACGTTGCATAGAGTGTGTGTACCATAAGCTGCCTCCATTGAATAATTACAGATGACTCTCAAACAAGCCTGTTTTTTTTGATATCTCAATTGCCCTCAGTTCCTGAATCGCTTTATCAAATTTTTTTTGACTATCGTATTGATTTTCAAAAAAATTGCCATCTTTATATCCGTAAAGGATAAGATTAGATTGCACTGAATGAAAGAAGAATTCATCATATTCTTTCATGAGCATCCGATAATATCCTGTTAGATATCCGATAATAAAATTAATAAAATAGGTAATTTCGCTTTCTGGAAATTCATCAAATGGGCGATAAAGAATACCTCTTTCAATCGTTTTATCGTCTGCGTGAATTAATTTTGCCATATTAAATTCTATTGCCGACCTGACGTTATAAATATTCATTACATATCCATATTCTTCTTCTCCTTTTTGAAAAGAAATTAAAAATGGAAAAGAAAAAGATCCTTTATAATCGTCATAATATTTTCCACTTTCTCCGAAAATATCTTTCAATGTAATATACATCTTTGGAAAACTTGAATAAATATTATCTTTATCCCTGGAGAGAGACATTAAATGTCCATAATTTTCAAATAATGTAACACTGTTTTTTCGGAGTAAATAAAATTGTTCATCATTAAGTCGTATGAGCTTATACGTCATTACCTCTGTTTCAATATCAATAGAGATATTCTTTACCGGAGAATAATCCTCTTTTTTACTATACTTATTAATCACAGAAGAAATAAGAGCACTATCATCGCTATGATTTAACATTTGTTAATTACCTCCAAAACAAGAGTTATAGTAACGTTTTATTAGTGTCTTCCAAGAGTATAGTGGTTGCTCAAAAAATCCTTTTTGAGGGATCGATCGCGGTAACGATATCCAGGAAATTGGAACACTGACCACAACACGTTCCCGCCTAATATAACTGTATTGCTCCATCAACAAGCAAAATCTTCTCCGAGCTGGCAAGCCGATATAGCCTGTTTCTCTGCTTTCTTTCTCGCACTATAAAAATAGGTATCAGTCCCGGCATTCGGATCGCCATAACTGTATTCCGGCTGCTCAATGAGAATTCTCGGATGAACCTCCCCGCCGCAAGCAGCGGGGTATCTGTTTTTAGAAATACTAACTTTCGCCACAAGTGGCGGGGAATTCAACCCTGAGAGATTCATGTTTAAGAATTACTTCACGAAGCAGAGCTTAGAGGAATATATCCTATAGCGATTAAAAAAAACGTTGGGCCGCCTGCGGCGACCATTTCTGTTGTCGCTTGTGCCCGCAAAATTGTGGCACACGTCAGTTCGTCCCTCACTGCCGTTTACCACAATTTTGGTCACTGCACTCTCTCAAAAGCAAAGCCGGAATGAGCAGCCAACTGACTACGGGACGAACACCAGGCGGAAGCCAACATCGCGGTTCCGGTAGTCGGGAGTGCCGCGGCTGCGATCCGCAGACCGACAGCGCCCGGCGTAGTCGTCCCAGCTCCCGCCACGGAGACCACGGCTCGAACCAGTTTCAGGCCCGAGAGGATCGACAAAAGTCCCTCTTCTTCCATGCCAGTCGCTGCACCACTCCCAGACATTGCCCGCCATATCGTACAATCCTTCGGGAGTGGCTCCATCGGGATAACTTCCAACAGGTGTTGTTGCGCCAACATTCTGATTACAGTTAAGCAGCGCCGGTCTCGCCTCGCCCTTTTCTTCCGACCAGGGATATTCCCGCACTCTCTCGCCACTTGTTCCCTGTTTTCCTCCTGCGGCCCATTCCCACTCCACCTCATTCGGAAGTCGATACTCTCTTGCTCTCCCGTCAACCATCGAAAGCCACAAGCAGTATGCGCGGGCAGCATACCAGGAGACACCAACAACCGGCTGTTGCTCTCCGCCGAATTTGCGATCTTCATCCTGCGCTGAACGAAGAAGAGCGGCAAGGTCGTTCTTGCCGTCGTTGAGATAGTTGCCAAACCCCGGTCCCCAAAGGTTCTTCTCTGCAATCCTCGTCAGCTCTGCTGTAAACTGCCTCTGTACTGGAGCTGCTGACTGCAATGAGGCGATAAAGGTGCGGTAGAGCCTATTGGTAACGGGATATTTGGCAACGTAAAGATCTTCAGTATGCTCCACCTTTTCTGTCACCGAGTAGAGGTAACTGCCTCCCGGAATCAGGATATATTCGGCATTTTCCTCATTCGGGTTACGGTATGATTTGGTGTTGCCACTCCCCGACTCTTCAGGCTCAGAGGCAAGCGCGAGACCTCCAAGGGCAAGAATCACCCCTTCAGCCCGACTGGCCACGTCACTGTTCTTTGCAAGCTTTTGCGTTCTGAATTGCTCCAAATGGTTGAGTGCCTGGGTTTTGTTGATGGTTTTGAGGCAGTCGAGAATCACCCGCTGACGACTTTCTGTCGTTGCCGGGTCAAGCAGTTTTGTACAGAGCGCATCAACCTTCTGCCCTTTCGCCTCTTCAATGATGGTCTGAAGCAGCAACTGCTGTGGTGTGGTCAACGCTTCGCTCTGCGGTAAGTTGAAAAGCTTTTCCATAAACGCGTCAAACACCCCGGCATCGACCGAGGCGATAAAAAAGCGGAGTGGCTCTGTCCACCAGTCCTCTCCAAAATGGGTCACAAGCATGTGGATCTGCTCATAGGGGCGATCTTCCTTAAGCTGAACTCCGGCAAGGTATTCACGGAATGATTTGTGCCGGAAGAGGTACTCCTTGCCCCCCGACTCCACCAGCAGACCGGCACGTTTGACCAAAAAGTCGCAAAAGACCGGGGCATCAGGAGGTGTGGCCAAGGTATTGAGTGTGTCGAGCAACTTCTGCATGGCGACGTGCATCTCTGCTTTGGGCGCTTCATCTTTTTGGAGTGTCGCCTGCATCCAGAGTGAAACGGGAGCAAGCACCTGCCGGGCATGTGTCGCAGAGAGAAGCGGCTTGATATTGCGCCGTTTATCGCGGAATTCAAGGAGGTAGTCGAGTGATGCCTCGTAAAGCTTCAGACGGTTTTCGGGCATGTAGTCCCGATCCTTCCAGAGAATGGCCATGATCTGCAACATCATGGGTATGGCGGCGAGCTGGCGCAACCCCTTGTTCTTTTCGGTGTTGAGATAGGCAACCATGGTGCTGGTTTTCGTCTCAGCCTCTGCCCTCTGCTTCCTTTCCCACTCTGCTTCGTCACCACCCTCAGCACAGGGATCACCCAAAAATGCAGCGGTAAACCATTTCCTTAAAAAACGCTCCTGCTGCTCCGGCGTAAAGTCCTGGACATCGGCCCGTTCATGATCAGCTTCAAGCTCTACCCCCTCCTCCTTCCTGTATCCCGTTGCACGCGAAGTGACCACAAAGCGTGCCTTGCTGAAGCCGCTCCATGCGCCGTCGATCCACCGGCATACCTCTTTTCTCTCCTCAGTGTTACTGATTTCATCAAGCCCGTCAAGCAACACCAGAGAATCGCCACTCCGGAGCCAGTTGTCGAACAATTGGGCGCCAATGATTTGATGGTGTCTCAGTGCCCAGTGAGCAAGGTTTGCGGGCAAAAGATCGTAGTTGGTGCCCGCTTCATCCCGAACAAGTTCACGAAGTGGCAGATAAAAGAGTTTCGGGGGAGTGGCAAATCCAAGCTTGTGGCTCTGTTCAAGGGCAGACAAGGCATAATACTTGAGCAGGGTGGTTTTGCCTGCCCCAGGGTCACCGATAACGAGCAGCATTCTGCGCTTCCTGAATGCCCGCTTCATGATTTCGTCGGGGTAGAGAATATGTCCATCCCCTTCATGCAGCTCAAGGGAGTCCTGCCTTGTTGACCGGGTGCCTCTCTCATGGCTGTCGGAGAGACGCAGCGGCACAAAGGTCTCCTCATTGAGATTGACCCTGATGCTCTCAACCCCCGGCATTCCAAGCATTCGGATGGTGCCCAGCTCCTCTTTCAGTGTTGAGTGGTAGCGGTGCAAAACAGCTTCAGCAGAGAAAAACTCCTCAGCACTATCATCATCACCCCTGCCTTCCCCACAAAACCAGCGTGGTATCTGCAAATCAAGATGATCAGAGAGCTTTTGGCGAAAGTGATGAATATCATTATAGTCGCACAACAAGGCACGCGATTGCAGCGATGCTCTGAAATTTGCCAGTTTTTTACTCTTATCGGCCAATTTACCAAGCGCTTCATGATCGGATGGATCATAATTACCTGGTGCTTTTGAAAAGTAGAGCATGACCCGGTTTCCATGATTCAACATGCGCCTTATCTCTTCAACCGCCCCGCCAGGTTCCACACCGGTATCAGTGCCTATACGTGTCCAGAAAATGCCAATGGCACAATCACAGTGATCAACAGCAAGCTGTTCATTAAGAATGCCCTGCACCCGTTCACCACATTCAGGCGCAGAATGAGACTCCCACAACACAGCATCGAGATGCAATTGATGAGCACCACCATGAGCAATATTCCACTGATTGATCACCTCAACGGCAATCTTCCGCTCCGCATCAACATCACCCGGCGAGGCAACAAGAATTTTCAGGTGTCGTCTTCTGTCGTCAGCCATGGCTATTGTCAAGTTGAGGTTTTGATGGTAACAGAACTGCTTCGTGAAGGAATTGAGCTGGATTAACCGCAATGAAATGTGATGGCAATATAGTGTAATCTGCCCTTGTCGTCAAAAGTTAAGCCTCTTCCAAAATTCAGGGATAGATCGTAACCGTCACCACTGATGTTGCTGGTTGTTGGGGCATAATGCCTAGTGAATCGGAGGAAAAAGGTCGCACTCCCCGTCGTCGATGCGCTCATTGCCTCTACGACCAAAACAAAAAGGTTCCTGAGGTCACCCGAAACTCAACCAACATGAGTGAGTCTGGGTCAACACTTCTGTACCCCGGAAATGAAGACTCCTTTTCTTGTTTATTGTATAAATTGTGTAACTTGATTGTGTTTTTTTATAATAAGCAAGCATGACAATTTCTTTCATTTTCTTGCCAGTCCACCAAATTAAGGAGTGTAAACAATGGCTACCAACAAAAAAGCGTTGTGTGTTGGAATCAACAACTTCAAGAACTTTCCCGGCGCGGCATTGCAGGGTTGTGTGAACGATGCCAATGACATGTCTGCATTGCTGCAGAATCTGCTTGGCTTTCAGGCTGGCGATGTCACAGTGCTGACCGATGCTCAAGCTACTAAAGCCAACATCATCAGCAACCTCAAGGCTATGGTCGACGGTGCCAAGGCGGGGAAATACAAATCCCTGGTGTTCAGCATGTCGAGCCATGGCACGCAGGTTCCAGACCTGAGCGGTGATGAACCAGACCGTGCCGACGAAGCATTCTGTCCTCACGACCTTGCCCAGACTGGCAACCAGTGGGATACAAACCACATCATTCTCGATGATGAACTGCGCGACCTTTTCATTCAATTGCCATCCAATGTGTTATTGGAAGTCTATCTGGATACCTGCCACAGCGGTACCGGTTTGAAGGGAATTGATCTGTTGCTCGACCGGACACCTCGCTACCTGCCACCGCCCTCGCTTGAAGCATTCGAACAAGTAGAAAACAAGCGATCACGCGGGCTTCGTCACGGTTTGAGTGAAAAAGCAATTGTTAATCATATCCTTTGGGCCGCCTGCCGTTCCGACCAGACAAGTGCGGATGCCCACATTGCCAATGGTTGGCATGGAGCATTCACCTACTTTTTCTGCAAGGAAATGAAGGCGAGCAATAACTCGCTCTCTCGTGCAGCGTTACTGAGCAAAGTTCGCGCTGACCTGGCGCAAGGAAAATACAGCCAGATTCCCCAACTGGAAAGTGAGGCGACTAATCGCCAAGTGAAAATCGGATGAGAAAGCAAAGAGTGTCATACGTCAGTTGATGGCCTATGACACTCTTGTTGGTTCAACCAGAATTGAGAGATAACTATTTCCTGTTTTTTTTCTAAATTCCCTTTCACGGTAGACCTCGCAGATGACTTCCCTCTTGGAACTTATCTGCTTTTCATATTGTTCGGTTAGCTTGTGTTAACCACTGTGGTACTGTATTCACTTTACTATTATCAATAAACGATTCTTATTTCTACTGCCATGTTTTTGGATCCAATGTATTTTGTGTTTGCCATGCCCCCCATGCTGCTGGGCTTATGGGCCCAGTTCAAGGTTAAGTCGGCATTCAAGAAGTATTCGCAGGTGCGTACCCAGAGCGGGGTGAGCGGCGCTGAGGCGGCACGGCGTATTCTTCAGCGTAGTGGTCTGGGAAATGTAACCATTGAGACTGCCCAGGGCATGCTCTCTGACCACTACGACCCAGGCAAGAAGGTGTTGCGTCTCAGTGATGAGGTGTACCGTCTGCCGAGCATTGCGTCGGTTGGTGTTGCGGCTCACGAAGCAGGCCACGCCCTGCAGGACAAAATGGGCTACGCTCCACTGCAATTACGATCCTTTATGGTGCCTGCAGTCACTGTCGGCAGCAATATCGGGCCAATTCTCTTTATGGCAGGCATGTTTTTGGCAGGAACACTCGGCACGACGCTTGCATGGGCGGGAATCATTCTCTTTGGTAGTACGGCTCTCTTTGCCCTGGTCACGCTTCCGGTGGAGTTGGATGCAAGCCGACGGGCAAAGGAGTTGCTGGTGTCGCAGGGTATTGTTTCGAACGCTGAGATGAAAGGGGTAAATGCGGTGCTTGACGCGGCAGCGCTCACCTATGTTGCAGCGGCTGCCCAGGCGATTATGCAGTTGGTCTATTTTCTTTCCGTCATGAACCGCAGAAACTCGTAGAATGCAGAAAAGCTTTCGAAGGAAACCGCTGTCGCTGCTGCTGGCAGAGGTGAACAGTGACCATCGGTTAAACAGGATTCTCGGGCCGGTTGCTCTTACCAGCCTTGGCGTTGGCGCTATTATCGGAACGGGAATTTTTGTGCTTATCGGCGTTGCTGCGCACGACAAGGCTGGCCCCGCAGTGACACTCTCTTTTGCTGTTGCAGGTATGGCCTGTATTTTTGCTGCTCTTTGCTATGCGGAGTTTGCATCCATGGTACCAGTGGCTGGTTCAGCATACACTTATGCTTATGCCACGCTTGGAGAGTTGATGGCATGGATTATCGGCTGGGACTTGATTCTTGAGTACGGGGTCGCTTCGGCAACGGTTGCTCATGGATGGTCAAAATATTTTCAGGATTTTATAGGCATCTTCGGGCTCGGGGTTCCTGCGCTTTTTGCCAATGCTCCCTTTGATTTCGACCCTGTAAATGGACTGCTGAGTTCTACTGGTGCATGGGTTGATCTTCCGGCGGTTCTCATCACTTTTGCAGTTACGATTGTGCTTGTCAAGGGGATCAAGGAGAGCGCCAACTTTAATGCCGGTATGGTGATGGTGAAGGTTGCCATTGTGCTGTTGGTGATTGTTCTCGGGGCAATGTATGTCAAACCTGCCAACTGGATACCGTTTGCTCCATTCGGGTTTTCCGGACTCAGTATTTTCGGCCACACCGTTCTCGGTGAACCAGGCACTGGCGGAGCCCCTGTCGGGGTGCTTGCCGGAGCGGCCATGATTTTCTTTGCCTATATCGGTTTTGATTCAATTTCGACGCATGCCGAGGAGGCGAAGAATCCCCAGAGGGACATCCCGATCGCCCTGATCGGCTCCCTGATCGTCTGCACAATACTTTACATTGCTGTTGCGGCTGTTATTACCGGTATGGTTCCCTACAACAAGATCAGTATTGATGCCCCTGTCTCCAATGCCTTTATGCAGGTTGGTATTGGCTGGGCGCAATTTGTTATTTCGCTTGGAGCTATTACTGGCATCACCTCGGTACTGCTGGTCATGATGCTCAGCCAGCCGAGGATTTTTCTTGCCATGGCGCGTGACGGTCTGTTGCCGAAATCGTTTTTCGGGGCAATTCATGAAAAGTTCAGGACTCCCTGGAAATCAACTATTTTGACTGGAGTTTTTGTTGCCACGCTGGGCGGCATGCTCCCTTTGCGACTGCTGGCTGAACTGGTCAATATCGGAACACTTTTTGCCTTTGTTGTAGTATGCACTGCAGTGCTTGTTATGAGAAAAACTAACCCTGATGCCAACCGTCCTTTCAGGGCCCCTCTCGTGCCATTTGTGCCCATTGCGGGTATTCTCACCTGCCTGACGCTGATGTTTTCGCTGCCGGTGGAAAACTGGATCAGGCTTATTGGCTGGCTGTTTACAGGCATTGTCATTTATTATTTTTATGGCCGCAAGCATAGCGCGCTTAACACCTACAAACCTTAAACAGGCGTGATACGATGAATGAAAAGGTATTTCTGATTACCGGTGCATCAACCGGAATTGGAGAAGCAACCGCAAGGCGTGCAGTTGAGGCCGGATTCAAGGTTGTGCTTGCAGCGAGATCTACCGACAAGCTGGAAAAATTGGTCACTGAATTTGGCCCTGAAAACGCCCTTGCTGTTACTTGTGATGTTGCTGAGTGGCAATCACAGCAGGAGATGGTGGATAAGAGCCTGATGCGATTTGACCGAATTGATGTTGTTTTTGCCAATGCCGGATTTTCGAAAGGATCAACATTTTACGGCGGTGAGGATAAGCCTGATGAGTGGCGAGAGATGGTGATGGTCAATGTCTATGGAGCTGCAGTAACAGCTCGCCTGACCTTGCCTGAACTGGTTAAAAATGGAGGCCACTTTCTGATCACCGGTTCAGTTGTTGGACGGGTCACCTCCATAAGAAACCTCTATTCGGCAACAAAATGGGCGGTTACCGGCATGGCACAGGCTATCCGCAATGAGATGGTGGGTACAGGAATCCGTGTGACGCTGATTGAACCTGGTATTGTCGACACTCCTTTCTGGGATCATCTGCAAAAACCAGCTTCTACTGAGCTGCAGTCGGACGATATTGCCCGAGCGGTCATGTTTGCAGTCAGTCAGCCTCCCCATGTTGATGTAAACGATATTTTGATAAGGCCAACGGGCCAGCCACATTAACCAACGACACTGAAACGGTATCCCGAACGTCATGCCAGGCAGGATTCATGCTGATAACCTTTGAAGGAATAGATGGTTCAGGCAAATCAACCCAGATACATAAACTGGTCAACTTTATGACTGGTTTGGGGAGAGATGTTGTCACCCTGAGGGAACCCGGCGGCACGGCCGTCGCTGAAAAAATTCGTCTTATCCTTCTTGAAAACCAGCATAAAATCAGCCCCATTGGTGAACTGCTCCTTTTTTCAGCAAGCAGGGTTGAGCTTGTTCAGGATGTTATAATACCAGCGCTTGCAAGTGGCAAAATGGTCATTCTTGACCGTTTTTTTGACTCTACGACCGCCTACCAGGGTTATGGTCGAGGCTTGGATCTGGAGCTGCTCCGCTCAATTATCAACATTTCAACCTGCAACATAACTCCGGATATCACCTTCTATCTTGATATTGAGCCCGAAGAGGCTATGAAGAGAAAGTTTTCCAAAAAATCAATTCCCCTGGATTTTGACAACAAAGAACTTGACCGTATGGAACAATCCGGAATTGAGTTTTACCGCCACGTCCAGCAGGGATACAGGGAGATCATGAGAATGAATAATGAACGATTTGTCTGCATCAATGCCCTTGATTCTGTAAGTAGTATACACCACCATATTATCTCGTTTCTGAAGAATCGATTTCCTGCCTGAGATACACCTGTTTCTCTCTTGAAACGCACTTTGCCTGCTTTTTCAAGAAAAAAACAAGAAAAATTGCTGTAAAAATATTTGTTGCTTTGTTTATTTTTTTTGTTAAAGTTTTCTACCGATTTTTGAAAGATTTTCGTTAGATTGAGGGACATACTACAACACCCATCACTCCCTTACAAGTAAAGCATGCACGAGAGTATTCTTAAGGAGCGAAAGCTGAGCACAAGCTCCACTTCGATCACGTTACAGGATATTCGTACCCTGAAAGAACTCTACCAACTGAAGGCCGAAACACGTGAACTGAGGGAACCGGTAGTCAAAAACATCATCAAGCAGCGGGTGGTAGGGCAATCATGTGTTGAATCGCTGAAAAATGCCCTTTACTCACTGGAAACCATTTATATTGATGATGATACGGGGCAACGTCTGCTGCGCCTTGATGGCAAGAAACAGATTGAGGTTGATCTCACTTATGAAATCAGAGAACTCCAGAAAGACATCTACTACCTTGAATACGGTGAGGATAAGTTCATTGATTACCTCGCAAAATTCATTCCCGATTTTCGCACGTATATCAACGAAGGCTTCACTACTCTCAAGGGAAAGCACTTTAACGCCTTTATCACTGATCGTGACGGAACAACGAACAACTACTGCGGCCGCTATCGCTCTTCTGTACAACCAATCTACAACTCAGTATTTCTGACCCGCTTTGCAAGAAACTGCTGTAATCACCCTATTATCATCACCTCGGCCCCATTGAAAGATTTCGGCATTCTGAATGTTTCAATTAACCCGAGCCACACGTTTATTTACGCTGGTTCCAAAGGAAGAGAGTTTATCGATATCAATGGTGAGTTCAACAGCTTTCCAATTGATGAACAAAAACAGAAACTGATTCAGCTTTTAAACGAAAAAATACTGGTACTTCTTCAAAAACAGGATTTTGAGAAATTCAACTTTATCGGTTCCGCACTCCAGATTAAATTTGGCCAGACAACTGTTGCCCGTCAGGATATCACAAACTCCATCAGAGATGAGGAATCTGTTGCTTTTCTTGAAATGGTAAAAAGCGTTGTCCAGGAAATAGACCCGAGTGGCAGGAATTTCAGAATTGAAGATACCGGTCTTGATATTGAAATTATTTTAACAATTGACGGAGCTTCAAAAGACTCGCCGATCAAGGATTTTGACAAAGGTGATGGACTTTCCTTTATATATAAAAAACTGGGCATAAACGGCTCGGAAGGCTCTACTCTTGTGTGCGGCGATACCCCATCGGACATTCCCATGCTGAAAAAGGCGATGGAAATGTGTAATGATGTCTGGGCCGTTTTTGTAACGAGAGACGAGAAGCTTAAAGAGGAGGTTAAGGAAATCTGCCCGAACAGCTATACGGTTCCTTACCCCGATGTTCTTTTAACTATTCTTGGTTTACTCTCTCTGTAACAACGATTTTGCATCATGATAATCATTTAACTACCAGTATGAGCAACATCTTTAAAGGGGCAATATTTGATCTCGACGGTGTCATTACCGGCACAGCAAAAGTACACAGTCTGGCATGGGAGTCAATGTTTAATTCCTTTCTTCAAAATTACGCAGAAAACAACAACGAACCTTATGTTCCGTTTGACCCTGCTCATGACTACCACAAGTATGTAGACGGGAAACCGCGGATGGAAGGCGTCAAAAGCTTTCTTTTGTCGAGAGATATTGAATTACCGTTTGGTGAACTGGATGACATTCCGGAACAAGAGACGATCTGTGGCCTGGGAAACCGTAAAAACGGTCTCTTTACAGAAATCCTGATCAAGGAGGGCCCTGAAGTCTATACCTCATCGATTGATCTCATCAATGAACTCATATCGAAAGGTATCAGGATTGGTATTGCTTCTTCAAGTTGCAACTGCCAGCTTATTCTGAAGCTGGCCAAACTGGAGCATCTTTTTGAAACTCGTGTTGATGGAGAGGTTTCCATTGAACTCGGTCTTAAGGGAAAGCCGAATCCTGATATTTTCATCATGGCGGCCAAAAACCTCGGACTGGAACCTCATGAATGCGTGGTCGTTGAGGACGCTATTTCTGGTGTTCAGGCAGGTTTCCGGGGTAATTTCGGTATGGTGCTCGGAATTGCCCGTGACATAGAAGGTTCAAAACTGAAAGAACAGGGCGCAGATATTGTTGTCAGTGACCTCGGCGAGATTACGATTAAAGAGATCGAGTTGTGGTTCAGTAAAGGCATTGATTATGAGGGATGGAACCTGACGTATACCGATTTTTCTTCCAAGGAGGAAAAAGTCCGCGAAACACTGACCTCCTCCGGCAATGGTTATCTTGGCATAAGAGGTTCTTATGAAGGTTCTTCCAGTTTTCAACACCACTATCCTGGCACCTATATTGCCGGGGTTTTCAACAGAGTCCCCTCGGAGGTTCACGGCCAAACCGTTTTCAACAATGACTTTGTCAATACTCCTAACTGGCTTCCCGTAGAGTTCAGGATTGGGGGAGGAATGTTTATTGATCCGTTTGAGCAGAAGATACTCAGCTACCGCCAGAACCTGAACCTGCGCAACGGCCTTATGGAGCGGGAGATTGTCATTCAGGACAATCTCGGACGAATAACGAGCATCGTCAGCAGCAGGTTTGCCAGCATGGACGACCCACATCGCTGCGCATTGAAGTTCACTCTCAAGCCAGTCAATTACAGTGCAGATGTCGAGTTCCGCTCTGGAATAGACGGTCGGATACAAAACAAAAATGTTGCGCGCTACAGTGAGCTGACAAGCGATCATCTGGAACATGTGGAGGGCTCCAGTGAGGATCAGATTCTTCTCCTGCATGTTCGTACCAATGTGTCGCATTACGACATTGTAACAGGAACGAAAACAAGGATTTTGTCTCATGGAAAACCGGCAGTTATTGAACGTTCGACCTTAAGTGACAATCGCTATATCGGTGAATTGTTTACAATGGCATTGAGTCCAAACAAAAGCTGTACTGTTGAAAAACTGGCATCGATTCATACATCACTTGATCAAAAGACAAGTAATCCAGTAAAAGCAGCAAAACTTTCACTTGAAAGCGAGGACTCGTTCGATTCACTGTTCAAAGCACATGCCAGTGCGTGGGAGAAGATATGGAAACAGGCTGATATGATTGTTGAAGGCGATCGATTCAGCCAGAAATTACTCAGACTGCACACCTATCACATGATGTGCACTGCATCAATACACAATCCATCCATCGATGCAGGAATGCCTGCCCGTGGCTTGAACGGTGAGGCATACCGCGGCCATATCTTCTGGGATGAAATATTTATTCTTCCATTTTTCAACCGCCTCTTTCCCGACATTTCCAAGGCGCTTCTTCTGTACCGCTATCGCAGGCTTGATGCGGCCAGAGAGTATGCACGTGAAAACGGATACAAGGGTGCCATGTTCCCCTGGCAAACGGCTGATGATGGTCTTGAAGACACGCAGGTTGTTCATTTCAATCCAAAAAGCGGGACATGGGGACCTGACCTCAGCCGTTTGCAACGACATGTTTCTATCGCGGTTTTCTATAATGTATGGCGCTATATCTATGACACGGACGACACCACGTTCCTTAATGAATACGGTGCGGAGCTGATGTTTGAAATTGCAAGGTTCTGGGCGTCAATCTCCACTTATTCTCCGGTGACAAACAAGTATCACATTGAAGGCGTGATGGGACCGGACGAGTTTCATGAAACACTTCCCGGAAGCGGGAAGGAGGGATTGAAAGATAATGCCTATACCAATATCATGGCGATCTGGCTGTTTGACAAAGCTGCCGAAATCGGTGAAAAAATTGATCCGGTGGTTCTCAAACGTCTGACAGCGAAAATCCGGCTCAATCCTGATGAAATCACGCAATGGCAGGATATAAGCCGGCACATGAATGTCCTGATTGATAACGATGGCATCCTTGAACAGTTTGAAGGGTACAAGAACCTTAAGGAACTTGACTGGAAGCATTACCGTACCATGTACGGCAATATCCACCGTATGGACAGGATACTGAAGGCTGAGGATGACTCTCCTGATATGTACAAGGTTGCCAAACAACCTGATGTACTGATGACATTTTATACCCTCTTTCCCGGGGAAGTCGCCGAGTTGCTGATAAAAATCGGATATCAGGTGCCTGATCCTGTTACCCTGGTCAGAAACAATTATGCCTATTACGAACCAAGAACAAGTCATGGTTCAACCTTGAGCAAGGTAGTTCACAGCATCATCTCAAGCTACCTGTATGACGGTCATGATATGGCCTGGAAGTGGTTTTCCGAGGCGCTTAAAAGCGACATTCAGGATACCCAGGGAGGAACCACACAGGAAGGTATTCACTGCGGTGTCATGGCAGGAACACTTGATACGGTTATCCGCTATTTCGCCGGTATTTCTTTCTACAATGAAAAACTCAATGTGCATCCAAACCTGCCGGCTCAATGGAATAAACTGTCGCTGAGTGTTTGTTTCAGGAATAACCGTTATGCCCTTACTATCGCAAAGAACGATATTATTGTCACCCTGATCGAATCGGAACAAGATGAAGCCCTCGCGTGCATTGCCGGGCACCATCTCACCCTTAAAAAAGGTGAGCCCTATCATTCAGCCTCTGTTTGAAAACCTCTGGGGGGCGAAAGCATGAGAAGCATGCTCCCCCCGGATTTTATTGTTTCTTCTTTATGTTCTTCTTGTTGACCTATTAAACTGCTTATGCGCCTGTCTAACTTTCGATATACTTTACCCAAAACAAAAATAGCTGATGAGCTGGCTTCGCCCAGGGATAAGTGCAAAATGATGGTGCTGAACCGGCGGAGAAAAGATTTTGAACACAAAGTCTTTGATGATATTGTCTCCTATTTTAAAAAAGGAGACTTGCTTGTCTTAAACAACAGCAGGGTTTTTCCTGCCAAGATATTTGGACAGAAAGAAAAAACCGATGCCAAAATCGAAGTGTTTCTGTTGAGGGTACTCAATAAAGAGGCTGGATTGTGGGATGTATTGGTTGATCCTGCGCGAAAAGTAAGGGTAGGAAACAAGATTTACTTCGAGGAGGATGTTGTTGCTGAAGTCGTTGATAACACAACTTCCCGTGGCAGAACGATCAGGTTCCTCAATCCGGATATTGATGTCTTCAGTCTTGTTGAAAGAATCGGCAGCATTCCCCTCCCCCCTTACTTTACTCGCCTGCCAAGGGAGGCTGACAAAGAAAACTACCAGACCGTTTACGCCAGCGAGACCGGAGCCGTTGTTGCTCCAATGGCAGGCTTGCATTTCACCATGCCGATTCTGCAGAAAATCCAGAAGATTGGAGTAAAAATTCTGCCGATAACCCTTCATCCAAGCCTGAGCACCTTCTGCGCGATTGAAGTCGAGGATGTCTCCAAACATAAAATGGACTCTGAATATTTCAATATTCCCTACCAGACGGCCATGGAGATCAATGAAACCAAGGTCAACAAAACAGGACGTGTCTTTGCTGTCGGAACAACAACCCTTCGTGTGCTTGAAGCCAACGCCACAGTTGATGGCAAAATAAAATTTGGAAGAGGCTGGACAGACAAGTTTATCTATCCCCCTTACCAGTTCAAGGTGGTTGATGCTCTCCTCACCAATTTTCAGCAGCCTGAAACCACTCTGCTTATGGCCGTCAGCGCCTTTGCCGAGCACAGGCTTCTGATGGAAGCTTATAAAGCTGCGCTCAAAGAGGATTACCTGTTTCTGGCGTATGGAGATGCCATGTTCATTCATTAAACCCTGAACGATTGACCTCTTCACTATGAATTCCACAGCAATTATTGCTGCAAGCGGTATCGGAAAACGAATGCAGCTCAATGAGGGACAAAGCAAGCAGATGCTTGAAATTGGCGGTTTTCCTGTTATCTACCACACCTTAAAGGCATTTCAAACAGCTTCTTCCATTAAACACTTCTATATCGCGACAAAGGAAGAAAGCAGAACCTTACTTGAAGAGATGGCTGCCGCTGCTGGCTTCAGCAAGCTGAAGGCCATTATCGAAGGAGGAATGGAGCGGCAGGATTCCGTCAACAACTGCATAAAGGCTATTGAACAGGAAAGACGCCTGACGGGTAATATGCCGGACACGATTCTGGTTCATGATGGTGCACGACCGCTCATAACACCTGAAGAGATTGATGAGATTTCGCGTCTCTCAATGCTCTACGGAGCCTGTGTTCCAGCAACCAGACCAAAGGACACGATTAAATATATTAGTGATACTCCGGGTTTTTTCGGAGAAACACTTGACCGCAGCAGGCTTCTCCAGGTACAGACTCCCCAGGGTTTTCGAAGTGCACTCCTGATTCAGGCACATGAACAGGCCGAGCTTGAAGGGTGGTATGCCACTGATGATGCCGCACTGGTTGAACGTTTTTTCCCGGAACAGCTTATCAGGATTTTTGAAACCGGGTACCACAATATCAAGATCACAACTCCAGAGGATATTCCAGTTGCTGATGCGATATTCCGGCAGAGATCTGCTCCGCAAACGTAACACCACAAAAAAGAACAAATAAAACTTGTTCCTTCTTGTTTATTCATAACGCCTGTAGTATATTTTCAGCCGATAAAATGGTGAGGTAGCTCAGTTGGTTAGAGCACAGGATTCATAACCCTGAGGTCGAGGGTTCAACTCCCTCTCTCACCACCACAGAAAAGCGGGTGTAACTCAGTTGGTAGAGTGTTTGCTTCCCAAGCAAAATGTCGCGAGTTCGAATCTCGTCACCCGCTCCATTTCAGTGGATAAAGCCTTACTTACCAAACTCATTTTACTTCATGCTGATTATGACTCCCTCATCAATTTTTTTTAGTCCCGTCAGCGTTGAAGAGATCAACACCACACAGATTATTGACGGCCAGATGGCCCGTCACCTCGGCATTGAAATGACCGAGATCGGCATTGATTACATGACGGCAAAAATGCCCGTCGACCATCGTACCATCCAGCGTATCGGTATTCTGCATGGCGGAGCCTCACTGGCATTGGCTGAAACTGTGGGAAGTATTGCTGCATCCTACTGTGTCGATCGGGAATTATTCTACATTGTCGGACAGGAGATCAATGCCAACCATATTCGTCCGACAATGAGCGGTTTCGTTTACGCAACGGCAACCCCCCTCCATTTGGGAAAAAGCTCACAGGTTTGGGATATAAAGCTGAGAAATGAAGCAGGCAAACTTACCTGTGTCAGCCGTTTTACGGTTGCTGTGTTGAAAAAAACTCCTGCTCTGCAATAAAAGGCTGACACTGCCAGCCTTTATTACAATTGCCTCATTTTTTTACTTCCGCTTTTTTCGGCAAGTCTATTTTCAGATGCAGCTCACGAAGCTGAACAGGAGTGACTTCAGAAGGGGAAGACATCATCAAGTCCTGCGCCTGCTGATTCATTGGGAACGCTATGACCTCGCGAATGTTCAGCTCGTCGCAAAGAATCATGACAAGCCGGTCAAGTCCTGGAGCAATACCTCCATGCGGTGGTGCCCCAAGCTTGAAGGCTTCGATCATGTGGCCAAAGCGCTGGTCAACCTCTTCGCGTGAGTATCCGGCAATACCGAAAGCCTTGTACATGATATCCGGCTTGTGGTTGCGGATAGCGCCGCTGGAGAGTTCAATGCCGTTGCAGACAATATCATACTGATAGGCGAGAATATCGAGCGGAGGCATGGTTTCAAGCGCCTCCATCTCTCCCTGGGGCATGGAGAAGGGATTGTGGGAGAAGTCTATCTTTTTTGCCTCTTCATTGTATTCAAACATTGGAAAATCCACAATCCAGCAGAAAGAGAGTTCATCTTTGTCGAGAGTATAGAGGTCACCAAACCAGGTTCGCATTCCCCCCATGATCTTGCATGTCGATTCCCACTTCCCTGCCCCGAAAAAGACCACATCGCCGGTTTCAAGACCAAGATGATTTTTAAGGATTGCAAGAGCCTCTTCAGAGAGAAACTTGACAACCGGACCTTTCGGGCCCTCTTCCTTGAACTGTATATAGGCAAGACCTCCTGAACCAAGCTCTTTTGCCCGTTTTTCTGCCTTGTCATAAAAGAGCCTTGATTCGTTACCACGTCCCTTGAGAACAAGCGCTTTGACGCAACAGCCTGCACCAGTATTGTTGGCAAAAACCTTGAAGCCTGAATCAACAAAGAGCGGAGTAACGTCCTGGATCTCCAGCGGGATTCTCAAATCAGGCTTGTCAGTGCCAAAACGGTTCATCACCTCTTTATAGCTGATTCTTGGAAAGGGAAACTGCGCAATGCGTTTGTGCGACATGGTACGAGTGAGGTGCTCAATCATCCCCTCAAGAATAATAAAAAGGTCATCCTGCTCGATAAATGCCATCTCCATGTCAAGCTGGTAAAACTCGCCGGGACTGCGGTCAGCCCGGGCATCTTCATCACGAAAACAGGGAGCGATCTGGAAGTAGCGCGGAAATCCAGAAACCATCAAAAGCTGCTTGAACTGCTGGGGAGCCTGGGGCAACGCATAAAATTTACCAGGATGAAGACGGCTGGGAACAAGGAAGTCACGAGCACCTTCGGGTGAGCTTGAGGTGAGAATCGGAGTCTGTATTTCGATAAACTCTTTCTCTTCAAGGTAGCGGCGTATGGCCGCTGTCAGGCGACTGCGAAAAATGATATTTTCATGGATTTTTTCACGACGAAGATCAATAAAACGGTATTTCAGACGAAGTTCCTCTGACGTCTGCACCTCATCGGCCACTGGAAAGGGTAATGGATGGGCGTTACTCTCAATAGTCATCTGACTGACAACCACCTCAATCTCTCCTGATGCCATTCGCGGATTGATGGCTCCTTCAGCCCGACGTACAACAATACCCTCTATGCAGATAACTGACTCAATATGAAGTTGCTCAGCTTTGCAAAAAAGCTGCTGCTGCTCTGGCTGGATAACAAGCTGACTGATCCCGGTATGATCTCTGAGATCAATAAAAATCAGTCCTCCATGGTCCCGTTTTCTGTGAACCCAGCCAGCAAGCCTTACTGGGCTGTGCTCAAGCTTCGGGTTTAAGACACCACAAGTGTGAGAGCGAAACCGGTTGTGTAGAATTTGCTTGCTATCTGCATTACTCATAGAGCGCTATCGTCCTTTAGCATTAAGAAATTAAAATAAACTTAAAACCCTGAATATGGGCAATTTTTAATAATTTATAAAACTTTGGCATGCGCCGGTCAATAGACAAGTTCTCCACCAAACTCCGTGATGAGAAACCTGACAACCTCGTTAGTCTGTGAAAGTTCCTGGAAAAGGGTAAAAACAGTCTTCTCCTTGGTACAGGCATCTTTTTCTGCGTCATAAAGAATGTGAAGCTGGAGCGGTAGTGCATAAAAGTCTGACATTTCCTGCTGAAGAGTGGCCCTCTCCTGCACAAGCTCTTCATAAGAAAACTTTCTGCAACAGGCAATCTCCAGTACCCCGGTCGGACTGCATGAAACCAGCTCGCAGGACTGAAGATGCGTTGCCATAAAGTTATGGGTTTTCCTGGCCAAATGATCCAGAAACTGGTTCCATTCTACCTGCAGTGAAGCAAGATTCACAATTTTCTCAAGAGCTGGATTGCCGGCATCAGAAAGAATTTCTGTCCTGGAAGTCACCCTAAGCGGTTTCGAAGCAGAATTTGATGCAAAACTTGATAGTTTTTTCTGCCATGAACCAAGATCTATATCTTCGGGAGTTGCTGTTTTCTTGGACGGAGAATCGTCCGGATCTGAAACAGGAGGTAACGCCTGGGATTTTACCTTCAGTTTGTGGTCAGGAACTTTTTTTTTTGAGGCGGTGGCACCGTTGCAACTTCAGGAACAGAATGGACAATATCGATCAGCTTCAACAGCGCAAGCTCAAACCGAAATTGATACTCAAACTGGAACTTCAGTTCTTTCTGTGTCTGCAGGATAAAATCGACCATTTGCATGACGGCAAAAGGGGAAAAATTTCCGGCATCCCGCTGATAACGCTCACGGACAGCATCCGGGCGTTCAACAAGACGAGTGGAGGAGAGATTCTGCACCACCAGAAAATTTCGAAGATGTTCGACAAGCTTCTCCAGAAAATCCTGCTCGTCATATCCATTTTTTATGACAAACTGCGCAACATCAAGCATTTTAGAGGGATTACCATCCATAACAGCATCGGTAACATCAAACATGGTGTCGTCATCAATATAGTTCAGCAGATCGGCAACACCCTGATAGCTAATAGCACCATCATGATCATTTTCGGCTGAAAATGCTATAACCTGATCCAGAATACTCTGCGCGTCACGCATTGAGCCCTGAGCCTTGCGCCCGATAAGCTGCAGTGCATCACCCTCAACGGTTATATGCTCGGCATCACAGATAGACTGAAGTTGATTCTGAATATCTTCCAGAGGAATTCGTTTGAAGTTGAAACGCTGACAGCGTGAAGAAATTGTTGCCGGAATCTTGTGAAGTTCCGTGGTAGCAAAAATAAAAATAGCATGAGGTGGCGGCTCTTCAAGAGTTTTCAGAAAGGCATTGAAGGCTGCAATTGAGAGCATGTGCACCTCATCGATGATATAAACTCTGTATCTCCCTTTTTGCGGTCCATACCGGACATTCTCACGAAGCGCACGTATATCGTCAACACTGTTATTGGATGCGGCATCGAACTCGGAAATGTTGAGACTGGTCCCCGAATCAAAGTCACGGCAACTTTCGCACTCGCCACAAGGTTCGGTAACCTGTTGCAGGTATTCAGGGTCATCCATCAGTTTCTGGCAGTTCAGCGCTTTGGCAAAAATTCTTGCCGCTGTGGTCTTGCCTACTCCGCGCAACCCCGAAAAAATGTAACCATGACCAACTCGCCCCATTCGAAGGGAATTCTGAATCGTTCGAGTGACATGCTCCTGCGCAGTAATATCGGAAAATTTTGCAGGCCTGTATTTCCGGGCTATAACCTGATAACTCATGAATGCTGTTGATTACTATCCTCTAACAAGATCGCAAGGGGCATATCCATACTGATTTTCAGGCATTCGACAACTCCCTTGCTGATTGTCTTTAAATGTACGCTATTACTGGCTAAAATCAGCGAACCGTTTTCATCACCGACAAAAGATGGTGGAATAATTGCGTAAAGATCATACAGCGTCAGTGCATAAAGATCGCGGCTGACAGCAAGGTCACCATTTGCCGTAACATGAATCAGATCACTCAACAACAAGATATCAACAATTTTTCTTAACCCTGAAGGATTTACTGAAAGGTCAGACTTCAATATTTTCTTCATATTTGTGGAAGAACAATTTTTTTGACCATTCCAGATAAAACCGAGAACAGAAAGAATCATGGGAACACCCCGCAAAGGATTGAAGGGCTCTACTATACGGTTTGAGGGCATAAGCGCTCCGAGACAAAAAACAAACTCAGCGCCGGTCAACAGAACAAGCCATCCAAGATAAATCCAGAAAAAAAGCATCGGGATAACCGACAATGCGCCATAAATATGCTCAAATGTTGAAAAATTGGAAACATAAAGGGTGAACCATTTCTTTGACAGCTCAAGGAGAATCGCTGCAAGCAGAGCGCCGGAAAAAGCATGAACAAATCTGACCCTGCGGTTTGGAACAAGCATATACAGCAGAAAAAAGGCAAGAATTGAATTGATGAAAGGCAAATACGACAGCAGACGTGTCTTCACTTCAAGCAGGGGTCCTTCTGTAAAGACAGTGTACCAGACATAGGAACTTGCTGCAAGGCTGCTTCCGATAAGTATTGGTCCGAGTGTCAGTACAGTCCAGTAGAGAGTAAAACCCTGTAGTGCCTTGCGGGGAGAGTGTACCTCCCAGATTTCATTCAGGGTATTATCAATTGTTGAGATAAGAGAGAGTGCAATAATAAACAAAAAAACTCCCCCCAACAGAGGAACACTGGTGGTCTTTCCTATGAAATCCGAAAGATAGTGGTTGAGTACAGTTCCAACACCCGGCATGAAATTCTGAACAAGAAAATCCTCAAGAGATCGTTTCAAAGGTGCAAAAACAACGAAAACATTCAGTATAGAAAGAACAACAGCAAGAATTGGTACTATCGAGAGCAACGTCTGAAAAGCCAGAGAACCGGCGCCGAGAAAAATCCTGTCATGAATAAAATTTTTCCAGAAAAACGGTATAAATGCGCGTACATATTCTGTAAAAGTGGTACGGTCACGAACACCCGACTTTTTCAATATCTTTGCCTCCTTTTCTTCCATCACTTCTTTGTTTTACTTCCATGTACCGTCACAAAGCAAGATAATGCTTTGAAAGACACACTCTCTTTATTTTTCAGGAGAGTACCCGCGTCCGACGGATTTTACCCTGGTCATCAGCAACAATCCAGTCGTAAAAAACAACAACAGTGATGCAAGCGCCACTTTCTGGCTCCCTGCCTGTGAGGATACCAGTCCGAACACAAATGGACCAGCTACAGCCGAAGCCTTTCCGAACGTACCATCATAAAAGCCAAAAAATTCAGTAACATGTTCACGGGGTGTCAGCCGGGTCATCATTGATCGGGAGGCTGCCTGGGATGAGCCCATCGACATGCCGGCAAGCATTCCTGTATAAAAAAACAGCTCTTTACTGTCTGCAAAAATGGCCGCAACAATAACAAAAAACCATATCATAAGAGTAATCACGATGGTTCTTTTCGGTCCGATTTTATCAGTCACAAAGCCGAAAAGAACAGACCCGGCAATGGCTGTCGTCTGCACCAGCATAAAAAAGGCAATCAGCTCGCCTGTTGTAAAGCCAAGAGTGTTCTGTGCATAAATTGATGAGAACGCAATAACAGTCAAAATGGCGTCATTATAAAAAAAATAGGCAAGAAGAAAGCGCGCAAGATCCGGGTAGTTCATGATATGCCGAACCGTATACCTCACCTCCTTAATGGAACGACTGAGTGCGGCAAAAGAGATCGCGGATCTCTTTTCTTTTTTTTCATCACGCAGCACAAGAAAAAGCGGAGCAGAAAAGAAGGCAAAAAAAAGGGCAGCCACCAAAAAACTTGACTGCACATTCGACACATTTGAAAGGACGATTCCGTTGCTTAACAGCGGCTTTACAAGAAGTAAAATGGAGAGTGCACCCAGATAGCCCATAGCGAAACCATAACCGGAGACTCTGCCGACGCTTTTATCGGAGGCGAGTTCCTTGAGATAGGCGTCATAAAAGACAAGGCCGCCCTCAAACCCCATGTTGGCAAGAATAAAAAGAATAATAGCCATCAAGGCCATTCCTGGCCCGGAGAAGGAGAGCAGGGCCGTAGCAAGAACTGAGGTAAGGGTAAAGACGAAAAGGAAGCGCTTGCGCTTGCCCGAATAATCAGCGGCAGCTCCGAGCACAGGTGATATAACGGCAACAAGAAGCATGGAGAGACTGACGCTGAACCCCCACAAGGCATCTCCGGAAGGTTCACCCTTACAGATCACGTTTTTAAAATAAAGGGGAAATACAAACGTGACCATCATCACGCTGAAAGAAGTGTTCGCAAAATCAAAAAGCAACCAGAAAAAAACTTTATATTTCTGCATATCTAGCA
>JBAXBW010000012.1:0-27914 GCA_037141805.1 Chlorobiaceae bacterium | reverse complement strand
CCACTCGCGGAGTGTTTCCGGTCGGTGAACGGTAAACACCGGTCGTGAGCGTGGTTTTGGGTCGCGGTAGTCGGTAAAGTGGGTCAAGACGCCGGTGCTTTCGTAAACAAACGGCAACGGGTTGTTGTTCAGATGCTTCAGCTTGCTGGCGGCATATCCCGACGATTGATCTTCCACTGCGGAGAGGTGATGCCCCTCCTTCTCTCGTTTTGCCTCAATGATTCCAACGGGTTTGCGATCAACAAACAACACGTAGTCAGCCTCCGTCCCATCCTTCATCGGGTAGTGCGTCACCGCTATGCCTGCTGAAACATGCCAGTTGATTGCGCTCTTTTTCTGAACTGCCCACCCCGCCGCCGTAAGCTGCCGGTCGATGATGTCGCGAGCGCCCTGCTCGGGGGTTTGGTTCAGAGGGTCGTTGTGTGGCATAGAGAGAGTGTGGAGAGTCAGAATACAACAAAAACCGCTTTGGCATTAATGTACATAACTTCACAGAAGTACTGCAAAGAGAAAGCGGTGGTTGCTGTTTCCTTCTATAATTTATTATCTTGCGTGTCAGTCTCAGCCTCTTTGCGGGCAGTGTTTCCGCTGATCTTCTGTTGTGCCTGCATGATTGCATAAAAGAGATATTATTGACCCATTATAAAAAGAGTTAACGAATGAAGAAAAGTTCGACGAAGCAGTTGTTGATGAACAAGACCGGCGACGAGATACAGGTTGCGCTGGTTGAGGAGGGTCGTCTGGTTGAGTTGATTATTGAGCGTCCCGAGAGCCGGAGAAGTATTGGTGATATTTATCTTGGCAGGGTGCACAAAGTTGTTGAGGGGTTGAAGGCGGCTTTTGTTGATATAGGGCAGAAGTCTGACGGGTTCCTCCACTTTTCGGATGTGGGCACAACCAACGAAGATTATCGTGCGTTGATTGAAGATGATGAGGATGATGATGAAAATGGTGATGAGATGCCGCAGCAGGCCCTCCGAGCTGGTGATGAATCGATTCTTGGTGCCAATGTGAAGCAGGCGGCTCGTAGTGGCAGCAAGACCCCCTCGGCAGATGATCAGGAGCGTGCGGAGAAAAGGCAGTCTTATACGCAAATGATTGCGGGCAAGCTCAAGCCGAATGACTCTATTCTCGTGCAGGTTATCAAAGAGCCGATCAGCAGCAAGGGCTCCCGACTTACCTCTGATATTACGATTGCCGGGCGCTTCATGGTGCTTCTGCCGTTTGGTGGCGGCCAGGTTGCGGTCTCCCGCAGGGTGATTGCCCGCAAGGAGCGTTCAAGGCTGAAAAAGCTGGTGCGGTCGATGCTTCCAGAAGGGTTTGGTGCCATTATCCGCACAGTTGCTGAGGATCAGGAGGAGACGCTCTTGAAGCAGGATCTTGAGAAACTGCTTGCCAAGTGGACGCAGATTGAGGAACAGTTGCAGAATGCGGCTCCTCCCCAGTTGATTTTCAAGGAAGACACTATTATCTCAAGTGTTCTGCGCGACTCTCTGACCTCTGATGTAGCCGAAATTGTTGCAAATTCTCCTGTTATCTACCAGGAGACGCTCAACTATATCCAGTGGGCGGCACCTGAAATGGTGAAAAATGTCACCTTTTACCAGGGCAAGCTTCCCCTCTTTGAAGGGTACGGGATTGCCAAGGATGTTGAGTCGATCTTTTCGCGTAAAGTGTGGCTCAAATCGGGGGGCTATATCATTATCGAGCATACGGAAGCGATGGTGGTGGTTGATGTCAACAGCGGTCGCTATGCGGCAAAGCGTGAGCAGGAGGAGAACTCTCTGAAAACCAACCTTGAAGCGGCGCGTGAAGTGGTGCGGCAGTTGCGGCTGCGCGATATTGGCGGCATCATTGTTGTAGATTTTATTGACATGCTTGATCAGAAGAACGCCAAGAAGGTCTATGACTCCATGAAGGCCGAGCTGCGCAATGATCGTGCAAAGTCAAATATTCTGCCCATGTCGGACTTTGGTATCATGCAGATTACCCGTGAAAGGATTCGGCCAAGCCTCATGCAGCGTATGGGCGACCAGTGCCCAGCGTGTGGAGGGAGCGGTGTAGTGCAGGCGAGGTTTACCACCATCAACCAGATAGAGCGTTGGTTGCGGAAGTATGCGCTTCAGCACCCCATGAAGTTTCAGCAGCTTGACCTCTATGTCAGCCCGACGGTTGTTGAACCGCTGCAGAACAGTGATTTGAAGACGGAGCTGAAATGGTTTCTTCAGCACATGCTTTTTGTACAGGTGAAGCCGGATGAAAGCCTTAGAAGTGACGATTTCAGGTTTTACAGCCGAAAAAATAACAAGGATATTACCGCCGAATATGGCGACATATAACAGAGAAAGCACGTTATGGGACAGTATGATGTATTGAAAGAGGCTATACTTGGTTTTTCATCGCTTGGCACCGCAGAACTCATGGAAATTCCTGAGGCTCGGAAGGTTTTTGATGAGTTCAAGCAGTTGCTGAACGAAGGACTTGTGAGGGCTGCGGAAAAATCTGGCAGTGATTGGGTTGTCAACTCGTGGGTAAAACAGGGTATTCTTCTCGGCATGCGTCTTGGCCGACTGCAAGAGAGTTTTCTGTCGCTTGATGAGCGTGGCAACAGGTTTGCGTATATCGACAAGGATACGTATCCGCTCAAAACGATTACTCTTGCCAACAATGTCCGTATTGTTCCTGGTGGTTCATCGGTGCGTGATGGTTCCTATCTTGCGCCAACAGTGGTCATGATGCCGCCGGCTTATGTCAATGTCGGTGCTTATGTTGATGAGGGAACCATGATTGATTCACATGCGCTGGTGGGAAGTTGTGCGCAGGTAGGCAAAAAGGTGCACCTTTCGGCGGCCGTTCAGGTTGGTGGTGTGCTTGAGCCCATTGGTGCGATGCCCGTCATTATTGAGGATGAGGTGATGGTTGGTGGTAACTGCGGCATCTATGAGGGCACCATTGTGCGCCAGCGGGCGGTTATCGGTACCGGCGTTATTCTGAACGGTTCAACGCCGGTCTACGATCTTGCCCGTAATGCCATTTACCGCAAAACGGGAGAGGCTCCGCTTGTTATTCCTGCAGGCGCGGTTGTTGTTGCCGGATCACGCCGGATCAAGGGCGACTTTGCCGCAGAGCACGGGCTTTCCATCTATACGCCGGTGATTATTAAATATCGTGACGAACGGACTGACAGCGCAACGGCTCTTGAAGAGGCTCTGAGATAAAATATGCAAAGCAACAAAGAGTGTAATGGACACCGGTGTCTTTCTCTGTTGCAGAGGGTGCCTGGCATTATAGCGACTCTTCTTTTTTTCTTTTGTCTTTCCTCCTCCCCTCTTTCAGCGACCTCCGCACACGAAAAGGAATATTTCGACATCATCAAGGGTGTCGATCTTTTCGGTGAGGTGTACCGCGAGGTCTCAACCGGTTATGTTGATCCGCTTGATGTCAGTGAGCTGATGTATGCAGGGATCGACGGTATGCTTCGTACCCTTGATCCGTATACGGTTTTTCTTGACGAAGAGGATTCCGGTGAGCTTGATGAGTTGACCAGTGGACAGTATGTCGGTGTTGGTATTACCATTGCAACTCTTGATGGAGGCTATTTTGTAACCTCGGTGGTTGAAGGTTATGCTGCGGCAAAAGCTGGCATCAAGGTTGGCGACAGCATTTTTGCCATCAACAACAAAGAGGTAAAGAATACGTCGCTGGCTGAGGTCAAAGCACTGATCAAGGGTGCTGTCGGCACTTCCCTGACCATCCAGTTAGAGCGTCAAGGGGCTCAACCCTTTACCGTTTCTCTGATGCGGCAGGAGGTTCGGGTTCTCGCCGTGAGTTATGCTGCCTGTATTCAGGGTGTCGGCTATATTGAGATGAAGAATTTCAGTGCTCGTTCGTCCAATGAGCTTCGCGCCGCCATACTGAGCCTTTTACAGCAGGCCCGGGAGCAGCGTAAACCGCTGAAAGGAATTATTCTTGATCTGAGAAACAATCCCGGCGGTCTGCTGAATGCGGCGGTTGAGGTTACTTCGCTGTTTGTCCGAAAAGGGAGTGAGGTGGTCTCTATTCGGGGCCGCTCGGTGGAAATGGCAAAATCATACAGGACAGAGGCCTTTCCGCTTGATCTGGCGCTTCCCCTTGTGGTTCTTATTAACAAAGAGAGTGCTTCTGCGGCAGAAATTGTTTCCGGCGCGATCCAGGATCTGGATCGAGGGGTTATTATTGGTGAACGTTCTTTTGGAAAAGGGCTTGTGCAGTCAGTTATCAGGATTTCCTACGATAATACCCTGAAGCTGACAACGGCGAAATACTATACTCCCTCAGGTCGTTTGATCCAGAAAGAGAACAAAGCGACGCATGAGACGCGCAAGGTGCTGCCAAAGGCTCCCGTGAATAATGCGTCTCAGGTGTTCTATACCAAAAACAGGAGAAAAGTGTTTGGAAGTGGTGGTATTACCCCTGATCTTGAGCTTTCGGAAAAGGTTACCTCTCCCTACATGTCGGAACTTCGCAAGAAAGGGATGCTTTTTCTTTTTGCTTCTCTCTATAGTTCCTCTTCTCCCCTCTTGCCTCAGCAACCGTTAGACCGTCCTCAGCTTATGGTATCATTCAGAAATTTTCTGCGAGATAAAAAATTTGTCTATACCTCTGAATCAGAGCGTCGTTTCAATGAACTGAAAGAGAGCATGAAAAAAGTTCATCCGGAGCACAACGATAACGAGCAGAACAGTCTCAAGTTGCTGCAACAGGAGATTGACCGGCTGAAGGATCAGGAAATCGAAAAAGAGTCAACTGGAGTGGCAGAGGCACTTGAAGTGGAGATTCTCCGCCATTATGACGAACCCCTTGCACGACGGGCTGAGCTCGATAACGATCCTGAGGTTGCAAAAGCGATTGAGGTACTTTCTGATTCCGGAACATATTCCTCTATTCTTCATCCCTGAGCGAGGTTCAATTGCTCGTGTTTAAATTCCCTGATTTTACGGTGCGCTCCTAAGGCAATCATGAGATTGCTCACCGTCAACAGGCTTTCGGCAAGCCCGTGCAGCAGGTCGTCGTGTGAGAGTGTCGAATATCCCCTCACCTGGGTGGCAAGGTACATACAGAAGATGGTGACGGAGATAAAGACCACCACAAACCAGAAACCGGCAATAGTCAAGCCGGAAAAAATGGTTTTGTCACGTTTATGGATTATCACGAGCAGCACCAGAAAGGCGAGATAGACGACACTGGAGAGTTGGAGAATGGCATCGAAGATATCAGCTCCCAGCCAGGATTGCGGTTTTCCGGCAATCATGATGGCGGCAATGGCGGCAGTATATCCTGCGAGAGGCGATCTTTTGGCTGATTTCAGCAGGTTCAGCGTTGCAAGGAGTAGCGCAGTGCTGCCAAAAAGATTGATCAGTTCCGACATATCAAGAAGGAGCGGAATGGAATCGCCGGAGATGTGATAGCCCAGCACAAAAAAGCTGCCGCTCCAGTGCGGCAGCATGGCGAGGCCAAAGAGGCGTATCTCGCGCCGCCCGGTTATTTTTCCGTAGTAAAACAGCAGGGCGGCGGCGATTCCCCATTCAAGAGCAGAGGAGATATGAATGACCCAGTTGGGAAACGAAAGCAGCATTCAGGAGCCCTTGATGAGGTGATAGATATTTTTGGAAAAGATTTTCATCTGAACGGGCCAGGAGGCAGGGATCATTTTCTTGTAAAGGTAGGAGTCGAAGGTGATTCGCTGCACGTCATCGTCAGCGCAGATAGCCACAAAACTCTCCCGAAGCCGGTCATTGCGGTAATAGGCGGCCTGCAACACCTCAAGGCCAAAAAAGATAGGTGCATAGAGTTTTCGGAACTCTTTTTCATAGTTCTTCAGAGGTTTGCCGTGCTTCAGGTGTTCAATCATGGCAAGTGCGCCAAGTTTGCCTGAGCGCATAGCGAAAAAAATTCCCTCTCCGTTGGCCGGTGTTACCAGGCCTGCCGCATCTCCGACAAGAATTGCTTTCTCCTGAGTGAACGATTTGCGGGGCTTCATCGGAATTTTTGCCGCTTCGTCAAGATAGGGCTTGTCGGTAATTCCTATTTTCTCGACAAATCGCTTTTGCAGTGCCTTGATATTGTGCTTGTGATCTTCTGTGCCGGTGCCGATGGCCAGGTGGTCGGCCTTGGGGAAAATCCAGCCGTAAAAGTCTGGAGAGACCTCTCCGTCAAACCAGATTTCAACGATATCGCTGAATCTCTGGATGGACGGCGTGTACTTGAAGCGCTGCTGCATGGCAATCACCTTCAACTCATTGGGCGGAAAGTGCAGCTCATCGGCAGTTTTTGAGTTGGCGCCGTCAGCCCCGATAATTCTGCTGGCGCGGAGTGGCGAAACTTTGTCGTTGAGCGTGTTGATGACAAATCCCTCGCCGGAGTGAGAGATGGATTTCACCAGCCCTTCAACCACAACCGCCCCTGCATTTTCGGCTTCAACACGCAGATAGCGGTCGAATTTTTCACGACGAACCATGCCGACGTAGCCGTTGGGCATGTTCATGTCGATGACTCGCCCTTTCGGGGATCGGGCCTTCATCCGGGAGAGCTTCTTCTCAATCAGCTCGGCAGGGATATTAAATTCTTCAATAAGGCCAAGAGGAATGGCTCCGCCGCAAGGTTTGACGTTGTCAAAGCTGCGTTCAATGAGCACGGTGGAGAGTCCGGCTTTTGCCAGTATGGCAGCGGCAACAGCTCCCGAGGGGCCTCCTCCTATAACGGCGACATCATAACGCATGGTTTACAGTCCGATAAGTTTAGTGGCGATAAATTCTCGAACTCTTGATATCTCAATTCGTTCCTGTGTTGCTGTGTCGCGATAGCGCACCGTTACCGTATTCTCTTCAAGCGACTGGTGGTCAACAGTGATACAGAATGGCGTGCCGATTTCATCCTGCCGGCGGTAGCGTTTGCCGATAGAGCCCGCGTCGTCGTACTGCACAAGAAAGTCTGTTGCCAGCTCTTCACACAAGGCCGATGCTCGTTCGCCCATTCCCCCTTTTTTCATCAGCGGCAGCACCGCAGCTTTTACCGGAGCAATCTTTGGTGAAAGCTTCAGTACCACGCGCTCGTCACCGTCAACCGTATCTTCGGTGTAGGCATCGGCAAGCAGCGCCAGGAAAAGACGGTCGCATCCGGCGGAGGTCTCCACCACATAGGGAATATAGCGCTCATTGGTGAGTTGGTCGATATACTCCATATTTTTACCCGAGTACTCCTGATGCTGTTTCAGGTCAAAATCGGTTCGTGAGTGAATACCCTCAATTTCCTCAATGCCGAAGGGAAACTCGAACTTGATGTCGTAGGCAAGGTCGGCATAGTGGGCAAGTTTGTCGTGCTTGTACCAGTGCAGCTTCTCCTTGTTAATACCCAGAGCGCTGCTGTACCAGGCAAAGCGCTCTTCTCGCCAGGCCTCGAATGCCTCAGCTTGTGTGCCGGGCTTGACAAAGTACTGCATCTCCATCTGTTCAAACTCCACCATGCGGAAGATGAAGTTGCCTTTGACAATCTCGTTGCGGAAGGCCTTGCCGATCTGCGCAATACCGAATGGTACCTTCATGCGAGACGACTCACGAACGTTATGAAAGTTGACAAAAATTCCCTGCGCGGTTTCTGGTCGGAGGTAAACGATGCTTGATTTGTCGGCAAGTGCTCCCATATTGCACTGGAACATCAGGTTGAACTGGCGAACCTCCGTCCAGTCTCCCGAGCCCGTATCAGCGGCCTTGATCCCTTCTGCAATGATAAGGTTATAAAGCGCACGGTTCAGATCATCCGAGCCTGATGCAGCTTCGTAGGTCGCCTGCACTCGCAGAAGCTCCTCTTCTTTTCCATCACGGCGCAGTTTTTCAATATGGTTCTCAATCAGGTGGTCAGCACGGTAGCGCCTTTTGGTTGTCCTGTCGTCAATCATCGGGTCGTTGAAGCTCGCCACATGACCTGAAGCTTCCCACACCCGGGGGTTCATCATGATTGAGGCATCAAGCCCGACTATATTCTGGTGGCGACGGGTCATGGAGTTCCACCAGAGCTCCTTGATATTTCGTTTCATTTCGCTGCCCAGCGGTCCATAGTCGAAGCAGGAGGAGAGGCCCTCGTAAATTTCCGAAGAGGGAAAAATAAAGCCTCGCCGTTTGGCCAGCGAAACCAGCTTGTGCATCACTTTATCAGGGGAGAGATTTGCGCTCTGCACCCTCTTTTGATCGGAATTGCTCATCATTCGTTCATGCATGTTGTTGAAAAATCGTCGGGGACTCCCGCTCAACAGGATAAAATATTGAATATAACAAAGCAAGCAGGATAATCAGCAGTGATATGGCCGGGGACTCTGGCGCCGACAATTTTGTTCGGTATTGTGGGGTCGCAGGGGATGAAGGGCCAAAGTCAATTGCTCTTGGTGGCTGGCATTTTTTGTCCTTTGTTTGACCTTGTCTATATCGGGATGTTACTGCGAGGCCGCCAGCCTCTCAAGTGGTTTGGATTTCAGTTTTAAGGGCAATCTCTTCAAGAATTGAGCTAACCTGCAGGCACAAGAACATTGATCCCGTATAGACGATACTGCGGCCGCGGGTATGGACTTCCCAGGTGTGTTTTTCTGCTTTTTGGCGACTGCAGCGAATGGCTTTTATAATCTGGTTGATCACCTGGTCGAAGGTATGTTCTTCATCATTGAAGAGGACGACGCGGTATGAGTCGAGCAGTTCTGTCCCGGAGAGTTGTTCATTTTCTTTTGTTTCAGGCGCAGAAAAGGATGCTGTCCACTGTTGTACAAGGGGGGAATTCATGGTTATTGCGCGCTATACGTTAAAAGATGTAAAACAGGCACGGTAACCCGGAGAAGCAACAGGGGGAACTCTTCATGCAATAACCGGTTCAACAGCTCCGAGTAAAAAAGCACCAGTCGAAGAGAGCTGTGCTGTAAACCGGGCACCGACGGGAATGGTCATCAAATTTTTTATATGGCCGTAAGAGAGTCCTCTCATGACAGGCCCTTCAATATGGGCGTGCTTGCTGTAATAGGTAAAGATATGCTGCAAGCGCAGGTTTTCCTCTTTTGTCACCTCATTTCCATTGCTGAACTGTCCTAAAAGCACTCCATGGCATGGCGCAAGCAGTCCGGCATTGTCGAGATGCGAGAGCATTCGGTCGATACGGTAAGCTGGTTCGTTGATCTCTTCGAGAAAGAGGAGTGAGTCATTGAGCAGAGGCAGGTAGGGTGTTCCTATCATTGCAGAGAGGACGGAGAGGTTGCCGCCGATGAGTCGGCCTTCTGCTGATCCCGCTCTGATGCAGGTTATCGCATGGTCAGGATGGTTCAAGAGCGAAAGCGCATAAGAGGGAGAGGTCAGCATTCCCCAGAAATGTTCTTCAGTGTAAGGGGTTGGTTCGTACAGTTCAGTGGCGAGCATGGGACCGGAAAAGCTGATCAGGCCTGTTTTTGCAAACAGGGCAAGTGACAGTGCGGTTATATCTGAATAGCCGACAACTATTTTCGGATTTGCCGCTATGATGCCGTAGTCAATTTTTTTCAACAATCGTGTAGCTCCTGCACCTCCTCTCAGGCAGATGATTGCCTTTATGGCGGGATCGCTGAACATCTCATGAAGATCGTGCAGTTTTTGTTCGTCGGCAATTGCCGGATCGGTATCGATACAGTTGAGGTGGCGTGAGGGCTTGACCCGATAGCCATTTTTTTCGAGATAGATAACCGCCTGATTGATTTTATCAGGATAAGCGCTATGTGATGAGGGGGAGATAAGGCCAATGGTATCTCCGTAGCGCAAGGCTTTCGGTATCAGGATTGTCATATAATAAAAAACCATCAGCACCCTTAACGGGCGCTGATGGTTTTATGTTCATTGCAATGAAGTCAGGAAATGGTTTCAGTCAACAGGATAGCCTTGTTGCTGCTGACCTCTAAAAAACCGTCCGTGATAGAAAACAATTGTTCACTGCGATCGGCTAATGCCAGCTTGACCTTGCCGGTTTTCAGTGAAGAGAGCAATGGAGCATGGTTTTTCAATATCTGCAACTGACCAAGTTCACCAGGTACTGTTACACTGACAACCTCCCCGGAAAAGTGAAGTTTCTGGGGAGTGACGATTTCTATCTGGAAACCTTTTTCGGAATTCGCCATGGTTAATGCGTCTGTTTAGAGAGTTTTTGCTTTCTCAACGGCTTCCTCAATGGTTCCAACCAGGTAGAATGCGCTTTCCGGCAGATTATCATGACGGCCAGCGATAATTTCCTTGAAGCCCTTGATGGTTTCCTCCAGCTTGACATACTTGCCAGCAAGTCCTGTGAAGGCCTCTGCGACAAAGAATGGCTGTGAAAGGAAGCGCTGAACTTTTCTTGCTCTTGAAACCACAAGCTTGTCTTCGTCGCTCAGTTCGTCCATACCGAGAATGGCGATGATGTCCTGAAGATCCTTGTAACGCTGCAGGAGCTGTTTGACCGCCTGGGCAGTATCATAGTGATCATTGCCGACAATGTTCGGGTCAAGAATACGTGATGTTGAATCAAGAGGATCAACTGCCGGGTAAATACCAAGCTCGGCAATGGAGCGTGAAAGCACGGTCGTCGCATCAAGGTGAGCAAATGCCGTGGCAGGTGCCGGATCGGTAAGATCATCTGCAGGCACGTAGATGGCCTGTACTGAAGTGACCGAACCTTTCTTGGTTGAAACAATTCTGTCCTGAAGTTCACCCATCTCTGTTGCAAGAGTTGGCTGGTATCCTACAGCGCTCGGCATACGACCGAGAAGAGCTGATACTTCAGAGCCTGCCTGGGTAAAGCGGAAAATATTGTCAATAAAGAGCAAAACGTCTCGTCCCTCCTCATCACGGAAATACTCTGCAATGCTGAGACCGGTAAGTGCAACCCTCTGGCGTGCTCCGGGAGGCTCGTTCATCTGACCGAAGACGAGAGCTGTTTTATCAATAACGCCTGATTCCATCATTTCATGCCACAGATCGTTTCCTTCACGGGTGCGTTCGCCGACACCGGCAAAAACGCTGAAGCCCGACTGTTGTTTTGCGATATTGTTGATCAGCTCCATGATAAGAACGGTCTTGCCGACTCCTGCGCCACCGAAGAGACCGGTTTTACCGCCGCGAGAATATGGCTCAAGAAGATCGATGACCTTGATGCCGGTTTCGAACATCTCTGCTTTCGTGGAGATTTCGTCAAATTTCGGGGCAAGGCGATGAATTGAATACGATTTTTTTGTGCCTACCGGGCCGCGTCCGTCAATCGGATCTCCGACAACGTTCAGCATTCTGCCGAGAACTTCCGGACCTACAGGTACCTGTATTGGGCTGCCGGTATTGGTAACGTCGAGGCCCCTTACCAGGCCGTCGGTGCTCTCCATTGCAACGGTACGTACGCGCTCTTCTCCAAGATGCTGCTGCGTTTCAAGAACGAGCTTTGTGCCGTCTGGTCTTGTAATAGTCAGTGCATCCAGAATTGACGGCAGCCGTCCTTCAGGGAAATCAACATCAACTACAGGGCCGATGATTTGTGAAATCTTACCTTCTTGCATAGTGACAGTGTGGATAGGATTTTATGGTGTAATCAAACGTTTATTCTTCACGAGCTTGTGAGTCTCTTTTGTATCAGAAATGATGTGTCAGATGGTTTCGCTCTTTTGCATCTTGCCTCCTGCGAGCCACCTGAGGGACTTGAACCCACGACCTACTATTTACGAAACAGTTGCTCTACCAACTGAGCTAAGGTGGCTTAAGCATAAGAAAGCAAACCGAAATATAATTTTTTGACAGAGAATCGCAAAGATAAATCCCGGCTCATTTATTTAGTCTTCAAAAAAAAGAAGAATTGTATATTGAGTGAAAAGTCGTAACTATAATTTCTTTTGATTTTATTAATCGGGACGGCATGAAAAAGCTTATCAGTCAGTCTTTAAAGGTATGTGTGCTCGGTGCTCTGTTTCTGGCTGCTACTGCCGGTTTCGTATCAGCAGTTCCGCAACCAGTTGTCTACCCTTTGGCTCCTGGGTTTGCGGCAGTATCTCTCAACGGTAAAGCGGTAGGGTCCGCTCAACTTTCCGGTAAAGTTTACATCGTTAATTTCTTCGCTTCGTGGTGCCCTCCCTGCAGAGTGGAGATTCCTGATATGGTTGCCCTCCAGAATCGGTATGGTCGCAAGGGATTTACTTTTATTGGCGTAGCGGTCAATGAAACTGAACCGAAGATACGTGACTTTATCAGTAAAAACAAGATAACTTATCCGGTTGTTATGGCAGACGAACAATTGGTCTCAGCCTTTAACAGGTATGTTGAAGGGGGCATTCATGCTATTCCCACCTCTTTCGTCGTCAACTCTTCAGGCCGGATTACCCAGGTCATTACCGGGGCGCGAAGCAAAGCGGTATTTGATCAAATCATTGCAGATGCTCTCAGAAAGCCATGAATGTATAACTAAAGACAAATAAAGACATCACCCCATGATTGATGGTTTTCTGTTCCGGTGGCCGTTTATCCGGATCTCATTTTTATCTTATAAACGTCCGCAGTCAGTGGTGATTGGGGACGTTTTTTTTTATAACCTCGATTAATTAACATAACGATCATGACTTCAATGCAGATCAATCCTCCGGATTATGTGAGAAACAAAAAGCTGATCCAATGGGTACAGGAGACGGCTGAACTGTGTCGTCCGAGTTCGGTGCACTGGTGTGATGGCTCCCAGGAAGAGTATGACTTTCTTTGTCAGCAGATGGTAGAGAGCGGCACGTTTATCAAACTGTCTGAAGAGAAACGTCCCAACAGCTATCTGTGTCGTTCAGATCCAAGTGACGTTGCGCGTGTTGAAGACAGGACGTACATTTGCAGTATTCGCCGTCAGGACGCTGGTCCGACGAACAACTGGGTAGCTCCAAAGGAGATGAAAGAGACTCTCAAGGGACTGTTCAAGGGTTGTATGACTGGTCGTACGATGTATGTTATCCCCTTCAGCATGGGGCCTCTTGGATCGCCCATTGCACATATCGGTGTTGAGATTTCCGATTCGCCTTATGTGGTAACCAACATGCGGATCATGACGAGGATGGGACGCAAGGTTATGGATCTGCTCGGTGAAACAAGCGATTTTGTTCCCTGCCTTCACTCCGTAGGTGCACCTCTTCAGCCCGGCGAGCTGGATGTTCCCTGGCCCTGCAATGACACAAAGTACATTGTTCATTTTCCTGAAGAACGTTCAATTATCTCTTTTGGCAGCGGTTATGGTGGCAATGCGCTTCTCGGCAAGAAGTGCTTTGCCTTGCGTATCGCCTCTTCAATGGCACGGGATGAAGGGTGGCTGGCAGAGCACATGCTGATTCTTGGTGTCGAATCTCCCGAAGGAGAAAAAACCTACATAGGCGCGGCATTCCCGAGTGCCTGTGGTAAAACAAATTTTGCAATGCTTATTCCGCCCCAATCGTTTGAGGGCTGGAAGGTTACCACCATTGGCGATGATATCGCGTGGATTAAATCCGGTGAAGACGGGCGTCTTCGTGCCATCAACCCCGAATATGGCTTTTTTGGTGTTGCCCCGGGCACCTCGGACAAATCAAATCCCAATGCGATGGCCACGCTTGGTAAAAACTGTATTTTTACCAACGTTGCCATGACTCCTGATGGCGATGTCTGGTGGGAAGGGATGACGGATGTTGCTCCTGATCATCTAATCGACTGGCAGGGTCATGCATGGACCCCTGATTGTGGCAGGCTCTCTTCGCATCCCAATGCCCGCTTTACTTCCCCTGCAAATCAGTGCCCTTCGCTTGATCCTGCATGGGAAGATCCAAAAGGAGTTCCTATCAGCGCTTTCATTTTTGGTGGTCGTCGCGGAGATACTGTTCCGTTGGTGTACCAGTCAGCAAACTGGAATTCGGGAGTCTATCTTGCTGCGACCATGGGTTCTGAAAAGACTGCGGCGGCCGCAGGAAAAGTTGGTGATGTTCGGCGTGACCCTTTTGCCATGATCCCTTTCTGTGGCTATCACATGGGAGATTATTTCACGCACTGGCTCAATGTCGGTCGTACACTGCCTGAACTGCCAAGAATTTTTGGTGTCAACTGGTTCCGCAAGGATGAGAATGGCAAGTTCCTCTGGCCAGGTTTTGGTGAAAACATGAGAGTGCTGAAGTGGATTGTCGATCGCGTGCATGGCAAAGCAGGGGCAGTAGAGAGCCCTCTTGGCTGGATGCCGAAGTATGAGATGCTTGACTGGACAGGTCTTGAGGGAATGACGGCTGAGAAGTTCACCAAGCTGATGATGGTCGATCGTGAAGCGTGGAAGAATGAGCTTCTTTCACATGAGGAGCTTTTTGAAATGATTTACGACAGACTGCCTAAAGAGTTTCCACATATCCGTGAATTGATGCTCTCGACGCTCTGGAAGTCTCCGGCACACTGGTCGTTGGCTCCGGAAAACTACTCTTCAGAACATTGAGTGTTTGACAGAAAAAGCAGAAAAGGGCGCTTGTAAAGGCGCCCTTTTGTTTTTATTGGCACTCCTGATCAGTTTTCATCAAGAGTAAAGCCGATTTTAACGGCAACCTGCCAGTACATAACTTTCTGGTTCTCGACATGACAGCGGGTTTCCTGGATTTCAACCCAGCGAATGTTTCTGACCGATTCGGCTGCTTTGGCAACAGCATTATTGACAGCATCCTCAATGCTTGTTGGCGAAGTGCCTACAAGTTCAATTTTCTTATAGATATGATCACTCATGGTGCGTATGGTTTTAGTGCTTGAAAAAAGGTTGTGATGATTCCGGAGCGCTGCGCCTCTTGCCTTCACATATTAGCAAATCAAGGGAAATCTTCAAAAAAACATGGTTCAGTCGAGACTTTGTGAAGCCATTTTTTCCTGTTCGGCGGTTTGACTGTTGATGAGTTTTTCTGCAAAAAAAGATGCATTGGCGTACTTCATCTCCATGCTGCCCATAAAGTTTTTAGAGGATCGCCAGTATGGAATTGAACCAAGGCGCTTTACCATGGTGGCATTCATTTGTGGTGAGGTATAGAGGAATGATGGTTCTGGTGCAGGAGTATATCCCCAGAAAGCGCCATGTTCAAGCGGCAGAGGTTCAACTTTTGCATCGTTTTCGTTTGATCCTTCTGGAGAAGGCTTATATCCGATTTTTTTGAGAAAAGACTCTTTGTCTATTCCCCGCAACGTCAAAAGCATAAAGGGATCCTGGTCAAAAGCTTCTGCCATCAGATAAAAAATTGCGGCAATGTGTTTGCAGGGATTCGAGTAGTCGGGGCAAGAACAATCGGTGATCAGGTCGTTGTATCTGCGGGGAAAAAGGGGAAGCTGAGCATTTTTAAATATCCGGTCAAGATTTTCCGGCATCTCGCCGCTGAGGAGTTGTGCGATATAGATCGGTTTTGTGGTCAGTTTTCGTATCAAGGTCTCCTGCTGCTCTTTTGAATACGGGGTCAGATAGATCCCAAGATTGTAGGGCTTGGTGCTTGAGCCCTGAACTTTTGCGGCGACACCGTGCTTTGCCGTCATAACCAGTTCAATGACCTGGCCGCTTCGGGCATAAGATTTTCCACGAGTAAGCCGAGCGCCGATGTGAAAACTTTCAAGAGTTGTAATCCACTGTTTTCCCCACCATGTCTGGGCAAATGCACCCCGTTTGTTTTGAGCCTTGATGCCGCCGGTAACTGCTTTTGGGGTGGCGGGAGTGTACCTTGTAAACCAGTGATAAGCCATAAAAGTTATTCTCCTGTTGCGTCCTGACTCAGCATAATCAGGTTTCGCAGATCATTATTTGACAGTTCGGTCAGCCACTGCTCTCCGGCACCAAGAACCTGGCCAGCAACTGCTGTTTTTTTCTCAATCATCTCATCAATACGCTCTTCGAGAGTGCCTGTCGTGATAAATTTATGAACTTCCACGTTTTTGTGCTGTCCGATACGGAAGGCGCGGTCGGTTGCCTGATTCTCCACCGCCGGGTTCCACCACCGGTCATAGTGAACAACATGGTTCGCGCCGGTGAGGTTCAGACCAGTTCCTCCGGCTTTCAGGGAGAGAATAAAGATTGATGGCGAATTGCTGCTGCTCTTCTGAAAAATTTCAACCATCTCATCCCGCTTTTTTTTGCTGACTCCACCATGCAGAAAAAGCACCTCTTCTCCGAAAAGTTCCTGCAGATAGTGCTGGAGCATTGTTCCCATCTGGGTAAACTGGGTAAAGAGCAGTGTTTTTTCACCAGCTTCGCGGATATCATGAAGCAGCTCCGTCAGCCGTAGCAACTTGCCTGAACGGCGTTCAAGAGCAGAGTTGTCCCCGAGAAATTGTGCCGGATGGTTGCAGACCTGTTTGAGTTTAAGCAGCAGAGCGAGTACCAGCCCTCGCCGGTCAATGCCTTCGGCGTTCTCTATTTTCTCCTGAAGATCATTCACAACCGCCTTGTAGAGTGATGCCTGCTCTTTGGTGAGCAAGCAATACTCCTTCATTTCAATCTTGTCGGGCAGATCGGAAATAATTGACTTGTCTGTTTTCATGCGGCGCAAAATAAATGGCCCGGTCAGTGACTTCAGTCGTGTGGATGCATCAGTATCACCATACCACTGTATCGGGGTATAGAAGTTCTCTCTGAAAAAGTGCTGGGTTCCGAGAAAACCTGGATTAAGAAAATCCATGAGTGCCCAGAGGTCGCCGACATGATTTTCAACAGGTGTGCCAGTCAGGGCAATACGGTAATCTGCCCGAATGGTTCTTGCCGCTTTTGACTGTTTCGTTTCAGGGTTTTTGATGTTCTGCGCCTCATCCAGAATAATTCCTGCCCAAGGAACTTTCGTGAGGAGTTCGATGTCGCGTTGCAGCAGACCGTAGGTTGAAATGACAATGGCAGACGCACTGGCCGCTTTGCGAAAAGCCGTCGTTTTCATCCTTTCAGTGCCGTGATGCACCAGAACAGCCAGGTCAGGCGTAAACCGTTCGGCCTCTTTTCGCCAGTTGTTGACGACTGAGGTCGGGCAAATCAGGAGCACCGCTTTTTTTACTCCTTTCTCCCGATCTCTCTGTATCATGGCAAGTGTCTGGATGGTTTTGCCGAGGCCCATATCATCAGCAAGGCAGGCGCCAAGCCCCCATTTGCGGAGAAAAGAAAGCCATGAAAAGCCCCGTTCCTGATAGGGCCGAAGCGTTCCATGAAACCCTTCGGGCGGCGGGATCATCTCAAATTGTCCCTGGCCAGAGAGCTTTTCAAGAAGTTCCTGAAGCCACCCTTCGATTTCAACGGCACGAACCAGGATGCCCTCCTCTTTTTTCCGGGTGCCCAGCGCTGTTGAGAGAAGCTCTCTGGCTGAAAGTTCTCCTGTGGGATGGGTCTCAAGAAAACGAACAGCGCTGGCAAGCTCTTTATGATCAATCTGTGTCCATTGCCCACGCACTCTCACCAGAGGCGCTTTTAATTCTGCCAGTGTTTTCAGCTCTTGCAGATCAAGCTCATCATTGCCAAGCGCAGCGGCATAATTACACGCAATCATACGGTCAAGGGTAAGGCCTGATCCGCTCCCCTTCATGGAAGGCAGTTTGGCTTTCGTCTTGATGCCAATACGGTTGAACCCTCTCCGGCCAACCCACCACGACGGAAGCATAACAACAAAGCCTGCGCTTCGCAACAGTTCAGCATACTCCAGCAAAAACTTGTAAGCGCCCTCAGTATCAAGGTCGAAGCCTCCCGGATTTTTCTTTTTCAGGCTTTGGGTGACTGCCGGGTAAAGGCCTGAGGCTTGTCCCAGCGCCGTGAGCATGAATTCAGTACAATCTGCAGCGCAGGAGGCAATATGCTGCGATGCGGCGCTTTCTGGTTTCCAGAGCTCCCGTGCCTCCAGAATCAGACTCGGATCCGTTTTCAACTGCAGTTGATAGGCTATATTCCACTGCTCCATTTTTTTCCCTTTCAGTGGAGGCTCAGTCAAGTGAAAGCAGAATTTGAATGGTGAGCGTTCAAGCACGTCAATTGGACGGCGCCACGCGTTGAGCTGGCGAGCAAACTCCTCAATCTCCGGTTCGCGTTTCCACAGGATACGGGCGGGATTATTGTTCAATGCATAGAGCCACGCATCATGAATACTCTCGAATTCGGAGACTTTTGGAGGAACTGATTGTTCAGAGGGACGTTGCAGGGCATTGACCACAAAAGAGAGAAACTGCCTGAGCACCACCTGTTTTGGAGCTTCTGGAGGTTGAGCGTCAGGTTTGCTGAGTGCTCGACATACTGCAGGCATGGTTTCCGCAAGCTTTTCAAGAGCAAGGAACGTCGTGTTGTCAGGGAATGGCATCCATAGAGCGTTCCAGACGGTGTCGGTTTTGACCAGTGAAGGCAGCAGCGACTGGTTTCTGATAATGTTGAGCGCAATTTTCAGTACTTGACGCATCCATAGGAGAGAGTGTCCGAAGATAATGCCATTGGCCGGAATGTTCCCCTTTTCAGTGAGAAGGGAAAGCTCGAACAGCGTATTGGAACTCAGGCGAAGCGCGGTAATCGGAAATGGCAGGAGACTCTCCTTGTCGCTGACGTCGGGTGCCGTACCGACAAGCGGAGACGATGGAACAGGTTTTTGTCCTTGGCTGGGTAGCCAGACGCAAAACTCTTTTGTCGTGTTGCTGCGAAGGGAAAATATGCCCATACCAGCCGTAGCCAGTCGCAACTCTTTCAGCATCCCGATCTTTTTCCCCTCACTCCAGAGTACCGGAGCCCCGTCGAGTATGGAGAGGTGCAGTGCTATCATCGGTTCTTATGTTCAGGCAATGTTCTCTTTTTTAAAGAGGAGAAAGAGTGCCAAAATAACAATTGATTTTGTAATGAGGAACAATAATGACAGGCAAAAGGCTGTGTTGCGCTGTAAAAGAGTTGGTGTGGCCCGAAACAACCGAAAAACTGATGGTTGTTTCGGGCAAGGGGCGGCAGATTAAACTCCGAGGGCCTTAAAGAGAATCGGCAGGGCACAAAGGCCGATGGCAACATTTGTTGCGCCGCAGATTTTTGTGATCAACGGGCTCTGCTTGTACCATGCAAATGGTAGCAGGATGGTCAGCACATTGATGAGCAGCAGCACGGTAGCTAAAGGCCATATTTTGCCGAGAAGAATGGCTTTGTAGCTAAAGACTGCTGTAATAAAAAAGATACCAAGAAAGAGGTGTGCGTATACTTTTTTGTCGCCGGGATTGTAGAAATGCATGGCAACAACAACCCAGAACATACCGTAAGTGGCAAAAATAGTTCCCAGGTAAATTCGGGTTTCCGGTGGTATCCCCATGTCAAACAGGTACATGCAGACTGCGGTGAAAAGCTGGGTAAGGCCGCCAAAATAGAGGGCTACATGGCCGAGATTCCGTCCCAATTTTGCATGATCAGTCTCTTTGTCAAGTCCGAACCCCAACTGTTCAAGCCCGAACACCCAGACGGTAACAACAAGCCCGAATACTCCGATCGCCTCCGGATTTACGACATTCATCGAAAGTTTCTCCTTTTTTTGTTGATAAAAGTTATAAACACCGTCGAATAAATGGCAATTTCAACGGAAGCATAAATGTACAGCAAATTTTTTTTAAAGAAGTAATAGTATTCCGCTTTACTGGTTTTGTGCTATTTTTTTATACTTTTCGCGGTAGCATCAAATTATTTTCCGCGTACTTTTTGATGAAAAACCGTTGAAGAGTATTATGTTCACCGTGGACTTGCCAGCAGGATTTTCAGCATTCTTTTGATACCTTTGAGCTTTAATCAATGGATGTAATAAAGGCGATGACCTTACCTGCCGAAGATTTCCCAGGATCTGCCCCTGATAACGCTGACACAGAAAGTAATCGTGGCTTTACACGGCAACTCCTGACAGCCTTTCCCGCCTTTGAGAGCAAGAATTTTCGCCGTTATTTTCCGGGACAGGTGATTTCCATGATTGGAACCTGGATTCAGATGGTGGCGCAGGGATGGCTGGTGCTTGAAATAACAGGATCTGCCTTTGACGTTGGGCTTGCCGCTGCCGCCTCCACACTGCCGACACTTTTTCTCTCGCTGTTTGGTGGTGTGGTTGTTGACCGTTATCCGAAGAGGACTATTCTTCTCTGGACGCAGTCAGCGGCGATGGTGCTTGCTTTTGTACTCGGCACGTTCGCCATGACTGGTACTGTAACTCTCGGGATTATCCTTGTGCTCTCCTTTCTTCTCGGCTGTGTCAATGCCCTCAATGTTCCTGCGCTCCAGGCTTTTCTTGGCGAAATAGTGGAGCGCGAGCATCTTGCGTCAGCCGTTGCGATGAATTCGGCGATCTATAACGGTTCACGGGTTATTGGGCCCGCAATAGCAGGTATGCTGATCTCCGCAACCGGTACAGGGACGGCTTTTTTGGTTAACGGAGTCAGCTTTTTTGCGGTTATAATCTCATTGCTCTCCATGAAGGAGACGAAAAAAACACCGGCGGCAAAAATCAGCCAGCATCCTCTGCAGGCTATCAGAGATGGGCTGAATTACTCCTGGGAGCATCCGGTCATCCGGACGAGTATTCTGTATATCGCGGTTATCTCAATTTTTGCATGGTCTTATGTTACCATGCTTCCCTATATTGCCAAGCATACCTTCCACATGGATGCTTCGGGAATGGGCTATCTTTACGGCGTGTCCGGTCTTGGCTCGGTTGTCGGCACCGTGCTTGTCTCCATCTACTCTAGAAAAATCGATCGCCTTGTTTTCATTGCAGGCGGGACAATCCTCTTTTCTCTCGCCCTTATCGGGTTTACGGTGACCACTTTTTTGCCTTCAGCGCTTATATTTCTCTTTTTGGCTGGTTTCGGGCTGGTATCGGCTGTTTCGACGCTTAGCGCTACCATCCAGAGTACGGTTGACGACCGCTTCAGGGGACGGGTCATGAGCCTCTATATGATGGTATTCATGGGGTTCATGCCGATCGGAAACCTTGAAATCGGCTATCTTTCGGAACATTTCGGGACGGGGCCTGCCATTCGCCTGGGATGTCTGGTTACGATTCTGGCTGCGATAGTTCTCATCTTCTCGAGTGGAAGGGTCCGCAAAGCATACAGAAGCTATACGGCCCAGTGATGCGATTGTTCATGGAGCGTACCATTTTACCGGCACTCCATCAACTATTCTGTTCAGACTCTGATCGGGGTTGTGATCGCTGGCGACGAGATTATTGCAATAAAGACCTTATTCAGGAGAGTCTTTTTGAGCAAAATCGCGATCTTTTCACTGGCTGAGGCTCTTCAAGAGGCAACCATTGAGGAGAGGGGACGAAAGCTTGCTCTCAGAACAGCCAGTGTTGGAACTTGCGGCAAGGTTTTTGTTGCGGGCACACTTAAACGCTCTCCCATTCGAACTTGCTGACGTTTCTGGCCACCGGATCAAAGACGATACCAATCAGGTATCTCTCTCCTTCATATTTCTCGTAATATTTCATCTTCTTGATTTGCTCAAGCGGCTCCTGGTCGGTCACCTTGAATTCAAACAGAAAGGTTCTCCCTTCGGCTTTCAGCGTCAGGTCAATTCGGCCTTTGTTGCTCACATCCTCGGCAATAATGTCAACCCCGATACTGGCAAAATAAGCATAGAGCACACTGGCGTAAAAGCCCTCGTAGCTCTCGATATAGTTGTTGGTGAAATTATTGTAAGCGATGCTTGAGAAAAGGCGTTTGATAACGGGTTCCCGACTTCCAACATCTCCGGCATTGATGATATCAAGCAGCTCATAGCGAATCGGCTCTTTTTCCGAAACAATAGCCATGAAACGCAAAATAGAGTTATTAAAACTCATTTGCACCTCTTTGTTGGGAAATACCAGCTCATAACCAAATCCCATGTCCAACGGAAGCAAGCGCTTGATGGTCAAGTAGCCTGTCTGAAACAGAATGGTTTCCAGATTGAGATTTTCAATATCAAAGCTGTTGATCAGAGACTCATCAGCTTGCAATTCATTAAACCTGGGGATAAAATAGCTGTTCTTTTTGATGAGTTCAATGAGAAATTTTGGTGTCCCTGTCCCGAACCAATAGTTTTTAAACAAGTGCTTGTTCTTGATATAGAGCAGGATATCATAAGGGTTATACACCTTGTCACCCAAAAAGTTATACCCGTTATACCACCGTTTGACCTGCTCCATATTCACGCCTTTGAGATATGGAGCAAAAACGGTGTCAACATCCCACTGGGTGTAACCACAGACTGCTCCATAGTCGGGGTTCAGGCTGATGTCCTCGATATTGTTCAGACCACTGAAGAGCGAAACTTTGGAGAATTTGCTTACCCCGGTGAGAAAGGCAAAGCGCAGATACTCATCGCTCTCCTTGATTTTTGTATAAAAGTCACGAATTCCATCCCGAATAATGAGAGCCTCCGGGATATTCTCAATATTGTCCAGAATCGGTTTATCATATTCGTCAATCAGAATAACAACCTTCTGATGATATTTCTCAGATGCTTTCTTGAATAATTCTGCGAAGAAGTATTGTACTTTTGATTTTTTTTCACATTCCAGCCCAAGCCGCTCCTCATTGGATTTGAGTATATGCAAAAATTCCTCCTCAAGATCGACCTTCGAGTGAATCCCTCCGCTGAAACTTATTGTGATGACCGGATATTTCACATTCCAATTCCACGGCTTCTCAATGAGAAGCCCCTGGAAAACCTCCCGTGTCCCCTCGAAAATATTTTTCAGAGTATCAAGAAACAGACCGCCGTGGTCGCGACAGAAAAATATATTGATATCGCTCAATCAAGCTCCGGGCAATCTCCGTTTTGTCAATGTAAAGATAATCATCTTCGATGATTTTACTGAAAGTCTGTATGCCTACTGGCAGCTTTTTCATAGTCAATTTCAATATACAACGTTAGCTCATGACGTTCATCATCGACAGAAACATCATGAACGTGTCGCCTGCATCTATAGATAACACGAATCAGTAAATGCAATTACTATACAACAATGATTACACTGTAAATATACAAAAACCAGAACGAAACAGCAGTGGCGTATTGCTCTATCGAATCCAAAAAAATGCACCGACTTACGTCATACTACCCAACTGCCATTAACATCGCCCTTGAGGATGCCGACCAGATCCATCTCTTGATCACCATCCAGTGTAACCGGTATCGGATTATCCGGCCAAACGACATGGGTTCGGGACATTGTTTCACTTCCAACACTCTCCGACACAAACAACCACTCTTTTTCTGGCGCTGTACTGAGTTTGACTGCCATCTTCAGAATATTGAGTGCATCAGCAGCCGTAACCTGACCATCATGATTGACATCTGCCGCAAGGTACTGGTATGGCGATACAGCGCTTCCATCAGCGTTGGGGTTCATTCCCACAGAAATCTTCAGGGCGGCAAGCGCATCATTGGCTTTGATGGCGTTACTTTCTGCAGTACCGGATATTTTGGCGCTGGTCAGGGAGTAGGTACCTTCAGGAATGTCGAGGTGCTGATAGAGGTCATCGATGGTGGTCATGCTGTCGGAAGTGATATCGACTGTTGAGGTTGAGGCAAGTGTGCTCGTGACCTCTGTAATGGCGGCTCCGGTTTTCCAGAAGGTCAACGATCCTGTCAGACGATGAAACGCCTCACCCGCTGTTGTAAAATCGTACGTCGAAGCGGCTGCAACGCTTGTGCCGGCAAGGTCAGTGAGGCTCCCGTCAGTAACGGTAACAAAGTAATGATTGCCTTCTGCAAGATCAGCCGCAGGGTTGATGGTGAGTGTACTGCCGGAGAGGGCCAGATTCGTGCTCGTTGCCACGTCGTAACTTTCGACGACCGTACCGACCTCGCTCCCGGAGTGAATCGCTATTGTTCCTGAACCTTTCTTGATCAGCGTCTCGAAGGTCAGCACAATGTCGTTGCCAATCGGAACATTGCTCTCCCCTGTTGTACTCCAGTGCCCACCCGCAAGTTGACTGCCATCAGCAAATTCGATGGCCGAGATATTGCTCAACACTGAATTTTGAAATAATCCATGGCTGTCAAGCGAGGTGACGCCAGCGCTGTCCGAACTGATGCTGTATGAATGGGGTGCACCAAGCATATAAACGGTATCAAAACCTCCGCCTCCATCGATGGTTATTGGATTGGCTTCTGTGCCGGGCTGGTCAGCAAGCGTGTAGGTATAGGGTGAAGGGTCAATCAGGACGTAACCCCCATTCTTGAGCGCTCCATAAGGTAATGGATAGCTCTCTTCTGAACCACTCAGCGGATAATAGCTGACATTGCTCAAGGCAAGAGAGACGCCATTAAGAGTGACTGCATCAATATACACCTGAGAATTTGCTATAACAGGAGGTTCAATGGCCACCTTAATCTCATCAATCACCAGGCTGTCAACCTGAAAACTGAATGGAACAAGATCACTACTGACAAGCCCGGTGGGATCAATCCAGGAGCTGGGTATATGACTCAACTCCCTGGTGCCCATATCAGTACCATTGATGTAGAAGTGCACTGTTGGAGCCTCACCATTGGTAATAGAGCCATTAAGATAAATGGTGACCGTGGAGGTAAAGGTGTTTGCACGTGTTACCAGGGGGTCATGTACTGGACAAGTTGTGTTGACCGAGCCAGCAGTACCATACAGCGCGATGTTGTCGTTACTGCTGCTGCCTGTAAAGCTGTTCTGTGCTGCTGAGAGATAGTTGGTTCCATCGAAAAAGCTTGTAACAATAACACCCGCCGCTTTTTCGTGTATGGCGTATCCATTTGCATAATGTAAGCCGGTGGCCTCAGGATCGTTATTCCAGAAAAAAATCCCGGCCAGCCATTCAGGCATCTCTGTTCCACCCCATGTCTTGATAAAACTTTGATACCAGTTGGCCTGTGTCACATCGTCTCGTTGTGTATCTGGCTCACCAATCAGTGCATCAGTATAGGCGCTTCTGTTCGCCGCTCCGGCATAACTGCCTGCCCCGGTTTCAGTGAAAAGAAGCTCTTTTCCTGTCTTTTCTGCAAGAGTTTCCAGATAGTGCCTCCAGCCTTGCGATGTCCATTCGGCATCAAGCTGAGCAACCGTTGGTGTGGCCATTCCAGTCGGAAAATCGGGATAAACGTCTACTCCCACGTAATCAATCTTATCCCAAAACCGAATATTATTTGCTTCATCGTTTGGCAAATAGACCATTTCCGTAAATGCAGAATAGGTCAGCTTGCCACTATAGACTTCGCGTACACTGGCGATAATATCAATCCAATAACTGGTAAACTCTGCCTTCGTGGCCGACAGCATCTCATTGCCGATGGAGAGCAGTGGAACATTATATTTCTCAGCCAACACCGCCCAGTTCAGGATGTACGCTTTATAGCCGGCAAAGAAGGCGGCAGGATCGGAAATGACAGCGTTTATATCGGTAAGATTACTGTATTCATTGCCACTATAAAACGATAATGAGGGGTTTAAGGCATTAATCTGTGGCTTCAGAAAAACACTCAGCCCCTGATCCTGAGCCTCAACAATGGCCTGTTCAACACTGTCAAGACTTGCGGTCATGTTATAACCGTCCGTGCTCTTGATCCACTCTTTTACCGCACCGGTATCAAGATCAATAACCGACACACTGCTCAGTTCTACAAAGTTCGCGCCACTATCAAGCGCATTGGCAAGTAACGTTGTGTACGCAGGGCCATCATAGCCAGTCCTGGTATACGTTGACATGCTGATCCCCTTGATGGTCAATCCCGCCTGTGGTTCTGTAGTAAAATCACGGATATCGGTGGCAAGGATTGTTGTATCGGCAAACACAAAGTTTTCCACAGAAAGAACAGAGTCGGTGCCGTCACGAGAGGTGATATTGTCTCTGACGATAAAGGTGAAGGTAGCCGGATCGTAACGGATGTCATACTCTGCATAGTGACCACTGAACTCTGCGGTATCGATACCATCTCCGCCATCAAGAGTATCATTCCCTGCCCCCCCAATGAACGTATCATTCCCGCCCCCACCAGCCAACATATTACGGGCAATGTTGCCAGTAATGATATCTGTATTGGAACCACCAACGACATTTTCAATAATAGCGCCATAGGCAATACCAAGATTATCGGTGCCATCATAGAGGTCATCTATAGTCCCAACACTGCTATATCGAATTGATGAGTAGTGGCCAGGTATCAAGTCGATATCGCAGGCCGTGGTGAAATTCGACAGATCAAGAGTATCTTTGCCACCTGCATCCCAAAGAGTACAGAAAAAAGGGGTTGCCGGATCAAAACTGTAGGTATTCGTCCCTGTGTGGTAAGTATTGTTCACCCCATACAGGTATTGGATGGCAGCAATATCGTACACCATCGGGGTTGAAGGGAAAATCCCTGTATATCTGTTCTGGCCGGGATACAAAAACCAGAAATTCTTGTCATTGTAGGACATAACAGTCTTGTCTCTGAAATCGAGATCTGCCGGCAGATAAGGGCCATCTGTTCCACCCCCTGAAACATTATAATTTCCGGGATGTTTCAGGCCAAGTCCATGGCCAATTTCATGGATAAGGGAGAGTTCATTGTACGATCCGCCAGCCCAGTCACTTTCACCGTTAAATGATGGATTGATCCAAACATCAGCAGCGCTTGCCCAGTAGTTGTTGGGATAATAGCAGTACCCCCAGATACCATCACCAATCGCAGAAGAGAATGCGAAACGAAAATCTCCAACGTTATTTTCGGTATCTGCCACTTCGGTAAACGTGATCGCCGCCACCGTTGCCCAAGCTTGCAGCGCCTGTGCCACTGCTGACTGTTGAGCTGCATTCAAAGCAAAATACACTTCGGCATCTGGTTCAGCATACTTACTGTACTCAGATTGCCAATACGCAGAAGCTCCATCACTCCAGGGAAAGCTGTAGGAAAGCTCCACACCTGATGACGAAGAAGCCACAGTCCATTTTATATATTGTTCATTGAGCAATGGATCAAGAGTACTTACACCGCTCAATGCGAAGGTGGTCGTCCCCGAAGATGTTGATGGATTTGGCATAATAGTATGTTATTCAACCTGTTGTACAAGAGAAAAAAACACAGATTTTTGGTGCCCCTTCCTCATTGTCAAACAGTAAAAAATGTACCAAAAAACCTTACGCCACCCAACTGCCATCAACATCACCTTTCACAATCCCAATCAAATGAAGCTCTTGATCCACATCCAGCGTCACCGGTACTGGATTATCCGGCCAGATGACATGGGTGCGTGACATGCTCTCGCTGCCAACACTCTCCGGCACAAACAGCCACTCATTTGCTGGCGCTGTATCCAGTTTGACTGCCATCTTGAGGATATTGAGAGCATCTGCAGCCCTGATTACTCCATCCTTGTTGATATCAGCCGCCAAAAACTGATATGGTGACACTGCGCTGCCATCGGTATTGGGGTTCATCCCTACCGCCATTTTCAGAGCAGCAAGCGCATCGTTGGCGTGTACAGCATCAGCTTCAGCAGTCCCGGACACTTTAGCGCTGGTCAGTGCGTAGGTGCCATCAGGCATGTTAATATGCTGATAAAGGCCATCAGTGACCGTGGCAGTGCTGTCTGAAGCAATACCGAAGGTTGGAATGGTGTCGTTATTCAACTCGCCTGTGGTCAACAAGAGTTCAAAATGCTGCGGATTGGTTGGCGCGGTAAGCGTCAGAGTACCAAGCTTGACGGGGCCAGCAGATAACGCGGTTGTCCCAATACTGCCGAGAATGAATTGTCCTGATATTCCCGTATTGGCCATGGAGATCCATCCGGGCGACAAGCCAGCCGCATCCTGCCATGTCGCGACTGAACCGGAAGAGAGGGTAAATTCCAGTTGGGCACTTTGAACGGGGCTTGCTGAGGTCTCCCAGAGTTCGATAGTTCGTGTGCCATCTGCGGATAACTGTATATTTCTGAATTCGAC
>JBAXBW010000011.1:0-28299 GCA_037141805.1 Chlorobiaceae bacterium | reverse complement strand
AGAGTTCGATAGTTCGTGTGCCATCTGCGGATAACTGTATATTTCTGAATTCGACAGGCTGCTGGGCACCTGTAACCGCAAGCGCTGTGGTCAGGCTGCTTGTAACACCGGTAATGGGAGCGCCGGTTTTCCAGAAGGTCGCCGAGCCTGTCAAGTTATGGTGTAAAGGCAAGGCATCAGTCGTAAAGTCGTAGGTGTTGGTACCAGTAGAGGGGTTACCAGAAAAATCCGTAAAATTGCCATTGCCGAAGGTGACAAAATAGTGCGTTCCGCTGGCCAGGTCAGCAGTCGGGTTGATGGTAAGCGTATTGCCTGCAATGGTAAGATTGGGGCTTGTCGCCAACTCATAGTGGGCAATAAGTGCTCCGTCTGAGGTGCCGCTGCGGATTTCAATTGCCCCAGAGCCTTTCTGGATTGCTTCGCTGAAGGTCAAAACGATGTTGCTGCCGACAGCCACACCGGTGGCCGCGTCAGAGGGACTGAAGGTGATAACTGTTGGAGCTATGGTATCCGAAACACCGCTGAAGCTCGTATCAAGACTACCATCGGTATTATAGCGAGCAAGAGCAAAGTCACCATTACTGTAACCGGATACCACAATTTTGCCGTCGGACTGGAGAGTAACATCTGTGGCGAAATCTGTACCTCCAATATCCGTTATCACTTTGCCATTGACTCCAAAAGTGCCATCAAGAGTACCATCGGCATTATAACGAGCTATGGCAAAATCGCTATTGCAGTTATCCACCAAAAAGGTTCCATCGGACTGTCGGTGCATTATTTCATATTCCTGAGCATACGCATAACCAGCAACAAGAATTTTCCCATCTGATTGCACTGTCACCCCCATTCCTAAATCGTTCCCACCAAAATCAGTTGTTACCTTACCATCACCACCAAACGTAGCATCAAGATTGCCGTCACTATTGTAACGTGCAATGGCAAAATCACCATTGCACCCACCCGCCATAATGATTTTTCCATCAGTCTGTAGCGTCATCCTGTAGCTTTCGTCAGTACCTCCGAAGTCAGTCGTCACCTTGCCACCAGTACCAAAGTTTGCATCAAGGCTTCCATTGATGGTATAGCAAGCAAGAGCAAAATCACAGTTATTATTACCAAACCAAGTCATTCCGGTTACAACAATTCTGCCATCAGACTGTACAGCGACACTGGCACCTTGGTCATCATGACCGAAATCTGTAGTGACCTTACCTCCAATACCAAAACTTGTATCAACGCCTCCATCAGGATTAACTCGGGCAAGTATAAAGTCACTATTGCTGATAAATGTTGCTCCTGCAACAAGAATCTTACCATCGGATTGTTCTACCACACTGCCAGCGCCACCAGAACTCAACACAACCCCACCGCCAGTACCAAAGCTTGTATCAAGGCTACCATCTCTGTTATAACGAGCAAGAAGGAGACTATCATTATTATCCCCTGCCACAAGGAGCTTGCCGTTATCCTGTACTTTGATATTAAAGCCAAAACCATTCCCCAAAAAGTCTGTCGTCACTTTACCATCACCAGAAAATGTGGTGTCCAGACTACCGTCAGTGTTGTAACTTGCTAAAGCAAAGTCCCCATTACTCATGCCCACCACAAGAATCTTGCCGTCAGACAGCTTGGCCACACTGAAACCAAAGTCATCACCACCGAAATCTGTGGTGATCATACCTCCGTTGCTGTTTGTAGTGAAATCATAGGTTGATAAGCCAGCATAGGCATTACCTGCCAAGTCCTTGACACTGCCATCACTGATGGTGACAAAGAAGTGCGTGCCATGTGCAAGATCTGCCGTTGGATTGATGGTAAGCGTATTGCCTGCAATGGTGAGGTTCGGGCTTGTCACCACATCGTAGCTTGCCAATATAGCACCTGTCGCTGAACTGCTGTGAATTGCTATTATGCCTGTGCCTTTCTGAATTGCCTCGCTGAAGGTGAGCACGATATCCCTGTTAACCGCAACGCTGCTTGTGCCATCAGCGGGGCTGAAGGTGGCGATGGTTGGTGGTGTGGTATCAGTCACATTACCGCTGCTTCCCATGAAATACGATGGCATGGCAAGAGTGGTAGGGTTACTGCTGGTTCCTTTGATGGTTCCGGTAAACATCAGCGACGGGTCTGTTGACGTTTGAAGCTCTGCCGATAGATGAGTGTTCGTACTCTTCAGGCTCGACCAATCCGTAAAATTGACAATTGTTGTGTAAAGTGGTCCGCCTTCTACTGAGTTTGCCAGGCTTAACGAGGTAAAGATTGCCTGATCCGGCAGGTTATCTCCATTGGTATCAAGGAGCTTTACTGACAGAGCATTCGTCAAACTGGCAGTAGCTACAACATTGTCAGCTCCTTTGCTCTGCCAAACAAGGGGGAGCTCGTGGAGTACATCAGGCCCTGTTGCCGTATGTGTGTAAAAAGGTATTGTTGTTGGCCGTCCCTGATTATCGAAAATTGGACCAACGCCAAGATCAACGGTAGTCAAACGAGCAGTCCAATGAGTAGAATCACTCCAGGTTAATGAGTACTCGTTAGTGGATGTTTGTGAAACATTGTTCACATCAATATAGGTCTGAACCCGCGTCATCCTGTCAACCACGCCGTTAAGGTCGCTGTCAAGCAAAGACCATGTTCCCGGCTTCTCTGGTATTGTAAACGTTGCAATAAGCGCATCTGCTGGCACCGCATCCGGGGTGAGGGTAAATACAGGATTGATGGTAAGCGTGTACATACCGACCGCATTCGACTGCGCATCGTAAGCTATTCGCCCCCAGTGGTCATAGCTTGATGTGGTCGCCCCTGCAGTTACATGAACCACAAAAATATCAGCAGAATACCAGGTTATTGAGGCCGACATCGTTCTTGCAATTCCCGAAGAATCTGTCCAGTTGTCGGTAAGCGTATCAGGCAGTGTGTCATTATTGACATCAAACAGGGAAATGTTCTCAGTTGCACCATAACTGTTAACAACAAAAAAAGATGCCAAATAACCCGGGCCGGTCAGCTTCGCTGGATCAAGAACAAAGTCGACAAAACCTTCATATTTACTGGGCATACCAACTGGTGTACCATTGAAATCAATACTCACCCCTGTGTTTCCAGCAGCAGTCGTAAAGTCATAAGTGGTCGTGCCTGCAAAACAGTTACCCGCCATATCTTTGACTGAACCGTCCGCAAAGGTGACAAAATAGTGTGTGCTCTTCGCCAGATTCTCTGTCGGGTTGATGGTCAACGTATTGCCAACAATGGTGAGATTATGGCTTGTGGACACGTCATAGTGGGCAACAAGAGCTCCGGTAACCGATCCGCTGTGGATTTCAATAGCGCCTGTACCGGCCTGAATCGCTTCGCTGAAGGTCAGCACAATATCGCTGCCGACAGCCACACCGGAAGCAGAATCCGAAGGACTGAAGGTTATGACTGTGGGAGGGGTTGGATTAATTTTCTCAAGCAGGTAATCAATAGTCTCTGAAAACAGGGGTATTTTTGCATCGTTAATGCACCAGTCACCATTCTGGTCCACATAAATCATGTCATTGCCAACCCAATCCACAAGTAAATCCTTGAGATTTATCGTCGAAGCGTCATAATGAGTGCCATTAACCAAAATGCTGAGATCATGAATACTAGCCGACTCTACACCCTTTGCACCAAAACGGATATCACCAATACATTCAATAAGAACATCACCAAGCTGTACATCAATCTCATGAACACTTCCCGACAAGCCAAGGCCATGTTGCTCATCAAAGGCGCACGAAAAATCACCTTTAATAGCCAAATCTGCACCATCTTTACTAATACGAATTTCTGTTGCACCACCGTCATAATGGAACTGACCTGAAGCATCCTGGGTATAGTTAATATCCCCAAGAATGGAGAGCAAGAATTTTTCGTCAGGATAAGTTATTGAAAGCGCATCAAGAGCACCGACAACATTGACAGATGAAAGCACAGAAGAACCTGCAACAGAAATTGATCCAGAAGCAATGACATCAAGCCATGGTGTCGTAAAATGAAACGAGTGAAAAGTTCCACTGATTGCTCCGGTATCCATGTTAGCGGAGAGCCCGGAGCCCAAGCCTGAAAACGCCAAATGAAGCGATTGTGAAGGATAATTAACAGCAATACTTGAGACAGAAATGATTCCTGTTGTCAGATTATTTCCAGACAAGTTAAGGCCATTCTTCTCATCAAAGGTACACGACAAATCTCCTTTGATAGTTAAATCAGCTTTATCATTACCAAGAGATATTTCATTCACATCCCCACTATAATTTATCTTGCCTAAAGCATCCTGGTAATAATTAATTTCCCCGACAAGTGAGAGCAAAACACTATCTTTAGGGTAAGATATTGAAAGATTTTGAAGATGACCAAAGACATCAAGTGGCGAAGTAACAGAAGAACTTGCAACAGAAATTGATCCAGAAGCAATGACATTAATCCATGGTGTCGTAAACTGAAATGAATTAAAACTTCCGCTGATTGCACCGGTATCAAGGTTGGTAAAGATGCCAGAACCTGAAACGGACAAATGAACAGCTTCTGATGGATAATCAACAGTTATGCTTGAAACAGAAACAATTCCTGTTGTAATATCACCTCCAAAAAGCTTATTAATTCCACTTCCATTAATCCTGAGTTGTACTTGATGAGATCCATACTCAGCATAATATTGTGCTGCAGAAATATTTTCATACGTCGGCAACACTGAACCCGTAAGATTAACAATCTCTGTTAAAGATCTTTCAATATCAGACTGTAATGAGGCAGAATATGACTGGAAATCAGAAAAGAATGAACCGAAATCTTTATCTGTCGAGTCAAATGCTGACAGAAAAGCCAGGTAAATATCATTAACCTTCATCTATTAATAAGTTTTTGTTATAAAAGTCACAATAAGATTCCAATAAAAGCCAACCAGCCTAATACACTATAAGACGCATTCATCAGATATTTTTTATTTTCAAGGTCAAGAGACTTTACTGAGTATCGACAACCTGCACCGGCAAATATAGTTGAATTAATTTTATACTCTACCCCACAATCAACTTCCGCGATACGCCCTGAAATTTTTTTTAATTCTATTGGCAAATAATCGGCATGAACAGAATACCGAATACATTTATTCTGTTGATAGGTAGCATAAGTGCCAATACAAGGCAATACTATAAAATAGTTTTCTTCACTATAACCAATGACAGGAATTGACGCGTGAGCATTACAATACAGTGCCTGTAAACCACCTGAACCTCCAAACTCTAAATTACCTGACCGAACAATTGCATGAAAATAGCGCAATCGCATGGTTTCCACATCAATATCAACAGGCGCCATAACCGTGGGACGCAATAAAAAAAACAAAAAACGAACATTTTTCCGGCCCAAAAGCACAGAAGAAGTCCTGTCCTTTGTATAGGTTAAATCAATGCCGGATTTTTTACTTAACCTCCCTTCAACATCGATATAAGAAAAAGGTTTTACGATTTCACGTTTATCGCCCTGGTTGATATCGAGAGTTGGTTTTGAACTATCATTAAGCAATTCATAATGCAAAGCTGGCTCGTGTTGATTCCACTGCATACCCAAAACCATACGCCATCTTCCAGAAGTCAAACAATTTTCTCCTGGGTTATAATCAGCAAATGCTACGTCAAAATTGATTAACAGGATCAATGAAAAAAATACGATTATCACATGAACCAAACTGTTCCTTTTGAGTATCATCAACAGCAAATTGCAACTATTATTGCTACGCCCACCACTTGACTACCAGTATGATAGCCACAAAGATTTCCTGTATTCTATGGAATCAACCCGTCCAATGTGTCGATAAGCTTCCGGACGCTGTTATCCATCTTGTGCAATGTTGCACCAGCCGCCCGCGCCCGATCGGTTAAGTCTTGGTACAACGGGCTCGTTGTCATACAATTGAACAGGGTGCGTTACAAACTGCTCATGCAGTTCAGGATTGAGAAGCCTGGCATGCCGCTGGTGAGGGTTGGTCATCAGTAGTCTATGCACGAGAGGAGTAGCTCGCAATTCCGGAAGACAATACACATTCGCCCACAGAAGACAAGGTTTTCGCTTTTGTACAAAATGTCGTTATACAATTCAAGTCAGCAGAAAAGAGCTTGTCAGATTAACTATGACTTCAATATAGGAAAATAATGAGTAAGTACGCAGTGTAACCTCTTGAAAACATGGACATCCCTAACGAACCGTCAACAGTTGGTAGCATCTATTGAAGCAAGCGCGCGTCATCTCGTTGATTCCAGTCCCGCTCTTCCAAAATATGACTTTCTGTATAGTTTCGCTGAAAGCAATCATGATATCGTTGCTGGCAGCAGAGGAAAATGCGAAACGAAAGTCTCCGACATTACGTCTGGTCTCGGCGACTTCCGTAACGGCGAGCGCTATCTGGGAGTAAGAGCCCGTGCTCCACTTTTTGAAGAATTCGTTGAGCAGAGGATCAATGGTGCTGATTCCGATCGAAGTAAAAAGGCTTGTGGCAGAAGACGGGGATGGAGTTGGCAATATCACTGTCCAAAAGAAATTAGTCGCCAGAGCTCAACAACATCAAGGTTTTGACTTCACCGGATCCCCGACAGTAAAAGAGAGAGACTGTCTCGCGCGCTCCACTCAGCCCAATCAGGAGTGGTGCGCGCAAGAACGGTATATATTACTCAGAAATCGAACCATCAGTAATCGTCTGAGTGGTATCATTCTTTTTCAGAATGCCATCCTCAACCATTTTATTGATCGCCTGTGAAAGCTGCTCGTGAGTACGAAGCATTGCGGGAACTGACATCGCCAGTGCGCCAACAGGACGAATATTGGCTTTCTCTTTTTCAATCTGTGTGATATTGACAAGATCAACACGAATCACACCATCAATCAGTGTAATGTTGGCAATACCGTCAGCATAAATAGTCTGCATTTTTACTCCATTAAATGTTTTATTGTTCGATGTGCATTACCTTTCTGCAAGAACACAATATAATTATCACAGCGTATTACAAAAAAATAATTTAATATAAGGGGAGCGCAGGTGATGTTCAGCACTTGATTTTCATTATTTGTGCGCTAACGACCGTTTCAACATACTGTCAGTTCGGCGTATCACATTTCAGGAAAACAAAATACATGGTCCTTGTCGCATGTTGCCGACGCATCCCCGCTTCTATAAAACAAAAAAGCACAGACACTCCGTGCTTTTTATCGATGTGGTGGGCGATAGAAGATTCGAACTTCTGACCTCTACAGTGTCAATGTAGCGCTCTAACCAACTGAGCTAATCGCCCCTGCGTTAAAAGGCCTTCAATATAGGCTTTCAATGATAAAACACAAAACGCTGAGTGCTGATTTAGCGCTTTATGCAGTTTTTTTCTTTTTCCCATCACCGGAAGAATATTCCGGAAGAGCTTTGTTCTCTATGGTGTCGGCCGTAATGCGGCATTTGTGAGTGTTTTTCATTGACGGAATCTCAAACATGATATCAATCATAACATTTTCGAGCACCGAACGCAAAGCTCTGGCTCCTGTTCCACGGTCAATGGCTATCTGCACCACCTTGTCAAGCGCCTCTTCGGTAAATTCGAGTTCCACGCCGTCCATTTCAAACAGCTTTTTGTACTGCTTGGTAATGGCATTTTTCGGTTCAACAAGGATGTTGCGCAACGCCTTTTCGTCGAGCATTTCAAGAGTCGAAATCACGGGAAGACGACCGATAAATTCAGGAATAAGGCCGTAGTCGTGCAGGTCATCCTGGGTAACAAGTTTGAGTATCTCCGGGTCATAACCGGTATGGGTTGTTTTGACCTTTGCACCAAATCCCATTGAGGATTTTGAGACTCTTTTGGCAATAAGCCGATCGAGGCCCTCAAACGCTCCTCCGCAGATAAAGAGGATGTTCCTGGTGTTGATGTTGATCAGTTGCTGTTCAGGATGTTTGCGTCCTCCTTTCGGCGGAACACCGACGACCGCACCTTCAAGAATTTTCAGAAGAGCCTGCTGAACTCCTTCTCCGGAAACGTCGCGGGTAATAGAGACATTAGCAGATTTGCGGGCAATTTTATCAATCTCATCAACATAGATAATGCCCCGCTCCGCCCGTTCCAGATTGAAATCGGAAGCATGGAGCAACCGGGCAAGAATAGTTTCAACGTCATCACCGACATATCCCGCTTCGGTCAGCGAGGTGGCATCAACGATTGAAAAAGGCACTTCAAGCAAATTGGCAAGCGTCTGGGCAAGGAGGGTCTTTCCGGTGCCGGTCGGCCCTATGAGCAGAATATTGCTTTTTTCAATAACAACATCATCTTGTTCATCCTTCAATTCCTGCGAATCAATCCTCTTGTAATGGTTGTAGACCGCTACCGAAAGTGACTTTTTGGCTATTTCCTGCCCAACAACGTACTGGTCAAGAGAATCCATGATAGCTTTGGGACTTGCAAGGCGAGGCTGAAACGGCTGCTCCTTAACCCGTTCTGCTTGCTGCATCGAATTGACCTCTTTACGCAGGATCTCGTATGATGTTTTAATACAGCGATCGCATATAAATGCTTTCGGGCCTGCAATCATGCTGTTGACCTCCTGGGCACTTCTACCGCAAAATGAGCAGTATACCTGATCATTAGTGCCGTTGTCACCTCTTGTTTTCCCTCTTCCCGGTTCTCGTTCTCTCGTCATGAAACAAACATGCTTTCCGTCAAATTAATAAGATAATACCTAAAACCCCATCTTTGCCAGACTATCCAGGATATGCTGAATGGTCAAGCTCAGTTTGGGGTGATCGGTCTCAAAGTGGTCGAGTGCCTCGTTCATGCGTTCCACAAGCGATTCATCCTCGTGGAGAGTGTCAGCTTTTTCGGCCAGTAATCTCTGCATATCTGCCCTGAGATTCGACAGAACAACTTCAGTGGTTTCATCAATGGATTCCACCTGTTCAAGCTCCCGGTGGAGCGTATCAAGGAGTTCCCTGAGTTTTTGCTGTTCCATAAATCCCCCTCTGGTTAAGTAATTGTTTACGGAAGACTGGTGTAGCCCATAAGAAACCGGTCACACTCACGCGCAGCAGCTCTGCCCTCGTGAATTGCCCACACCACAAGGCTTTGACCCCGGCGGGCATCACCGGCGGCAAAAATTCTGTCACGATTGGTGTGAAATGTTTTGTCGGTCGCCTTAATGTTTGATCGCTCGTCCTGAATCACCTGAAGCTGCTGCAGCAGATGCTCCTCTGGCCCGATAAACCCCATGGCAAGCAGCACAAGCTCTGCAGGAATAATCTGTTCAGTGCCAGGAACAGGTTGAGGCGCAAAACGACCATTGTCTCTAACCCATTCCACTCTGGAGACCTCGACCGCTTGCAGTGCACCATTTTCGTCAGCAAGAAACTTTTTGGTCATCATGGAGTATTTTCTCGGGTCATCTCCCTGCACCAACGCAGCTTCTTCCTGTCCATAATCTACCCTGAAGGTTTTCGGCCATTCGGGCCAGGGATTATCAAGCTGGCGATTGAGAGGGGGTTTCGGCATAATTTCAAGCTGCCGAACACTTTTGCACCCTTGGCGGAGTGAAGTCGCGACACAATCGGTACCGGTGTCGCCGCCTCCAATAACAATAACATTTTTATCGAAAGCTGAAAGTGCTGGAGCACTTCCGTCAAGCAGGGCTTTCGTGCTGGAGCGGAGAAAATCCATGGCAAAATAGATGCCAGGCAATTCGCGCCCCTCTTCTGCAAGATTGCGGGGTTTTGTAGCGCCTGTACAAAGCACAACAGCATCAAACTCTTCAAGGAGCTTGTCTGCCGGATAGTCTCTGCCAACCTCAGTGTTCTCCATGAAACGGATTCCCTCCAGCTTCATCAGTCCAATACGGCGCTCCACCACAACCTTTTTGTCGAGCTTCATGTTCGGAATACCGTACATCATAAGGCCGCCGAAACGATTATCCCGCTCAAACACGGTCACATTATGGCCCGCTTTATTGAGCTGGTCAGCGCAGGCAAGCCCCGCAGGGCCTGAACCCACGACAGCTACCCGTTTTCCTGTTCTGTGGAGAATGTGTTTCGGTTCAACCCACCCTTCAGCAAACGCATGCTCTATAATCGAACACTCAATATTCTTGATGGTAACTGGTGGTTCAATAATGCTGAGCACACAGGAGCCTTCGCACGGAGCAGGACAAACCCTTCCTGTAAATTCCGGAAAATTATTGGTTTTTATCAGCCGATCGTATGCCTCGCGCCAAAACCCGTTATAGATATAATCGTTCCACTCGGGAATAAGATTGTGGATCGGGCAACCGCTCGTCATACCGCTCAGCATAAACCCCGTATGGCAGTACGGTGTACCGCAATCCATACAACGGGCACCCTGCTTCTGTAAATTCTCAGGAGCCATTTTCTTGTGAAACTCCTGCCAGTCTTTTATTCTCTCCAGAGGCTCTCTGTCAGCAGGCAATGCTCTCTGATACTCCATGAAACCCTTAACTTTGCCCATATCAATGATTTAATCTTTTCCGGTATCAATTCCCTGAAACTCGTGCCGGGTCGTTAATATTTTTATGAAATGCTGCCATAACCGCTTCGTCGCCACTAAGCCCTGCAGCCTCGACCTCTTTCATGGCTTCAAGAGCACGGCGGTAATCATGGGGCATGACTTTAACAAATCGCTTGAGAAAAGCATCCCTGTCATCAAGAATAGATTGTCCCAGGTCGCTTCCGGTATAGCCGACATGCCGTTTAATCATGGACTGAAGTTCTGCTCGCTCCCTCGGATCATCAATTGAAGAGAGAGCCACCATGTCATGGTTGCAATTGCTCTCAAGGGTACCATCAACATCGTACACATAAGCCACACCGCCCGACATCCCGGCAGCAAAGTTTCTGCCTGTTTTACCGAGAATGACCACGGTTCCGCCAGTCATGTATTCACAACCATGATCGCCAATAGCCTCAACCACAGCCAGCATACCGCTGTTGCGCACACAAAAGCGCTCTCCGGCCATGCCCCTGATATAGGCCTCTCCGGAGGTAGCTCCATAAAAGCCCACATTGCCAATGATGATGTTTTCTTCCGGCACAAAAGTGGAGCCTTTGGACTGATACACAATAATCCGGCCTCCTGAAAGTCCCTTGCCAACATAGTCATTGGCATCACCTTCAAGTTCAAGAGTCATCCCCTGGGGAATAAATGCTCCGAAGCTTTGACCGGCAGAGCCGATAAATTTCAGGTGAATCGTATCATCCGGCAATCCTTTTGCACCATGCGCTTTGGTCACTTCATAGCCAACAATGGTACCGACGACCCTGTTGGTATTTCTGACGGGAAGAGTAGTGAAAACTTTTTCCTTGTTCTGAATCGCTGGCTTGCACAAAGAGAGCAATGTTGTACGATCGAGGCTCTCGTCAAGACCGTGCTCCTGCTTGATGGTGCAATATCGTGTTTCATTCTCACCAACCTCTGCCTGGTGGAGAATCTTGGAAAGATCGATTCCCTGCGCTTTCCAGTGATGGACAGATTTCTTCATACTGAGCAATTCGGTCCGTCCGACAAGCTCGTTGAGGTTACGCACCCCAAGACGCGACATATACTCACGCACTCCTTCTGCAAGAAAGCGCATGAAGTTTTCCACATGTTCTGGTTTTCCCCTGAAATGCTTGCGCAGTTCCGGGTTCTGGGTAGCAACACCGACTGGACAGGAATCGTCCTGGCAGCAGCGCATCATGATGCATCCCATCACCACAAGAGTTGTTGTAGCAAAACCAAACTCCTCGGCACCAAGCATGGCCGCGATAACAATATCCCGTGCTGTTTTCAACTGGCCATCAGCCTCCACAACAATACGACTGCGCAGGTTGTTCAGCACAAGGGTCTGGTGCGCTTCTGCAAGGCCCAGCTCCCACGGCATACCTGCGTGCATGATGCTTGAAACTGGCGATGCGCCGGTTCCGCCATCATGGCCACTGATGAGCACAACATCCGCATGGGCTTTGGCGACACCGGCCGCGATCGTTCCCACTCCAACAGTCGAAACCAGCTTGACGTTGATACGCGCACTGGAATTCGCGTTCTTCAGATCATGGATAAGCTGTGCCAGATCCTCAATCGAATAGATATCGTGATGGGGCGGCGGCGAAATAAGCCCGACACCAGGTGTTGAGTGACGCACTTTTGCAACCCATGGATAGACCTTTGAGCCTGGAAGCTGTCCCCCTTCACCAGGTTTTGCGCCCTGTGCCATCTTGATCTGTATCTCATTGGCACTGGCAAGATATTCGCTGGTAACACCGAACCTTCCTGAGGCAACCTGTTTGATTGCCGACATTCTTGAATCGCCATTGGCATCCTTGATGAAGCGCGCCGGATCTTCACCGCCTTCACCGGTATTACTCCTTCCCCCCAGCCTGTTCATGGCAATGGCAAGAGTTTCATGGGCCTCCTGACTGATAGAGCCGTAGGACATGGCACCGGTCTTGAACCTTTTCAGAATTGCCTCAATCGGCTCAACCTCTTCTATCGGCACCGCCTGATCGCTGAACCTGATATCCATCAAGCCGCGGATAGTGCAAAGATGCTCGCTCTGGTCGTCAATAAGGTTTTCGTATTGTTTAAAAAGATCATAATCTGCTGTTCTGCAGGAGTGCTGCAGAAAATGGATTGCTTCCGGACTGAAAAGATGATATTCACCGTTATGTCGCCATTTGCGTTCGCCGCCGGCATCAAGGCCGCGATCAACCTTGTTGCCCGTTGGAGGAAAAACCGTTTCGTGACGTCTGTGCACCTCTTCTGCAACAACATCAAGACCAATACCTTCAATGCGGGTTGGCGTACGGGTGAAATAGGCATCAACAAGCTGGGTATTAAGACCAACAGCCTCAAAGATCTGGGCTCCGCGATAGCTTTGGATGGTTGAAATCCCCATTTTTGCCATGGTCTTCACCACACCTTTGACAGCGGCCTTGATATAGTTTTTGACGGCAACCTTTTCCTCCAGTTTTATACGGCCCGACGAAACCAGCGAACGGATAGTTTCAAACGCCATATAGGGATTCACGGCACCAACACCATAACTGATGAGCATGGCAAAATGGTGTACCGTTCTCGGTTCGGCAGATTCAAGCACCAGACCGATCTTTGTTCTGATACCGGCATTGATGAGAAAATTGTGCAGACCGGAAACAGCAAGCAGAGCAGGAATTGGAGCGCGGTCACCCTCCAACTCCCCCTTGTCGGAAAGAATAATGATATTGACACCTTTGCTCGCCGCCTGCTCGGACTGTCGATAGAGATCCTGCATGGCAGCTTCAATGCCCTTGCCGCCTTGGGCTACGTCATAAAATATAGGAAGAGTAACCGCCCTGAAACCGGGCTTGTCAATTCCGCGAATCTTTTCAAGAGCCTGGTTCGTCAAGATCGGATGGGGCAAGCGAATGCGTCGGCAATTCATCTCTGAGGGTTCGAGCAACTCTCCTTCCGTACCAAGCATGACCGTGGTGGAGGTTATAAGCTCCTCGCGGAGCGAATCAATCGGCGGATTGGTCACCTGGGCAAAAAGCTGTTTGAAATAATCGTAAAGCAGCTTCGGTTTGTTGGAGAAAGCCGCAAGAGGGGTGTCATTACCCATTGAGCCGACCTGCTCCACCCCTTTTTCACTCATAATCTTTATCTGCAGGCTGATATCTTCCTGGGTATAGCCAAACACCTTCTGACGAGCAGTCAGACTGTACTTTTCTTCATCAGGATTTTTCATCTGCGGATGATCGGCCAGCGCCTCCAGATCAATAATATTTCGCTTAATCCATTCGCCATAAGGTTTTTCACTGGCAATGGTTTGCTTGATCTCTTCATCGGAAATAATGCGTCCCTGGGCTGTATCGACCAGAAACATGCGACCCGGCTGGAGTCGGTCTTTTTTGAGAATCCGTTCTGGCGCAATATCAAGCACACCGACCTCGGAAGCCATGATGACAAGGTCGTCTTTGGTGATATAATACCGCGAAGGACGAAGTCCATTACGGTCAAGAACCGCGCCGATCTGCACGCCATCGGTAAAGGTTACTGACGCCGGGCCGTCCCACGGCTCCATAAGACAACTGTGATACTCGTAGAACGCTTTTTTCTCCGGGGAAATCGCATCATTGCCAGACCATGGTTCGGGAATAATCATCATGGCAGCATGAGCCATTGACCGACCTGACAGCACAAGAAACTCGAAGGCATTGTCGAGGATAGCCGAATCACTGCCATCTTCCAGAATTACCGGCTTAATACTTTCAAGCTGACTTCCAAACACTTTCGACTCAATATTTTTCTCCCTCGCCTTCATCCAGTTGACGTTACCCTTGAGCGTATTGATCTCTCCATTATGACTCAAAAAGCGATAGGGATGCGCCCTGTCCCAGCTCGGGAACGTATTTGTACTGAAACGGGAGTGAACCATGGCAATGGCACTCTCCATGTCAGGATCATGCAGCTCAGGGTAAAACAGCCCTACCTGCTCTGGCAGAAGCATACCCTTATAAACAATCGTCCTGCCGGAAAGACTTGAAATATAGAAATAACTGCTTCCAAGAAGACCTGCGGTATATTTCACCCTTTTGGTAATGCGACGACGGATGATATAGAGCTTGCGTTCAAATTCGAGATCCGAAAGCGTATCCTTTCCCCAACCGACAAAGAGCTGTTTGACTACTGGCTCCTGGGAACGGGCTGTGTTACCAAGTGAATCGTTGCAGGTAGGAACTTTTCTGAACCCGAGAAACTTCTGGCCCTCGGCCTGAATCATCTGACGGCAAATATCCTCTATAGCACGCCTCTGGGATATATCCGGCGGCAGAAAGAGCATTCCCACACCGTAACGGTTGTCAAGGGGAAGATCGACATTTATTTCAGAACAGACCATGCGCAGGAACTTGTCTGGTACCTGAAGAAGAATTCCTGCTCCATCACCGGTATTTTTTTCACATCCGCTTGCTCCGCGATGTTTCAGGTTTTCATTGATCCTTAACCCCTGCTCTACAATGTCATGAGACTTGATGCCTTTGATATGGGCAACAAACCCTACACCGCAAGCATCATGCTCAAACTGAGGATCATAGAGGCCAGCATTTAACGTAACGTTCATATTTTCAGGCACAACTTTTCAAACAGTTTCAAAAAAAAGCAAACGAAGGACCCTGAGGCTGAGTATAAATGTTTTTCAGCAATATAGTAGCCTAAATCAAATATACCCGTCGAACTATGCTTTCCCCTGGCTGGCAACAGCATCGACGGCCTTTTTCAGGGCTTCCTGATCACCGAGATAATAACTTTTCAAAGCCTTGAGGTTGTCGTCAAGCTCATAGACCAACGGAATCCCGGTAGGAATATTCACGCCGACAATATCCTCCTCGGAGATATTGTCGAGGTACTTGACCAGCGCACGCAGAGAGTTTCCATGAGCGGCAATAATAACCTTCTTTCCTTTACGAATTTCAGGCGCAATCGTCTCATGCCATATTGGTAAAAAACGCTCTACAGTATCCTTCAGGCATTCACTCAAGGGAATCTCTTCTTTATTCAGATCGGCATACCGGGGCTCAGAACCTGGATAGCGCTCATCACTCTTCTCCAGCGATGGAGGTGGAGTGTCATAACTTCTCCGCCAGACCAGTACCTGCTCTTCACCATACTTTTGAGAGGTCTCGGACTTGTTGAGTCCCTGTAGAGCTCCATAATGACGCTCATTCAACCGCCAGCTTTTGAAGACAGGAATCCACATCAGATCCATTTCATCAAGAACACTCCAAAGCGTCCTGATAGCTCGTTTCAGAACTGAGGTATACGCGACATCGAAAACAAATCCTCCCTCCCGAAGCAATTTGCCTGCGTTTGCGGCTTCTTTTCTGCCTTGCTCGGTCAGATCAATGTCGTACCAGCCAGTAAAACGGTTCTCACGGTTCCACTGACTTTCCCCATGCCGCAATAAGACAAGTTTTATCATAGTTTCGCCACTAGTTTTCAGGATGTTGATTATTCCGGGAATTATTCATTCCACCTTGTTTGGCCCGCAATTTAATATTCTCTGCACCTTTTCTCAAACTTCATCCACTCAAGAGCGCGAAAGTTTACTTCAGAATAAAGCGAATAGATAAAAAGGAGGGGTTTTTCCTGGAATTGTCTGTAGATTTATAAATCGAAATATGATATCTTAGGTAATTTTTGGCGCAGGATGTGAGATGACCAGGAGTATACCTTCCTCCCTGTTCTCAGTGGTAATGATGATCTGTAAATGCTCTTATACCGATAAAAACAACAATGAACGTAGACAATTTCAGGTTACAGTTGGGCGGAAAAGAATATGTCCCCATCATTATTGGCGGCATGGGTGTCAATATTTCAACAACCGAACTCGCTCTTGCGGCGGAAAAACTTGGTGGAATAGGCCATATTTCCGATGCTCTGGTCACCTATGTCTGCGACAGGATATTGAACACGACGTTTGTCAGTCGTAAAAGAAAAAAATACCTCCAATACCATAACAATCCCGATAAATCCGCAGTACTGTTTGATCTTGACGAACTTGCTGAAGCACAAAAAAAGTATATTGAGCACACTATATCCCAAAAAACAGGTAACGGAGCTATTTTTCTGAACTGCATGGAGAAATTGACCATGAACAACAGCGTACCGACGCTGAAGATCAGGCTTACCGCAGCAATGGATGCCGGCATTGACGGATTGACGCTTGCTGCCGGACTCAATCTCCGAACGCTTGATCTTATTCAGGATCACCCACGGTTCAGGGATGTAAAAATCGGTATTATCATCTCTTCGGTCAGAGCGCTTTCCATTTTTCTGAAACGGGCAATACGTCTGAACAGACTACCTGATTATATCATTGTTGAAGGTCCACTTGCCGGTGGTCACCTCGGTTTTGGACCAGAAGACTGGCACACTTTCGATCTCAAAACAATTTTTACCGAAGTACTCGCTTTTCTGAAAAAAGAGGCACTGAACATTCCGGTCATTCCTGCGGGAGGCATTTTTACTGGAACTGATGCCGTAGACTATCTCCAAATGGGAGCGGCAGGAGTGCAGGTTGCAACCCGCTTTACCATCAGCAGGGAGGCTGGCCTGCCAGCCAGCGTCAAACAGCATTATATCAACGCAAGGGAAGAAGACATTGTCGTCAATATGGCCTCAACCACCGGCTATCCCATGCGGATGCTCACCGAATCACCCACCCTTCGCTATGCTATAAAACCGAATTGTGAAGGACTCGGTTACCTGCTTGAAAACAGCGGGAAGTGTACCTATATTGATGCTTATTACGCAGCACTTGCCGAGAGAAAATCGGGGGAGCCACTTGCCGTAAAAGAAAAAACCTGCCTTTGTACGGGCATGGCTAATTACGATTGCTGGACATGCGGTCATACAACCTATCGCCTCAAGGAGACAACAAACCGTCTGGCGAACGGGCAATGGCAGCTTCCAAAAGCCGAGGATATTTTTCGTGACTATCAATTCAGCAGCGACCACGCCATCAAACTTCCGGAGAGAGAAACTGCATGAAACGAAAAGCAGCCATATTTGTCTATGCCGCACTTGTTGCAGTCATTCTGATCGTGGTTGTTTTTGTTGTTAACCAGTTAAGTGTGGCCGCCGCCCTTCTCCGTTCCTGGCACCCTTACGCAGGATCACTTTTTCTTCTGTTCAGCTCAGTCATCATTCTCTCCGCCCTATATACCGGGTTCAATCTTTTTTCTGTTCCGAAAACTCCGGAGCTGCCTGAAGATGAAAATTCAAAGCTTTTGGCAGCTTATGTGAGCCATCTTGCCAGACGGTTGCCGGTTCATCCCATGCACCCTGATCCATCAAAAAGTCAAAAAGATCAGCGTTGGCTGCGTACCAACCTCAAGCTTCTTGATGTTGACTCGCTCAACATGACCCGGCAGATTGCTACAAAAAACTTTTTTGTGGGAGCTTTTGCCCAGAACACCTCTTATGGTACAACCACCTCCATTCTCAACAACTTCAAGGTGTTATGGAATGTTTACTGCATACACAACCGCAAACAGCATCTCAGGGAATTCATAGATCTTGTTCGTTCCGTCTATGAGTGCCTGCCGCTTTCAGACTTTAAAAAAGAAGACATTCCGGAACATATAAAGCCTATTATACAGTCATCGTTCAGCAATACTCTCTCGTCACTGCTACCGGGCGGTAACCTGCTGACTCCGTTTTTTCTCAACCTCTTTCTGGCAGGTGCGACAAACACCTACCTCACATGCCTTGCCGGTATTATAGCAACCCGGCACTGTCAGATCACGACCAAAGAGGAGAAAAAAGAGATCATTCGGCAAAGCATGTTTGAGGCATCATTCATGCTGAAAGAGATTATCCGGGAGTGTAACCCGATTTTGTCGGTCACCATCAGCAAAGCCGTGAAAAAAGCCGGAATGGACAGCCTTGATACCATACAACCTCCTTCAACCGGAAGTGGCATGGCACAGGATATTGTGTCACATTTGGCGAGCTCGCTGAAGCATATTCTCAAAGAGAATGGATAATTCTGTCATCAATTCTTTTGACGGAGTTCCCGGAAAAAATCTTTTAACAGATTCTGGCATTTGTTCTCCATAATGCCGCCGAAGACTTCCGGCTGATGGTTGAGCTGCTGGCACCCTGTCACATTCATAACCGTACCTGACGCTCCCATTTTTGGATCGTAAGCCCCGAAAATAACCCTCCCGACCTTTGCATTAACGATAGCTCCGGCACACATCGGGCAAGGCTCAAGGGTAACGGCAAGGGTACAATCCTTAAGATACTTGCTGCCGATCGTTGCCATGGCCGAGGTCAACGCAATCATCTCAGCATGTGCTGTAGCATCGCTAAGCGCTTCAACCTGATTATACCCCCTGCCGATAACATGACCACTACTATCGAGCACGACAGCCCCCACGGGAACCTCCTTTCGTTCAAAAGCCTTGATCGCTTCCCGAAAAGCCAATTCCATGCAATACGTAACGTCCATCATAGGGCTTAAGTTATAAAATGCTGGAATAACACGTTTTTCTGCAACAGCCCAATCTCCAAACGGTGGCAATATAAGTCTTTTTCGACTTTACAAGAATCCCGACCCCGCTTAAGTCAATATTTCAAGGGAAGATTGCGCCTGGCATATCTTCACAATAGCAAGCAATTGCAATCCCCTACAGGCAAAAAAAACGGTTGACTATTAATGTAGCCGCTCTCACAATAGTTTTTTTTGGCTCAATTTTCGGTCAGGAATTGCCATTGACCGTTATACAAATGTTATGGATTAATCTTATAATGGATACGTTTGCCGCAGGGGTGTTAGCATCCTTGCCTCCTGAAAATCGTGTTATGGAGGATAAACCTCGCAAAAATGACGACTTTATTATTACACCGGAAATGCGTTTTTCTATACTGTCAGTTGGCTTTATTTTTGTCGCACTGTTACTTGGTACACTTTTTTTCTTTACGGAAACGAATGGAAGTATCAGCCCATATAATCTTTCCATGTTTTTTACGATATTTGTTATGCTGCAGTTTTGGAACATGTTCAATGCCAAAGCTTTTGGTACCGGAAAATCAGCCTTCAGTGATCTGTCCAAAAGCGTTGGTTTCATCATCGTTGCATTTATAATATTATTTGGTCAGTTCCTTATCGTCCAGTTTGGTGGTGATGTTTTTAGAACCGTTCCCTTGACCTTCCGGGATTGGGTAATAATAATTGCATCAACATCGTTAACTCTTTGGATAGGAGAGGTTGTCCGCTTGGTAAAACGAACCACCCGGCTCTCCGGTATCCCTTCCTGATCAAGTGGGGGATAAAAACCCTTGTTTTTACATTTGCTCTGCAGTTGTAAAAGTCTTAAATTTCGGTAAAATCCGTAAAAGGTACGTACAACAATTTGAAACACTTGTTTTCTTATTAACCCTAAAAACAATAATAGCCATGTCAAACGGAACAAACAACGACGTATCGGGTGCCATCAGTAATCTTCTTGATACCCTTGGGAAACTTGCCCAGCAGCAGGTTGAGCTTTTGAACAACGGGATCAAGAATGCTGCACAGCTTGCAGAGCCTCTTGGTAAAACTGCCACAGATCTTGTTGGAAATGTCATCTCCGCACTTAACCAGATCTTGCAGAACCTCTCTTCTGCCATTGCACCTAAAAAGTAAGCATGACGTTTTTAAAAAAAGCACCTTATGCGTAAAGCACAGGGTGCTTTTTTTTTGTTATTATATGCTCTGAAGCTTATTTCTTTACTTGAAAACGAGGCAGACAGGATATTATTGCCGTATGACCATCAAGGAATATATCGCCGTTCTTTTCAATACCTGTTGCGGCCAACCCCTTTCCATCACAAAAATACAGGGCGATGCGTCAAGTCGTCAGTATTTCAGGGTCGTCGGGACGAATGGCACCTTTGTAGCCTGTTATGATCCGGCATTTGAAGCATCAACAGCGATTGACTACCCGTTTCTGGTCATGCACGAACTCTTGTTGAGGCATAATATTCCGATTCCGGCAGTCAAGGCCATTGACGCCAATAAAGGGCTCCTGCTTCTTGAGGATTGCGGCGATCTGCTCCTTCAGAACCTTTTCGGGTCAGAAAAAGAAGAGGCCATCCATCTCTTGTACCGGGGGATCATTGATATCCTCGTACAACTTCAGACTATTGATGGGGAAAAAACCAATATCCCTTTCAACAGAAGTTTTGACAAGGAAAAACTCATGTTTGAGTTTGATTTCTTTATTGAGCACGGCCTGATCGACTACTTTGCTTCAGCTTTCGACCAGCAACTCATCGGCGCATTACGCCGTGAGTTTGAAACCATTGCAGAGCTTCTTTTCAAGCCCCGGCACTTTGTGCTGAACCATCGGGATTTTCACAGCCGTAATATTCTTGTTTACAAAGAAAAACCGGTGATTATTGACTTTCAGGATGCTCGTATGGGCCTTCCGCAATATGATGCCGTTTCCCTGATAAGGGATTCTTATATCAAGCTCGACCCTTTGCTGACCGAAGAATTAAAAGCTTATCACTATAATACTCTTCGTCTTCACGATCTGAGCATCATGAGTTTCGACGAATACCTTTTTTATTTTGATCTTATGGCTTTTCAACGAAATATCAAGGCCATTGGCACCTTCTGTTACCAAACCAGAGTTAAAAAAAACAATGCCTTCGAACACTCAATAGCGCCAACACTCGCCTATATTCCTGATTATATCGAAACAAGAACAGAACTGAAGGCTGCGGGAAAAATCTTGCGCCCTCTTCTTGATGGGGCAACATCATGAAAGCATTTGTCCTTGCCGCAGGCCTTGGCACCCGTCTGCGCCCCTTGACCAATCATATCCCGAAACCACTGATTCCGATTCTCAATATCCCCTCTCTTTTTTACACGTTATGTTTGTTGAAGCATGCTGGAATTCAAGAGATTATTTGCAACATCCACTCTCATGCCGATGCAATCAAAAACTTTATTATTGCGAGTAATTTGCCTGGGCTTGATATCTCCTTTTCGGAAGAGCCAGTAATTCTCGGAACGGGGGGGGGCCTGAAAAAATGCGAACATCTCCTCGGTTCGGATGAGTTTCTTCTGGTCAACAGTGATATTGTTACCGATATTAACTTCACCGCACTTCTTCAGCATCATAAAAAGTCAGGTCAGCCAGGCACCCTGACCCTGTATGAAACACCAGATGCCTCTTCTATCGGTTACATCGGCGTAGAAGACGGCTTAATCAAAGATTTCAAAAACCGGCGACATACCGGCCTCGTCTCCTCATTCATTTATACAGGGACGGCGGTTCTTAGTCCAGACATCTTCCGTTTTATGAAAGCAGAGTTTTCAGGAATTGTCGATACAGGATTTACAGGACTTATCGATAACGGCGGCCTCAGCTACTACCAGCATAAAGGATTATGGATGGATATCGGCACCATGCAAAGTTACTGGCATGCAAATATCAATGCAGCATCTGCCATTAACGATCTTTCCGAAACAATGACCCATACACTGGGAATGCGCCCGCAAGCGATCTCTCCAGAAGCCTTTATCAGTTCCAATGTTGAGATTTCGGACTCAGTTATCGGAAGAGGTTGCCGCATCGGAGAACATTGTACCATCAGGAATTCGGTGCTTTTGCCGGGAGTAGAGGTTAAAGCCGGAAAAACTCTTGTCAATGCCATTGTCGATCCCTACAGTACAACAGTCATCGAAGAACTGAAACAAGATAATACGAACTGATGATAGCAACAGGTCTCGACATCCTGATCAGGAATACTGACAGCATCCGACACAGAAATATTGGACTGATTGTCAATCAAACATCCGTTACCTCTGAACTTAAGTACTCATGGGACGTGCTGAAAGAAAAAGGTATTCATATACAAAAGATTTTTTCTCCCGAACACGGACTATTCGGTACCGAACAGGATCAGGTCGCCGTCGGGTATCAGCCCGAACCTGGTTGTGAAATTGTCAGTCTTTACGGTGATTCTGCCAAAACACTCATGCCAGATAAAACGATACTGGATAATCTTGACCTTCTTCTCTTCGATATTCAGGATATCGGTACCCGGTATTATACCTACCTCAACACACTGGCACTTTGTATGGAAGCTGTTTCGGGTAGGGACATCGAAATCATGGTGCTCGATCGCCCGAATCCTCTTGGAGGAACCATTGTCGAAGGGCCTCTTCTCGACCTGACATTCAGCTCATTTGTAGGCGTTTTTCCGGCACCGGTGCGGCACGGCATGACGGCTGGAGAGTTGGCTCTCTTCTATCGTGACTTCAAGAAACTTGATGTCAACCTCAGTGTCGCCACCATGGAAGGGTGGCAACGCTCTATGCTGTTTCATGAAACAGGACTTCCCTGGATTCCTCCATCACCGAACATGCCTACCTTTGCCACGGCCGAGGTTTATCCAGGTATGTGCCTGTTTGAAGGGCTTAATGTCTCTGAAGGAAGAGGAACGACTACCCCGTTTCAGCTTTCCGGTGCACCATTTATAAAACCCTATGACCTTGCCGAACGCTGCGCTTCATACCGACTCGAAGGGATTCTCTTTCGTCCAGTATGGTTCAAACCGACATTTCACAAGTTCTGCGGAGAAATTATTGCTGGTATATGGCTGCAGGTCACCAATCACTCCCGTTTCAGATCGTTCGCCACAGGGGTTGCCATGACTGCAGCTCTCCATGAGCTCTATCCCGAGCAACTACAGTTCTTGCGTGGTGTGTATGAATTCAACGATACCTTTCCGGCATTCGATCTTCTTGCAGGAAACAGCAGCATCCGCACAGCCATACTGAACAACGGCAATACCTGCGACATTCTTGAGTCATGGAAGCATGAAGAGGCTGAATTCTCTGAAAGAAAATCGGCCTTTCACCTTTACGAATTATAACTTTTTGTACTCCATGCAGCCCATTGATCTTGCCATCATTATTCTCTTTCTGCTCGGAAACACACTCTTCGGGCTCTGGCATGGAAAAAGCAACAAAAGCAGCAACGACTATTTTCTTGGCAATCATAACTTGCCATGGATTGTTTCAATGCTCTCTATTGTCGCCTCAGAAACGTCAGTATTGACTTTTGTCAGTGTTCCAGGTCTTGCTTACCGGGGTGACTGGAGTTTCCTGCAACTTGCTATGGGCTACATTATTGGACGAATTCTGGTCAGTGCCATTCTCCTGCCCATGTATTTCAAACACGGCGTGAGTTCGATTTATGAAATTATCGGCATCCGTTTTGGTACAGGTATGCAAAAAGTGGCCGCTCTGGTTTTTCTTGTTACCAGAACCCTTGGCGATGCCATCAGGTTTCTTGCCGCTGGCGTGGTTGTGCAGGTGGTCACGGGCTGGTCGCTTCCGCTCTCGGTGATGATTATCGGTGTTGTCACCCTTGTCTATACCTTGTCTGGCGGCATAAAGGCGGTTGTCTGGCTCGAAAGTTTTCAGTTCAGTCTTTATCTTTTGGGCGGAGTTCTCTCCATTGTATTTCTTCTTCACAGCATAGATAAAGGCTTGCCCGAGATACTGATGTCACTGGCCGTCTCCGGCAAATTGAACATTATCAATACGGATCCTCATTTTTTAACCAACCCGCTCACCTTTTTCAGTGCCTTTATCGGAGGAATCCTGCTCTCTCTTTCATCGCATGGGGTCGACTACATGATGGTACAGCGGGTACTCGGCTGCAAGAATCTCAGCTCAGCAAGAAAAGCAATGATTGGCAGCGGTTTTTTTGTCTTTTTTCAGTTTTCGGTCTTTCTTCTTGCTGGCTCACTGATTTCAGTGTTCATGCATGGCGCACCAATGGAAAAAGACCGGGAATTTGCCTTTTTTATTGTTCACTATCTCCCTGCCGGACTGAAAGGCTTACTGATCGCCGGTGTGTTATCAGCAGCCATGTCAACCCACAGTTCAGCCATCAACGCCCTGGCCTCTTCGACCGTTAACGACATTCTGGGCGGAACGGCCTCTCTCGGCTTTTCAAGGATTATCAGTTTCGTCTGGGCGATTGTGCTGATTATCATTGCGCTCATGTTTGACGCAGGCAACAAGGCAATTGTCATGGTTGGTCTTGAAATCGCCTCTTTCACTTATGGAGGGCTTCTGGGACTTTTTTTGCTCTCCAAAAGCAAGCGCCACTTTCATACGGCAAGTCTGGCCACTGGTCTCGTCGCCAGCATGGCTATTGTTTTCGTACTGAAACATTTCGGACTTGCCTGGACATGGTATATCCTGGTATCCGTCATAATCAACCTCATCATTGTCTTCATCACCGATATTGTCATCAAATCAATTGCCTCTGCTCACAGTCATTGAAAATCTGGATCCCGGATGCTGAATAACTTATTTCGGCAGAGCATCATAGTATTGCCCAAGAGCCGCCTGAGGTTGCTCACTGTCATTAACCACTTCAAAGGTTTTATTTTTTGCCTTGACGAGCCATAATGCTATAACCAGCAGCTCGGCAACGTCAGAACGGTTGATAAACCCGTTCCACAACCGGTCACCGGTATCTACATGAAGCTTATACTGCAGAGGTTCACCCTCTTTCAAGCCTCCGGGCCGGACAATGGTATATGAACGTCCTTCTTTGGTGAATACTTCCCGTACATGCTCTTCTGCTTCCCATTTTTTTTGCAGCACACCGGCAAAAAGATTAAGCGGATGATACCACCTGGTAACGGCAAGAGAACTGACAAGCCCAAAGTGCTTGACACCAGCCTTTGCCGCCTCATCAGCCAGCCTCTTCACCCCATCCCGATCTACATCGGCTGGCGAAGATTCTCCGGAATAAGAGCTGGAACCAAGTGCAGAAATTACAGCATCACAACCTGCCACCGCAGGAGCAATATCAAGAGTGTTTTGAATCTTGCCGGTAACGATCTCAACACGGTGCCCAAACAGACTCAATGCCTTATCCCTATCCCTCGAAAATACTCTGACCGGTACACCGTAATGCAAAAGCCGTTTTACAACCCATTGACCTGTTCTTCCCGTAGCCCCTGCGACAAGAACTTTGCCACTGTACATTCCCTTGCCGTCCATGACACTCCATTTAAAGAGCCTTAATTACCAGAGATTATCCAACAATTACCTACCAGCGCATCACCATGGAAAACACTGATGACCGCAATATAGTTTCTTTAATGCCAGAACCGATTGAAGCCATCAGATTTAGGGTGGATCAAATGGGCCATTCTTTTCCCTCTTGGAATTATTAATTTTACACCGTATATTTACATTGTAAGATTAATCGGATGTTTACTATGGCAAGACCGAACAAAAAAGAGCAGATTCCTAATCTTCATGAGGCAATCAAGGAGAGGGGATGGAGGCTGATCGCGGAGTTTGGGGCACCCGCCCTTTCGCTGCGCGCAATTGCTCGCGAGTTGAGTATTACCGCTCCAGCAATCTACAACTATTTTCCGGATCGTGATGCTCTGGTGACAGCCCTCACCATTGATGCGTTTACCTCTTTTGGTGATGTTCAGCTCAACGCACGCGACAGCTTTCCGCCAGCGCAGCTTCTTGAACGTTTTCGGGCGATTGGTCTCGCTTATCGTGAATGGGCGCTGAGTTATCCCCAGCGTTACCAGCTCATTTTCGGTACTCCCATTCCCGGCTACGAGCAGCAACATCAGGAGATTATGCCATCAGCAACCCGCTCCATCAGCGCACTGGTCAGTGTGATTGAAGATTTTCGTGTGGCCGGACGGCTGAAGAGCGAGAATTTCCCCGGAATACCGCCCGAGTATGAAGCGCAGCTTTCGGCAATAAATTCCTGTACAGGCAACTACCATAGTGTATCGCATGGTATCGCCCTGATTGTCTGGAGTCGTGTGCACGGACTGGTGTCGCTTGAAATCGGCGGTCGTCTTCCACCATTCGGAGTGGGCGGCGATGCGCTGTATGACTATGAATTACAATCAATTGCCAAACAATTTATAAAGGAGTAATCATGAAAACATTGATTCTTGACGGGTCGCAGGCTGGCGATAATGTCGGTAGTTATTCGGTGGCAACCCTGCAATCAGTCATTGCGGCCCGCGGCTGGAACTCTGAAGTGGTTACCTTGCGAGATAAAAAGATCGGCAACTGCAGGGGCGATTTATTCTGCTGGCTAAAAAGCCCCGGCAAATGCTCTTTTGCTGATGACCATCAGGAGATTTCTGAAAAATATATTGCAAGTGATCTTGTTATTTTGCTTACTCCAATCACTTTTGGAGGTTACTCCTTGACGCTCAAGAAGATGGTGGATCATCAAATACAGAACACGTTGCCATTTTTTACCACTATTGATGGGGAGATTCATCATCAGAAACGATATGACAAGTATCCAAATGTCCTTATCATTGGCTGGCTGAACGAACCGGATGAGCAGGCTGAATCCATTTTCCGAAATCTGGCCTGGCGCAATTCTATTAACTTTTATGCAAAGGTGCATGTTTGTGATATCCTCTATCGGAAGCAGCCGGAAAGTGTGATGAAAGAGCAGCTTGACTATTGTCTTGACAGGGTTGAACGTCACGATTCGGATGCAGAGACAACTCTGCCGATGATCAAACATTCATCGAAACCAGCAACTCCTGTTCGTCGGGCGCTGCTGTTGGTTGGAAGTCCGCGTATGCAGAAAAGCACCTCTTCATCTCTTGGCTCTTATTTGTTTGAACAACTCAAGATGCGTGGAGTTGAAACGGAAACGATCTATCTCTATCAGGCGATCAATACCGCTGAACGCATGGAAGCGCTGCTTCAGGCAATAGACAGTGCAGAACTGGTTGTTCTGGCTTTTCCGCTTTATGTGGATACTCTGCCGATGCCAGTTATTTCGGTTTTTCAAGATGTTGTGATGCATTGTAAGGGGAACTCAAAGCAGACACGTTTTGCTGCCATTGTCAATTGCGGCTTTCCGGAGGCCCACCAAAATGATAATGCGATTGCAGTGTGTGCCGAGTTTGCCCGCTCAGCAGGGTTTGAGTGGATAGGTGGGCTTTCCCTTGGGCAGGGCGAGGGAGCGGTTCATGCGCAGCCACTCATCAAGCTTGGAAGACAGGGTGCACTCATCAGGCAAGCTCTGGAAATAGCCGCAGGGGCACTTGCCATTGGCCAATCTGTTCCCGATAATGCCCGCGCATTGTTCGCCAAGCCATTGATGCCAGTCTGGATGTACACATTAGGTGGAACGGTGAGTTGGAATATGAAATCGAGAAAGTATGGCACAAGGAAGTTGCTGAAAGCAAGGCCATACCAGAAAGCCATATAGCTCGATTCAGGCGGGGCGTATTGCCTACGCCCCCCTGGGCGTTGTTTCACGTATATCCTACAACCGTTTCCGGTTATCAATGACTCGCTGAGCTTTGCCCATGCTGCGTTCAATGGTGCCAGGCTCAACCAGACGAATGGTTGCACTGATGCCGAGAATGCTTGAAATATTTGCCTTGATCCGCTTGCGAAGTCCCTCAAGCTCTTTTACCTCGTCTGAGAAGAACTGCTCCTCAATCTCTACCCTGATTTCGAGGGTGTCGAGGTTGTTCTCACGATCAACCACCAGGAGGTAGTGCGGCTTGGTTTCACTCATCTCAAGCAGTACCGATTCTACCTGTGACGGGAAGACGTTGACGCCACGGATAATGAGCATATCGTCGGAGCGGCCTACGCATTTTTCCATGCGCACCAGCGTGCGGCCGCACTCGCACGGCTCAGCGTGGAGTCGGGTAAGGTCGCGGGTACGGTAGCGGATGA